>CAYXUU010000001.1:0-277220 GCA_964468645.1 uncultured Bacteroidales bacterium
CATAAAATCAGTGAAGTGGGTGTTTTGTTTATTTGGCAGGTAAATAAATATTCAATTGTCATATTTACATTATTACATGCAAATAAAGACAGAAGATAAATAAATATAAAAGAAAGCCTGGTATTAAAATTCCCCGTTATTCTTTTTTACTACATAGTAGGGATTCAGGTATTGGATACGCAACTCAATTTTAAAATCTTTTCCCGATAGCAATGGAACAATCTCCATATTCCGGTTGATCCCGGAAAACGTGTTTGTTAGTTTAAGGTGGCCAATGCTAACAGCGAACCCGCGCATCTGCAAATTATCTTTATGCTTATCATCGATCCAGATCTCATCATTATCATTCAGCGGCGGACCATATTTTTCAGATAAAATGTCTTTAAGTTTGTTGTATTCAGCAAGATACCGGTTTTTGTCTTTAATGTCAAGTTGTAATCGATAACCAGCCTTGTAATAAGTGTCTTTATCAAAGTAATAAGTTAATACTGCATTCCATTCACCAACAGTAGTACTATAACTCAGGGTTTGATCTGTTTCTGTAAGGAATTCGGAGATCTCCACACTTCTTATCCCCTCTTTGTCCATGTCCCAGGTTGTTTGCCTGAATTGGGACTGAACGATAACAGGGATAAAAATTAGAAATATAAAAGAGGTTTTCATTCTTGTTAAATTATGATTAATAAACAGGCAGTTAACAATTGATGATTGTTTAAAATTATGATCGGCCTTTAAAATCGAACACTGAACATCAACAATCGACAACCCCCAATTTCTAAGGTGTATATTTCGAAACGCCGCCACCAATAGTTCCAAACCACACATTACCCTGCTGATCCACCGCTACTGAAGTAACATAGTTTTCGGCGAGGCCATCGTTACGAGTAAAATTAGTAAATCCGGCACCATCAAACCTGGAAACGCCATAAAGAGTTCCGAACCACATATTGCCCTGATTATCTTCGGCTATTCCGTAAACCTGGTTAAATATCAAACCATCACTCTGGGTATAGGAATACCAGGTGTTTCCATCAAACATAACCACACCTCCCAGCGTACCGAACCAGATGTCACCACCTGAATCGATGAATATAGTGAAGATATAATCGGCGAGTGCATATTCTGAAAGATGGGTTGTCCAGGTTGTACCGTCAAATTTTGAAATGCCGAATTCGGTTCCGAACCATTTATTGTTGTTGTTATCAACGGCAACAGCCCTCACCCTGTTATTTACAAGCGCGAGATCACCCTCTTTAACATAATTATGCCATTCGGTTCCTGTAAATTCTGATACCCCTTCAGGGGTGGCAAACCAGGTATTGTTGTTATTGTCAACTGCAACACCCCTGATTGTATTATAAATTATACCACTGTTGGTGGTTGAAAAACTGGTCCATGAGCTGCCCGAAAATCGCGAAGCCCCATGTGCAGTACCGAAATACATATTATTTCCACCATCTGCCGCCATGCAATGAACACTGTGATAAATCAATCCCTGAGCGGTATTATACCTGGTCCAGGAATTACCATCGAATTTACTTACACCATATTCTGTCCCACACCATAGATTGTTGTTATCGTCTACCATTACTGCATAAACCTCATTGCTTGAAAGTCCTTGTGCTGTCGTATATGTTGTCCAGTTCTGAGGCGATGGCTCTGGAGGATCATCACTGCTATTGCAGGATATTATCAATAAAAATAAAGAAAAACATATGGCAGGAATTACTCGAAGGTTGTTTTTCATAGCATATCAATTTTCAAGTAAATATATTAAATTTCCATGATTCATAAAATTTCTGATGATTTGTTTCCTTAAGTCGGAAAAAAATTCCCAATTTTGTATTAATTGTATCATCACCAAATTATAAATTATTGATAATTAGCACAATAAATATAGTGGTCTGATTGTTGATCCCACTTTAGTGACTAAATATCAACTCTTTTGATCATGAGAAGCTTTGTACTGCTCTTATTACCCCTGCTGTTTCTGGCCTCCTGTCATAGTTGGGAAGATCCTGGGAATGAATTTGCTGAAGATATTGATAAGCTTGTTGTTGACCCTGGCTTTGACTGGCAGACATCAAGCAACATCCGGTTTATTATTTCAAATGCCCAGCAGGGAACACTGAAAATAACATCAACTGACAGAACCATTATTTATCATAAAGGGAACTATACCGGCGATCCTGTTGAATATGAGGTTTCACTGAATTTACCCGATTATATAAAAGAAGTAAGGATCAATGGATTTTTGATTCCCATTGAAGGAAACATTGTTACCTATAATTTCGGTTTAAAAAACCTTACCCAGCCTAATGATTATTCATTGCTTTTTGACGGAAACAATGATTACATAAACATTGACGATGAAGAGCTGATTGAAGAATATCCTTTTACGCTGGCCGCCTGGATCAAAACAGATGGTTTCAGCAATTCTAATGAAGATATGGTTATATTGAATCTTGCAGATCCGTCGAAAAGTAACAGGTATTATGGAATTTATATAGATGCTGACGAAGATGGAGTGGCAGGAATGAAAGCCAGAAAGGGATCCACAAAAACAAATGTTGGCACAACAGATGTTACCGATGATGAATGGCATTTTATTGTGGGTATTTTTCAATCAGGCAATAACAGAAAACTCTATGTTGATGGCACACTCGAATCTACAGGTAACAGCTATCAAAGTTTTAATGATGATGCAGAGAGAACGGTCATTGGTCGTTGGGGTGATAGCTCCCCGGGCGATTATTTTAACGGAAATATCGATGAGGTTTCCCTCTGGGATATAGCATTGAACTCAACGCAGGTAAATACTTATATGAACAACCCTCCATCAGGAAGCGAAAATGGTCTTGTTGGATACTGGAATTTTGATGAAGGATCGGGATCTGCCGTTGAAGATCAGACATCCAATGAAAATGACGGTACCATCCATGGAGCACAATGGACACTTGACGGTGGCGGTAGCAGTAATGATAATGATGGGGATGGTGTGGTTAATGATGAAGACGACTATCCCAATGATTTTACCAGGGCCTATGATAATTTATACCCTGCCAGCGGTTATGGCACCCTTGCCTTTGAAGACCTGTGGCCTGGAACCGGAGACTATGATTTTAATGACCTTGTGGTTGATTTTCAATACACAACAGTTACAAATGCCGCCAATTTTGTTGTTGATATACAGGGTGCATTTATAATCAAAGCCATTGGGGCCTCTCTTGATAATGGATTCGGATTTCAGTTTCCAAACGACAATGTATCACCGGCCAATCTCACCGTAACAGGCTATGTACATGATATTGGTTATGTTAACACCAACGCAAACGGAACAGAGGCCGGACAAAGCAGAAATACCGTTATCGTGTTTGAAAACGCCCAGACCATTATGCCCAAAAATCCGGGAGAAAGCAATGTTAATACCGATCCCGCCGAATCATACCAGACTCCCGACACAGTTACAATAACCATGTCATTTACAGCAAATACATATACCGAAAACAATATCAACATTTCAAATTTCAATCCCTTTATTATCGTTGATATGGTTAGGGGTAAAGAAATACACCTTGCCAACAATGCCCCAACAAGCCTTGCAGATACGTCTTTCTTTGGAACTTTCCACGATAACAGCAATTCATCCATAGGAAGGTATTATAAAACCGATGATAATCTTCCCTGGGCTATTAAAATTTACGAAAGTTTTGCATATCCTTCTGAAAAGAATGAAATTACAGCTGCCCATCTTCGGTTTGCCGAATGGGCCCAAACATCAGGTGAGAACTATTCAGACTGGTATCAGGATAATGCAGGCTACAGGAATAATGCCTATATCTATAGCGCCGGCAATTAAGCCACTAATTGTTTTCCAGGTCCATCTTAATTTTTGCTGCAAGCACGTCAATGGCAACCTGGTTCTGGCCGCCAAGCGGAACAATAATATCAGCATATCTTTTCGATGGTTCAATGAATTGAAGATGCATCGGTTTTACAAAAGTCTCATAATGTCTTAATACCGCATCCAATCCCCTGCCACGTTCTTCCATATCCCGATGAATTTTACGTGTAAGCCTGTCATCCGAATCTGCGTCAACAAAGACCTTGATATCTAACCTATCCCTGAGTTCTTGGTTGGTAAGGATAAGTATACCCTCAACTATCAGAACCTTTTTTGGGAATACGGTAATGATCTCCTTTGACCTGGCACAATTAACATAGGAATAAACCGGCATCGGAATATTCCTTTCCTGGCGAAGTAAATCCAGGTGCCCAATCAACAACTCCCATTCAATAGAAGAAGGGTGGTCAAAATTAATCTTCAGCTTTTCTTCTTTCGGAAGAAGGCCGTTATCATAGTAATAAGCATCCTGATAAACCAGCGACACAGAATTTTCAGGTAAGCTATTAACTATCTTCTTGACCACGGTTGTTTTTCCCGACCCTGATCCTCCGGCAATTCCAATTGTTAGCATAACATGATCATGAAGTAAACCGTATAAATGACAGGTAAAGTTATAAAACTTTACTTATTTGTTTTTGTTTTCACAAAACTCCGTTAAGACCCCATGTGTAGATTTTGGGTGCAGGAAAGCGATTTCCAGCCCCTCGGCGCCTTTTCTGGGTATTGGATCTATCAACCTTATCCCCTTTTCTTCGGTCTCCTTTAAAGCATGCTCAATGTTATTTACTGCGAATGCAATATGATGGATACCCTCCCCCTTTTTTTCAATAAATTTTCCAATAGGCCCTTCGGGTTCGGTCGATTCAAGGAGCTCTATTTTGGTATCCCCAACCTTGAAAAATGCAGTTTTTACCTTCTGGTCTTTTACGTCTTCAATAGCATAGCATTTTAATCCAATGACATTTTCATAATAATGTATCGCATCATCCAGGCTTTTAACAGCGATTCCAATATGTTCAATATGAGTGGGTTTCATAATTTAAAAAGTATTGTTAATTGTTTCACAAAAGTACGCTTAAAATCAATTTCTTAAACAAATCTTTGTTAATAAATAAATTAAGAATGAAATAAATATTTCTTTTTTGGCTATAAATTAGTCACTTAAAAGTATTGTAACTGTTTTAGAAATAAAACAAGCCAGCAGTATATCTATGAAGAAACTGATTTTATCATTGCAATTTTTCCTGATAATATTTTTAACCAGCTCACAGCCATTTGTTTACGTTGATGCTAATTTTGTTGAGGTTATGCAGGGCAAAGGCGCCTGGGTTGACTACGGCATTGATGGATATCCGGATGCTTTTATTACCGGCGATAGGTACAGTGGTAACGAACAATTTATTGTAACAGAACTATACCGGAATAATCACAGGGGGGCTTTTACCAATATCAGGACCGGAATTCCCCCGGTTTACCTGAGCGCCCTTGATTGGGGTGATTTTGATAATGACGGCGACAAAGACCTTGTTATTACCGGGGAAAGCACAAACGGCAAACTTATATCCGATATTTACAAAAACCACAGAACCTATTTCAGCCGGGTTCAGGCCAATCTGGCCCCCGTGAGAGAAGGCTCGGTTCAGTGGGGTGATTATGATAACGATGGCGATCTGGATATTTTATTAACAGGGGAAAGCCATAAAAACACCCTGGTAACAAAGATTTATAATAATTCAGGTAAAGGAAAATTCACCGAAATAAATGTAGCCCTTACCCCGGTATATTTAAGCTCGGCTCAGTGGGCTGATTTTGATGGTGATGGTGATTATGATATACTCCTGACCGGAATGAGTTATAATAAAAAGCTCATCGGTAAACTTTACCGGAATGATGGAGACAATAGTTTCGTCGAAGTTACGACAGATATAACGGCAGTAAAACTTAGTTCTGCAAAATGGGGTGATCTTGATAACGATGGTGACCAGGATTTCATCATCAGTGGAGAATCCTTTGCCGGAAGAATTATTACCGAAATTTACAAGAACAACGGTAAGGGTGGTTTCGTTGAAGCTGAGGCTGGTATTGAAGGCGCCAGGGGAGGCAATATCGACCTGGGTGATTATGATCATGATGGCGACCTGGATATTGTAATAACCGGTGAATCGTACAGCTGGGCCATTACAAAAATATACAGGAATGATGGCAACATGGTTTTTACAGACATTTATGCCGGTTTGCCAGGCGTAAGTATGGGTGGTGCGTACTGGGGCGATTATGATAAAGATGGAGACCAGGATCTTCTGTTGCTTGGCCTTGACAATTGTTTTGACTTCAATGCAAAGATATTTAGGAACGATGGCGTATATAAGAGGGAAGTTGAAAAAGCCGACGAAGAGGAATCCATCTGGATTACAAGGGAAATGACGATTGTACGCCCGACCTACTATTATTTTGTTTATGCCTCCTGTTTTTGTGATCCGTTTGGTGAGGGAAAAAAAGATTTTCATGCCTTTATCAGTAATATTCATAAAGCACAAAAAAAATATGAGCTGATGGAGCGTTTTAATGGGATCATTATGAACAACCTCCTCCACTGGCCCAGGACCGACGCCGGCCACAGGGTATCTATTGGATTTATAACAAAGGAAGATGCCGAAGAGGGCCGCCAGCGTGTAATGAAAGATTATAAAGATGAAGGATTTATCTTACACTATGTAAACTGGTAGGTCTTGTATGCCTACATCATTTTCTGTCCCTGCTTCTAAAAAGAATCTCCCCCCGCAATTTATTTTTTAACGAGGGGAGATGTTATGGGGTAATTAAGGAAATTTTTAGCTTATGAAAATCCTTGGCTTCTTCCCGTGTACAAAATTAGATATACTGATTTATTTAAACAATAGGTAAATCACCTATTTTTTAACATTTTATATTCAGGCTTAATAAGTTAGGGCAGGATCATGCCGTAACAGAACAAACCTTGGTAATACCGTGGTTTGGGTATCAGGTATGCCTTTTTCACGACAGACCCAATCTGTAATCAGTGAACGATATTTGTTAATAACTCAACAAATCCCGGCATATATAACAAATGCTAGCTGGATGATATAATCATCGATTTATCAGCAACAATATAGAAATAGAGTGCGAATAATGATGATTATTGTGATACTCCATATCGCTTAGTTCTCTGAAGTCGCTAAATTCGCTTCAGTCTCTTAAGCCACCATCTCCCCTTTCCTGGTGCAACTAAGCTGGAAGTTAAGAATCAGAATGTAACCTGCTCCAACAAACGGCGTCATATCGTTTGAGATAACGAATTGTTAAACTTAAAAATTGAAATCATGTTTGAATTAACACCAATTTTAGTACTGCTGATCATCTTCGGATTTATTTACGGCATTGTTGCCCTTGGCGTAAGAAACAAGGAGCGCAAAATAATGATGGAAAAAGGGGTAGATCCCTCAACATTTGCCACAGCCAGAAAGCCAACATCCGCATCACTTAAATTCGGATTATTATTTGTAGGTGTTGCCATTGGTATTATTCTCGGTAATATACTGTATGAATTTACCACCATGGGCGAAGAAGCCGCTTATTTTTCCATGATCTTCCTGTTCGGTGGGCTTGGGCTTGTAGTTGACTACTTTCTTGAGAAAAGAGAAAACTAGAAGATTAAAAAGTAGGATTAAACTGTTCTTGAATAATGAACACCGATTAACAATATGTGATTTCGGAAGTATTGAAGATTTCAGATAGATCTTAAATCGAGTATCGTTAATCGGTGTCTGGATATTAAAACCTCAAATAAATAAAAACGCTCAACGCTTTTTTTATTTTCAGCAATTCCCTGCGATTTCTGAAGAAATAGAAACCAGCCCTCCCTACTTAACCACGTAACCTATTCAACCGCTCAACGATTCTTAAACAAAGCGACAAAAAACTATTTTCCATCACTGCCAGTCAACTAATCATTGCCCAAACGGAAATTCCTCGACAACTTCATAAACCGGCCCCTGTTGCGTTAAAATACTTTCATATAGGATCACCCTGTCGATCAGCTCATCCTGAATATCCGCTTCCTTAAACCGATCAATAACCAACTGAAAATTCTTCTTATTCTGAATATATTTGATTCTGGCGATTGTCAGGTGCGGAACGAAATTCTGTCTGTCATATTCAAAACCTGCCCTTTCCAGATACTTTTTCATGTTGAAGAAAAGCGTTTGTATCTCAGCTGAATCCTCAAACCCAAACCAGATCACCCGGGGATTATATTTGCTTCCAAAGATGCCCGAACGCCTCATCACCAGGTTAAAAGGCTCAACACCAACAACGGATTCATCAATGGCTTCACAAATATCGTCGATGTTGTCCTCCGATGTTTCACCGAAAAATTTAAGAGTAAGATGGATATTGTCCGGATTGACCCATTTGATTTTTTCCGATACCAATGCCGATTTCATACCATGATAAGTATTCAGGAATTTTTCTGAAGGATGGATTTTTATTGCGGCGAATAAGCGTTTCATTGATGCACGTTTTTGTTAGGCAAATATAAATGTAAATGGTTTCAAAATGCCAGATACCATAAATTATTAAACTACCCTTCGGCTTCGCTCAAGGTGACTATATTAACGTGTTTATTAAAGGGTCTCAGCCCCGCTCGACCTATGCAGATTGCTAACAAAGGTCGAGCGGGGCCGAGACCCAATTGATTTATTACTTAACTTCAGTCATCCTGCCAAGCCGAAGGGAGGCTCATAACCTCAGGAAAAAAACCCACAATAATTATTATGTTAACCAAAGAAAATTCCAAATCCCACAATTAATTAAAACCCAATATTCAATGATCAAGGCATCAAACCCTTAGCCCGAACCTGTTTTGGTCATTGAATATTCGAAATTGAAATTTATTTGATATTTGGAATTTGACGCTTGGGATTTTACGAAGTTCCATTATTTGAAAATTTTATACTTTTGCAATTAATTGGGGCATTAGCTCAGCTGGCTAGAGCGTTTGACTGGCAGTCAAGAGGTCATCGGTTCGACTCCGATATGCTCCACGAAAAAAGCCCGTCCGAACGGGTTTTTTTTATTTGACGATTGAAAAATTAAACGACCTAACGATATTCGAACCATGAAATAAGACCGAAGGAAAAAATTGATCTCTCATTTATCGTGCCGGTAATGTAAATTTTTGAAATGATTTGGGAGGATTTCATGACCAAGGGGAAGTTGATAAAGAGATAATAATCAGTTCGAAGTTTCCGGTTTGAAGTTACGTTGGCGAAAACAAAACTTCGGATTCCAAACAAAAAAAGCAAACACACACTAAATATCGGTAACGCTACCCATCTCAACACTGGCGCCTTCCTTCAGTATTTAGGGTACCAGTTGAACAAAAGAAATCAATACCAATCCCGTCTGAATCAAAATCAGGAGTCACTTCTTTTTTGTACATTGTAACCATCAACAACTAGGTGCGTCATATAATCAGATGGGTTTTAAAGACGATAAGGTTTATATCGGGGAGGTACTGAAAGGTAACAGAAAGGCCTTTTCTAACCTTGTGGAAAAACACAAGAATTGGGTTTTTACGATTGCATTCAGAATTGCCGGAAACCGTGAAGATGCCGAAGAAATCGCCCAGGATGCCTTTATGAAAGCATACAGGTCGATGGATAAATACAAGGGCACCTCGAAATTTTCAACCTGGTTGTATAGCATTACTTATAATACTGCGATTTCTAAGGTCAGGAAGAAAAAAATAACCACTTCACCCATCGAAGAAAGCGTCATCGGGAATTTCTCTGAGGATGATGTTATTGAGGATCTTTCAGGTTTTTCCGGGGATGAACAGCAGAAACTGGTCACAAAAGTCCTTGATCAACTTCCTGCTGAAGAAAACCTGATTATCAGGCTGTTTTACCTGAATGAAAATTCCATTGATGAGATCAGTGAAATTACAGGATTATCAGCCTCCAATGTAAAGGTAAGGCTTCACAGGATAAGAAAGAAAATGTATGTATTATTACACGGGATCCTCGAAAAAGAAATAAACCATTTTATTTAACCAGAGATCTGTAACGAGTTTGGAAATTGGACGTCTAATAATCAGGAGATACGAATGAACACGAACGAAGACATATTAATGAAAATAATTTCTGAAACAAAACCGGATAAACCTTCCGGTGATTTTACTTCCAGGCTGATGCAAAAAATAGAGAAAGAACCGGTTTGTATTGAGACTGCGGAAGCAAAATCAGTAATTGGAATTAAATATATCATTCTATTAGGGCTTGCGCTTGTGTCTGCCGTTGTTGTATTATTTTTTGTTGATTTCAGCTTTCTGAACAGCCTTTTCAGTAATATAAATTTTCTCAAAGTACCGGCCTTTTTCAATAGCATATATGAGGGCATTAGGCAAATATTTGCCGGCGTTGAGCTTTCATCTATGTCAATCACCATCATTATAGGTGTTGTTGGGTTAATACTGATAGAAAGGCTATTGAGAAAATCTTTTCAGATTAATCTACTGATGCTATAAGATGGTTGAAAGGTTTATCTGAAAACACCTCTATTTCTTGCTTTTCCTGACACATTTGTTTCATTGCCCGATTGTTCCATTGTTTTCAATATAACAGGATTTTAGTATCTTAGAAAAAATCTTTGTACGATGATAAGCGAAAACCTGAAATTATCCATTGCCGAAGATTTAGGCAAGAAATATTCAACCTTTTTTACTATCGAAAACATTACCCCTGTCGGTGGTGGTGATATTAATGAGGCCTATCTTCTGGTAACCAACAAGGGAAAATTTTTTGTCAAGTTGAATATTGCCAGCCGGTATCCATTAATGTTTGAAAAAGAAGCGAAGGGGTTGGAGCTTTTGAAAAACGCCGAAGAAATCAATGTTCCCGAGGTTATTTGTTATGGGGATACCAAAAACCAGTCCTGGCTCCTGCTAAATTATATTGAATCATCAAAACAGATCCCGGGATACTGGGAAGATTTCGGCAAGTCGCTTGCCCGATTACATAAAAATACCGCAGATTATTTTGGCCTTGATCATGATAACTATATTGGATCCTTACCCCAGTCGAACAAACAACAAACCAGCTGGACCACATTTTTCATCGAGGAAAGATTAAACCGGCAACTTAAAATGGCACGCAACCAGGGCGAAATTTCAAGGGAAACCATATACGCATTTGAGCGATTATATAAAAGGCTTGATGAGATATTTCCGGAGGAGCCCCCTGCCCTGCTCCATGGCGATCTGTGGAGTGGTAACTATATGACCGGGAATGATGGAAAAGCATGCCTGATAGATCCTGCAGTTTACTACGGACATCGTGAAATGGACCTGGGAATGTCAAAGTTATTCGGCGGTTTCAGCCAGCAGCTTTACCTTTCATATCATGAAGAATTCCCTCTGGAAAAAGGATGGGAAAACAGGGTGGATATCTGTAACCTTTATCCGCTGATGGTACATGTGAATCTGTTTGGCGGAGGATATGTTAACTCTGTTAAAAATATTCTGAAGAGATTCTGATCGTTATTCAATAAGTACAAAGGACAAAGTACAAAGTACAAAGGCAAGAGGCAAAAGTTATTTTGTGATTTAATAACTTTTGCCTCTTGCCTTTATACTTTTGCCTTATGAATGTGACGACTGACGATTGACGATGGGGAACCTGGAAGTGTCAAGTGTAAAAACAACTCATCGGATGACTATGGTTATAAAAACATAATACTATTGATTACCAATAATACTTTATAAAGAGAGTCATCCGATGAGTATCAGACAATGAAATATTGTTGAAGGAAGATTGCACGAAATCCCCAATCATAGATTAAAAACTGAATAATATCCACTTAATATCGTCAATCGTCGATCGTCATCCGTCAATCCCATAATTTTCATAGTTTTGCAGCCTTACTTGAAAATTAACCAATACTTATAATAATGAAAAAAACCAATTTTGCTTTAAGCCTTGCCGGCTTATTCGTTTTTATAACGATGACAAACATTTCGGTTCCCGCACAGGGAACAGACGAAATACCACTGGAGGATTTTTTCCGCAATCCGGAAAAATCATCTTACCAGATTTCCCCTGACGGGAAGTATTTTTCATATATGGCCCCTTACGAGAGCAGGATGAATATTTTCGTTCAAAAGATAGGCAGTAAAAAGGTAAAACAATTAACTTTTGAAACCGACCGCGACATCGCGGGATATTTCTGGGCAAATCAAAAACGGATGCTTTTCCTTAAAGATGATGGCGGTGATGAAAACTTCAGCCTTTATGGTGTGGATATCAACGGAAAAAATTTAAAATGCCTGACCTGTTTTGATGAGGTCAGAACACAAATTATTGATGATCTTCCTGATATCCCCGATTACGTAATCGTTGGATTAAACAAACGGAATGCCATGGTATTTGATCCTTACCGCTTAAACATTAAAACCGGCGAAATGACCATGCTTGCTGAAAATCCGGGAAACATACAGGGCTGGGTAACCGACCATGATGGAATACTGCGTGCTGCTTATGCTATTGTTGATGGTGTAAATACACAATTGCTTTATCGTGATACAGAAGATGAAGAATTCAAACCAGTATTAACAACAAGTTTTAAGGAAACGGTTGGAATCGATTTCTTTACATTCGATAATAAAAATGTCTATGCTGTGTCAAATCTTGAACGTGATAAAACTGCAGCTGTGATATTTGATATTAAAGAAGGTAAGGAAATTAAAGTTCTTTATGAAAATGAAGATTATGATATTGATGGATTATCGTATTCCCGTAAGGACAAAAAACTTATCTCAGCTTCCTATACATCATGGAAAAGACAGCGGCATTATTTTGACAGCGATGCCGCAGATATGATGAAAAGAATTGAAAAAGACCTTGGGGATTATGAGGTTGTTGTCTCATCCAGGAATAAAAATGAAGACAAGTTTATTTTAAGAACTTACAGCGACAAATCACTGGGGGCATACTACCTGTTTGATAAAACCACCAATAAACTTGAAAAGATTCACGATGTAAGCCCATGGATCGATGAAAACAAAATGGCTGACCAGAAACCTGTTGAGTATATATCACGCGACGGATTGAAGATAAACGGATATCTTACATTGCCCAGGGGGGTTGAGGCAAAGAACCTACCGATCATCGTTAATCCTCATGGCGGGCCCTGGTATAGGGATTCCTGGGGATTCAATCCCGAAGTACAATTTCTTGCAAATCGCGGGTATGCTGTCTTTCAGATGAACTTCAGGGGTTCGACAGGATATGGTAAAAAATTCTGGGAGGCCTCTTTTAAACAATGGGGCCTGGCCATGCAGAATGATATCACTGACGGTGTTAACTGGCTTATTCTTGAAGGAATTGCCGATCCTGACAAAGTAGCTATTTATGGAGGAAGCTATGGTGGTTATGCCACACTTCAGGGGCTTGTTGTCAACCCAACCCTGTATGCTGCCGGCGTTGATTATGTAGGTGTTTCCAATCTGTTTACCTTTATGAAAACGATACCTCCATACTGGAAACCCATGCTCGATATGGTCTATGAAATGGTGGGTAATCCTGAAACCGACAGCATTCAGATGGCGGCCACTTCCCCTGCCCTCAACGCAGATAAAATCATGGCGCCATTATTTGTTGCCCAGGGCGCCAACGATCCCAGGGTTAATATTGATGAGTCAGATCAGATTGTTAAAGCGCTCAGAAACCGTGGTGTGGATGTTGAATACCTGGTTAAGGATAATGAAGGCCATGGATTCAGGAACGAGGAGAATCGCTTTGAGTTTTACAGGGCGATGGAAAAATTTCTGAGTAAACATATTAAGAAATAGAAACTGGAAGATAGAAATTAGAAGTTAGAAATACTTAAACCGCAAAGACCGCAAAAAGGCGCTAAAATTTTTAGCGTTTCTTTGCGGTCTTCGCGGTTAAATGAAAGAATTATAAATCCTTTTTATTTTACAATGTCTAAAAGCTCCACTTCAAAAATAAGTGTTGCATTTGGCTGGATCATCTGTCCGGCGCCCCTTGCACCATAGGCAAGTTCTGAAGGGATAACAAATTCATAGGTAGATCCGACTGGCATAAGCTGAAGACCTTCTGTCCAGCCCGGAATAACCTGGTTCAGCATAAATTCGGTTGGCTCACCCCTGTTGTGTGAACTGTCAAAGACCTCACCGTTAAGGAGTTTCCCGGTATAATGCACCCTTACCTTATCAGTAGCTACAGGTTTTGGCCCCGTACCTTCTTTGATCACCCGGTATTGAAGCCCGCTTGGTGTAACTTTAACATCAGGGTTTTCTTTGTTCTTTGCCAGGTACGCCTGCCCTTCTTCAAGGTTATTATTATCACCGGCAGCCACATCAGGCGCTGTCATCTTGGCTTGCTGCTCCATGGAAAATTGCTGGAGGATCTTCTGAACATCCATCTGGTTAAACTTGGGCTCTGCATCTGATAATGCATCAGTGATCCCCTTTGCTACTATTTGAGGATTAAATTCAGCTTTATCGGGTACATTCATCGGCCCCCCGCCTATCCATAATCCAATAACGTAACTAACTGTATCCATATGGGTGTCGAGGCTAACCGGGCCTCCTGTATTGTTTGTACTGGTACAGCTTGCAAAAACAACAGGAATTAATATCCCTATAAATAATTTTGATAATTTCTTCATGATGATTTTTTTTAGGTTTTTAAGAGGGCAAAGATAGGATAATAATCGGATTATGATATCCTGGCCTGTATGTTACATGATGAGTTTCGTTCCGGATACCATGGTTATTCAACCCTTATCTCATCCAGCAAGACTACACTGTCGTAGGCGCTATCACCTACATCCCCGACAAGAATTCGTAAAATGATATTTTTACCCCTGTAGTCCGTGATATCTATATCCATTTCCTGCCAGCCCGTCATATATACATCCCCCTGGTCGAATACAATACCCGGCGAAACCTTAATCAGGTTGTATCCGGCATTGAACTGGTCAATATTCATGCTGAATTCCGTATGTTCAACCGACCCCTCCTGGATAATCACGATGAAGTAATCCTGGTATTGAGATCCGACATATTCCAGGAACTCCTCTGAGAAAAAGTTCCACCGTATCTTGATTTTGGATTCTCCCTCCATCACCTTAAAAGACTGTGAAATTTGTCCGCTTGAAGTTGTGTTTCCCAGGCCTGTGCTGACAATGCCCATATAATTACCCTGTGGTGCCACCTGGTACCCAAGCTGGGTGATCACCCTTCCGTCTCCCTGTACAGTCCAGGCAGAAAGATCACCAAACTCAAAATCACCATTGATCAGAGAATTTGAATAATGCATTTTATCACTGCCGACCATATCAAAAAAGGCATAAGGGCCTTCGGGATCAAGTTTATTTGATACGGCACCATAAGCCTCACCTGTGGTATGTTCGTCGGTTAGAAGATTGTGTACAAATTCAACGCTTACGTTCTTCAGAAACCTGCCATGCGAAATATCATCTACCCCAAGGTAAGTTTTTGCCCCTTTTGATAAAAATGAAATAAACAGATCAGGGGATGCAAGGCTTTTACAGGAGCTATTGAAAATGATACTGCCCGGAAACCGGCCTCCAAGCAATTTGATAAATTCATCCGAAACAGCATAGACATGGCCGGACCTGGGAATAAAACCCAGGTAGGCATTATAGGCAACTTTCTTGGAAACAGCAAGCTTCTTTTGTTTAAGCCATAGCTTGTAGTTATCGTTTTCGCTTACAACCTGACCGGTGAAAAACCATTTTCCATTAATACCGTGCGAATCAATAAAAACAAATCCGCATGAAGTCATAATTTGCAGGGATCCAATGGTGCATTCCTGGTCTTTCAGATGAATAACATTAAACTTTATATCAGAATTGTTAAATTCACCTTTAACGACATCACCCTTGTTAAATGGTTCAAAATCAGTTTTAAATGGTTCGTAAATAAAAACATCCCGGTCAATGATTATATTTTCCAGTTCTTCATTACATGATTTTAATTTATTAAATCCACAGGTTTGCCTGCTTAAAGGAATTTTGTTTTTTCTTTCCTCTTCTTCTTTAAATACAATCCCTCCCTGGGTCATATTGCCATCTTCCTTAATGACGCTTATGACGATCTGGCCAATCAGGCCGGAAGTATATGTTATCTCGAAATTTCCATCCTCAAGGAGGACATTCTGAACATCAGGCTGTAATCCCAACCATTCTGCCGTTTTTTCAAGAGAAGTATTCAGATCATAATCATTGATGAACTCATTAAGCTTATTTACAGCGGTATCCTGTGTATTCTGGATTGCAGTTACTTCTGCATTTTCGAAGGGCTGAAAAACCTGTAGTGTGAATATGGCCGAATAGCCGGTGACTTCTCCTTCCGTTTCATTGGTAACAGCTTTAACCCTGAGATTTTCAAAACTACTCAACGTGAAGCTGTGAATGTTTGTGAATACATTGTCCCCCATAATTTCATCTCCATGATCAAGATTGCCATCATCGAATAAGGAACAAACCACCCCCGCCTCATTATTGTTTTCATCAAGCCTGATCAATTCAACACTGTTAGCTATCAGGTTTGCATTAGGGGAAATCTGTACTGTTATGGTTATGTTTTCGGCTTGATTTGAAAACACCCCTGAAGGATTAATAACCGGAGTGCCTAAAAAGACCAGGTATTTATTTTTTGTGATGATCAGGGTGTCTGAAGAAGAGTTACCAGATCCATCCTCTGCGTATGCAATGAAGATATTATCCCCTTCAGACAGGGGAACATCTTCTGCTGTCCATTCAGATTGACCATTAGCACTATATTTTTCCCCATTATTTATATTCCACCGAACACCCTGGATATTCTGGTTATCCTGGGTATAGCCGGAGATATTAATCTGCTGGTCTATGGTGGAAAAAGAAGGTTCTGTTGTGGGTGTTTGGATGATGATAAAGGGAGCGTCAACATCAACATCAGGTTCAGGATCATCTGACTTATCTTTAAAACACGATACGAATGCTGTTGATAGTATTATTGCTATAATTAAATATTTTAAAACATCTTTATTCTTTTTCATGATATCCAATTTTAAAGAATAGTACAATTATCTATAAGGATACAGATTTGACCAGGGTTATTTTGTAAAGATAAAAATAAGAATTTTTCTTATCCCGGGAAGATATTATCGCAAAATCTGCAGCAAGGAAACCCCTGGGCATTTTCAAAACACCCAGGGGTTTTGGGGTAGAAGGAGGCCCCCGGCATTTTTAAATGCCCAGGGGTTGTTTTTCATCTGATCATCAGTTTATTTGAAATCACCAGATCATTTATTTTGAGTTGTATAATATATAATCCGGGAACAATATCATTTGTGTTCAGTTTAATAGTCTGGTTTCCTTTGTAATATGTTTGAACAGGTGTATTTGTAATCATCCTGCCAGACTGATCAAGAACACCAACACGAATATTAGATGTGCCCGGCAAATCAATATTAATGTAAGCTATATTATCAGCCGGATTAGGGAAAACCGAAAAATTCAGCTCAAGGTTTGAATTTTTATCAGAGGGGAATTCTGCAATTGATTTGCTGCTACAACTTGATATAAACTCCCATGGATCAGACCAGCCTCCTGTTCCGGGCTCATCACCCTGTGTCCACCATTTGTTCTCATAAATATTACCATCCCATGAAACCTGGTTACCGGGGGAGGAATATACTGTATTGACATCCCACAGCGGCACACCACAACTATCAGGATCGAATTCAACTATTGAAAACGAAATCGAATCGGTTGAGGTTAACAAACTATCATCTGTTGCACTGGCAATAAGGTTATACGTGCCAAAATCAGGCGGAGTCCAGTTAATTGAATGTACATAACCAGATGTATTCATCGCTATTATCTGACCGTCAATTTCAATACTCAATGATGACAATTGCCCGTCAAAATCCCAGGCAGTTACGTTAATCCCTATTGGATTTAACTGGGATACAACCATTTCTTCACCATCATGTGGCGACGTAATACTCACATTTGGAGGACAGCCCCCACTACAATCGTTAAACATCGACCAGTTTAATGGTATGGTCCCATTGAGGTAATAATCCTGAACTTTCTGTATCCAGAAATAATCATCTGTAGGAGGATCGCCTATTCCATCTGTTGAGATACCAACACCAGCCCCAAACAACACGGTGATGATACCGGCATCCTTAACACCCTGCATATGGGATCCCCATGTTATATTATCTCCGGATACCAGAAGGATTGGGTCATTATAAAGATTCTCCGAGAAGTAAGTTAGCCTGTCGTTGTTGAAAGCAGTATAGGTATCACCAAAGAAAAAATCGGTACTGCTATCTTCATATTTTGTATTCGTATTGGGTAGGGGATTAAAGGGATTACCTGTATAAGCGCTTATAAATTGTGAATTATTTATATGCCCCACAGGTAACTGCCAGAGAATAACCGGAAATCCGGAAGTCTGGTAAATTGTTTCAGCAAAGTACAGATAATTCATCCAGTGATCATTATTGAAAAACCATGTTGAATTTGCCGGATCCGGTGTATTTTGATGTCCCATGGCATCCAAACCATATTTATCAATCGACAGGAAATTGGCATTGTTTGTTAAAACCCCTGATTGAATAGCATATAAGGTTGTTTGCTCAGAGGCATTATGTATGGTTGCCCTTCCAGCCTCATATCCAAGCTGGTCGGTGATACGAATGACGCCCTGTGGCGCATTGGCCACGGGATATGCCCAGAGGTTCATTTGCCAGCCATAAAAAATATTGTGACCGTCTGAACGTTTGCCATCAATGGTATTATTGATCCTTTCAACCAGCGACCTCAAATTTCCTGCGCCCTGGGCGATGCTGTTTTCAGAAACACATGTAGGAAACAGTTCCGGATCGGATGGATTTGCATTCTGCTGAATGTACCCGAGAAAATCCGGCTCCAGGATAATACCATATAATTCATCCTGCATTACTGTTTTAACCTTGTTCAGGAACAGGTTCAGGTCATCAAAATAGGCCGTCATATACGTTGGATCATTTACATGTATAGAATCGACATAAAAGCTTTCCCCGCCATCGGGAATATTATAATAAACAAAGAAAGGGATCAATCCGTGTCGAAGGCTTTCCGTTGCAAAGGTTTCAGGCCGGTTTGGGCCCCAGCTTTGCCATCCGGTAAACGGGCCCCCATTAATATAAATATATCTTATATCCATCGACTTGTTCATTTGTCCGGCATTGACATCTTTCCAGAAAGCAAGATCCCCCGCTATGTCTTCCGAAACGGAACCAACAGACAGATAATCCGGCAATCCGGGAATGGAGCCATCTGTATGATTTATACGTAATCCCATATAATAATCCTGGCCACCGGAGGTGATCTTCAAGCCGGTTCTTCCGGGATTTAATCCCGAAAAAGAAACCTCATTGCCATTAACAGAGATACTTACAACATTTAAATTCCTTGATAGAACACCCGATATATTCTGGTTAAAAATGTATGTCTGTGTATCCCCCTGGTCAATATTGATTTGCAGGGGTAAACCAGAAAGTGTGAGATAATTACTTCCACCACCACCGCCTTCTTCTATAATAATCTGTGTATTGTCCGTAGCTGTGAGGTTATCATTATCTGTAGCTGTTGCAATAATGGTAAAAGTCCCGCTTGTAACGGGCGTCCATTCGGCCTGCCACGTTGAACCGCTGTTATTGGTCGCAGGAATGATCAGTCCGTCAATATTATATTCTACCCCAGTAATGTTGCCATCTGTATCTGTGGCGTTGGCAATTAAGGTAATCAAGGTATTGACCTGGAATGATGTTCCGCTTGCAGGTGATGTAATACTTATAGTTGGCGGTACAGGGTTTCCACCACCACCGAAAGATACCGGCAGTCCATTCAAATAAGCATTGGTTGGTGGAAAGATAGATCCGGAATAATTAGCATTAAAACCAAAAGAAACACTTGCCCCCGGATTAATTGTTCCGTTCCAGCTTGCGTTGGTCGTTGTATAACCTTGAGACTGGCTGCCCGACCATGAGCTGACATTCCAGACAGATGTAATATCGGCCATGAGATCAAAGTCGAAATCCCAACCATTGACAGGTACCGTTCCATTGTTTGATAACGTAATATCTGCCGTATATCCGCTTCCCCAGTCAGAAGAAACATTAAATACGCCCGAGATAACACTGCTGTTATTGTTTTGAATGGATATTTGTACATCATCGGTTGCGGTCAGGTTATCATTATCTGTAGCTATAGCCGAAATTGTTATAGCCCCAATTGTACCGGAGACCCAGCTTGCTTGCCAGGTCGAACCACTGCTGTTTGAGGCCGGAATAATTTGACCGTTAATGTTAAAATCCACACCGGCAATGGTGCCATCCGAATCATTCGCATCAGCTTCCAGGGCAATGGTATTTCCCATTACATAATATGCACCATTAACCGGTGATATTATCGAAATTGTTGGTGGTGAAGGGCCACCTCCGCCCCCACCAAAGGAAACAGGTATCCCGTTCAGAAAAGCATTATCAGGAGGGGTTATCGATCCGGAATAATTTGCACAGTATCCTATGGTTACACTTCCTCCCGGATTGATTGTACCATTCCATCCTGCGTTTGTAGCTGTATAACCCTGAGCCTGGTTTCCCGACCATGTTCCTGCATTCCATAATGTTGTTATATCGGCAGATAGGTCAAAAACAAAAACCCAATCGTTGATTGTTGTACTACCGTTGTTGGTCAGGGTAATATCAGCACAATATCCTGATCCCCAATCAGAAGTAACATTAAAATCGCCGTTAATGGGCTGGCCGTTTAAATTGCCATTAATAGATATTAATCCGGCAAATAATATCACCGGTAAAAGAATAGCCTTGTATTTCATGATCATTATGTTTTAGGTTAGTAATTTGCACCCAATTGATAAACGGGAAGAAACCACTACATAATGCTTTATACTACAGCATTTTAAGAACTCTTAACAGTTTTAACAGTTTTTAACAAAAAAGCTGGTAATGTAATTTTTACAACTGGCCGAGTCCACGGATTGCTTCTTTTCCTATACCTGCAAAATTGGGGATGTAGGCATTGGTTACAAATGAACCTGAAAAGCTGTCATTCTACGGTTTTTGAAATTCTGTTGATTCAGGGGAAGCCACAGGATTTTGAATTGATATTTTATTAGTTTGTCTTCGTCGGGAATTGAATGATTTTACCGGAATAGTTTTCCGGTATGCTTAGCCCGAAATCCGCAAATTTTGAGGAAAGGTAATTGAACAGGGGTTTTTCATCAAGATACTGAAGTTTTATAACCCTGGCCAGCCTGTAGAAAGGTGAGTTGCCCCTTATATACAGATTTTGCATGACCGATTCATAGCTTCCTGAAAATAGATAGGTACTATGGACATGATGTTGTATTTTCGATCTGAATAGCTTGACAAGGTTGCCTTTGGGATCGAATTTGATGATATCGCCAAACTCATCATAGGCGCATACCATTTTCTTTTTGTGTTTTTTGCAGATATAAATTGCCTGTGCAGTTTATGGTTTTTAAGTACATTTTCTGTAATTGCAGAAGAAAGAAGGTCGAGGATAGGATTGGTGAAAACATTAACGAAAGCGGTGTAATAACCCTGTTCTGTCAGCCTGCTGAGCGCCTCAAGAACCAGCGAAGTTTTACCGAACCTGCGGGGGGCAATGAGCACAACGCTTTGGCCCATTTTCATATATTCCATTAGCAGGGCAAGCTCTTCTTCCCTGCCGATAAAGTCTTGTCCGGTGACTGGTTTACCTACCTGCTGCATATACATCATGTTGTATGATACAAAAGTATGTATTGTTATTTTAATACATAAATGTGTATGATACGGTTTTCCGTATTGCTATTAGTATAAGAAACTCTATGCTGTAAAAACAAGATTTTCTGATTATTTTTGCAACATATTGGTACGCCATTGAATAAATAACGATGTTAAACATATGAACAATTTAGATAAAATCAAGGAAAACAAAAATAAAGGATCCCTTAACTTCCTGGAACAGATCATCAAAGAAGATCTGGAAAATGGAAAAAACGAAAAGCGTGTACATACAAGGTTTCCACCTGAACCTAATGGATACCTTCATATTGGTCATGCCAAATCCATTTGCCTGAATTTCGGCCTGGCAGAAAAATATAATGGTATGTGCAATCTTCGCTTTGATGATACCAATCCCACTAAAGAGGAGGTAGAATATGTTGATTCAATTAAAGAAGATGTACACTGGCTTGGATTTGACTGGGAGGGCAGGGAATATTATGCCTCAGATTACTTTGACCAGTTGTATGAATGGGCTGTGATAATGATCAAAAAGGGGGTAGCCTATGTTTGTGACCTTGACCAGGGGGATTTTGCGCGGAATTACAGGGGAACCGTTACCAGGTCAGGCAAACCCAGCCCATATCGCAAACGTAGTGTTGAAGAAAACCTGGATCTTTTTGAGAGAATGAAGAAAGGCGAATTTCCTGATGGAACAAAAGTTTTAAGGGCCAGGATTGACATGGCCTCTCCAAATATGCTTTTAAGGGATCCTGCATTATACAGGATCAAACATGCCCATCATCATCGTACCGGCGACCGGTGGTGTATTTACCCCATGTATGATTATGCCCATGGTCAGTCGGATTATATAGAGGGGATAACACACTCGATCTGCACCCTTGAATTTGATGCCCACAGGCCCTTATATGACTGGCTGCTTGACCAGATCGCTGAAGGGGATTACCGGCCACATCAATATGAGTTTGCCCGTTTAAATCTTACCTATACCATCATGAGTAAGCGTAAGCTCCTTGAACTTGTTACCGAAGGTTTTGTTAACGGATGGGATGATCCCAGGATGCCGTCAATATCTGGTCTGAGAAGAAGGGGTTATACCCCGGAATCGATAAGGTATTTTGCTGATAAAGTTGGTGTTGCCAAACGAGACAATGTGATTGATGTGGCACTTTTGGAACACAGTATTCGGGAGGACCTGAATAAAAAAGCACAGCGTATTATGGCTGTATTAAATCCTGTTAAAGTTGTCATTGATAATTATCCTGAAGGTACCGTTGAAGAAATGGATGCTGTCAACAATCCTGAGGATGAAGGTATGGGAAAGAGAAAAGTTCCTTTTACCCGGGAGATCTATATTGAACGGGATGATTTTATGGAAGATCCCCCGCGTAAATTTTTCCGCCTTTCCCCTGGCAACGAAGTTCGTTTAAGGTATGGATATATCGTTAAGTGTGTTGGCGTTGATAAAGATGAAAATGGAAGGATAGAAACCATTCACTGTACCTATGATCCGGAAACAAAAAGCGGAACAGGCAATGTTCAACGCAAGGTTAAAGGGACAATACACTGGGTTTCTGCCAGTCATGCCCTGGATGCAGAGGTCAGATTATACGATCGTTTATTCAGTAATGAAAACCCGGATGAAGCTGAAGAGGGTAAGGATTTCAGATCGAACATTAATCCCGATTCTTTAAAAACCGTTAAAGCTAAAATTGAGCCATTTATAAAGGGAGTAAAACCTTCGGATAAATTTCAGTTTGAACGTCTGGGTTATTTTTGTGTGGATAAGGATTCGTTGGCCGGCAAACTTGTATTCAACAGGACCGTGACTTTGAGGGATAGCTGGGTGAGGAGAAATAGATAGATGGTGATTAATCTGTGACAAACAATATTAAGCCACAGATGTCACAGATAATAATACAATATCAACTGGTGTCCCTTAATCATTTAACTACAAATATTACGTCCCCTGATCCCTTGCGTATTTTATCCAATTATAATATCTTTGCAGGCTCATTGCCCGATGGTGGAATTGGCAACACGTCTGACTCTGGATCAGAAGATTCTAGGTTCGAACCCTAGTCGGGCAACAAAGGCCTCTCGTAAGTGGGGCCTTTTGCATACCAGGGTGAGAAGTTTATCCTGAACTTGTCGAAAGGAACCGTAGTCGGACAACAAAGGCCTCGTATTTTTACGGGACCTTTATGTTTTCCAGGGTGAAAGGAGGGATTAATTCCCCGCCTAGCCTCAGGCTAAAGCGATTGAAATTATTCCTGCTTGATACCCCGCTGTTCTGCAGCAGGGTAGTTCATTTATGTTTTTGAATAAAACATCTCGTGTTATTTTTGAATAACTTTGCATAAGAAATCGACAGATATTGTGTTAATAAAGTATAAATTAATTTGTTATGAAAAACACAGCTCTTTCTTTGGTGTTGGGATTAAGCATTCTGTTATTTGTCTCATCCTGTAACGACAGGTTTGAAGTTGATCCACCGGGAGATATCCTGGGTTATGGATTGATCAATCCCAGCCTGGATGAACTTCAGGAATTTTTTGATGATGGATACAAAATTGTTGAAGGAAATATAGAACTTGACGGAATTGCCGGTTTGACTAACCTTTCAACACTGGGAAATTTAACCGAAATAAGAGGTTCCTTTATTGTTAAAAATAATAATGAACTGACTGTGTTTACCGGTGTAAACAAATTGAATAAAATCGGCGGTGAACTTGAAATTGCGGGCAACAACATCCTGACAAGTATTCATGCACTTGAAGACCTTGATTCGATAGGAAGCCATACTACAATAAGCAACAACAGCAAATTAAACAGTTTTCAAGGGTTGAATAACCTGAAATATATTGGCGGTGTATTCATCATTGAAAACAATGAAATACTTCAAAACCTTGAAGGACTGGAAAGCCTGGAAGCTTTAGACCTGAATTTACAAATCCTGAATAATGCCAGTCTCACCAGCCTGAGCGGCCTGGATAATCTGCAGGCAATAGGCGGATATTTAACCATTGATAATAATAAACTATCATACCTCGCAGGCCTGAACAAACTTAAGTCGATTGGCGACGATCTGAATATTATTAATAACGATCATCTTGCAAGCCTTCAGGGATTGAATCAGCTCCAATCAATAGGTGGTTACCTTAAACTGGAAGAAAGCGATAAACTCTCCAACCTTGATGGCCTGGATAAACTACTTGATATCGGAGGGGGGATTATCATAAAGTTCTGTGATCTTATTATAAACCTTCAGGGTTTGAAAATACAGAATACTTACAGTGGTAATATCCTTATTGAAAGCAACGATAATTTGTTTAACCTGCAGGGCCTGGAGAACCTGAATTCAATTGATGGAGGTTTAATCGTCGGGTATTGCAATAAGTTTTCGAGTTTCCAGGGTCTTGAAAACCTCAACAGTATCACCCAACACCTGAGTATTTACCAGTGTGAGGATCTTATAAATTTTGAAGGCATGAATGCACTTACAACTGTTGGAGGGGATCTGTCTATAGGTATTAATAGCAAGCTTGAAAATTTTGCAGGATTAAATTCACTGGGGTCCATTGGCGGATATCTGTCAATTGGCAACAACAACAGCCTTGTTAACCTGACGGGTTTAAACACCTTACAATCTATAGAAGGGGATTTGCTGATCAGCAACAATAACAACCTTGAAAGCCTTGATGGGCTCGACAATGTACAATCGGTGGGTGGCGATTTAAAGGTCGAAAACAATCTCAGCCTTTCTGATCTCTGCGGCATACAAAATTTACTGACAATCAGCGGGGTTGGAGGGGGAATATTAATATCAGGAAACCTGTTTAACCCTTCTGTTGCAGATATAATAAGTGGCAGTTGTAGTTTATAGAAGCTGTAATCAGTTCTTGCTTACATATTCCAGGTATGGCCTGCGAACCTTTAAACCATTTTGCTGTGCAATTCTAATATAATATTTCATCATCTCAACATCATTCAGTCGGTAATAAACCTCGATCAGGTTAAGATAGATTTGTTTCCTCCTGGGATCCATTTGAACTGCTTTGATATAATCATCTGCCGCCGCCTTATATCGCTTTAAATAATAAAGAACTTCACCACGGTAAATGTATGCCTCAACATTATGATCAGTCCTGTTAATATATTTATTAAAATCAGGTAATGCACGTTCATAATCCTTCTTGCGAACATAACTGACCCCTCTCATAAAAAAGACATAGTCATGATATTTGTCAGAATTATCCTCAGCATTGTTAAAGTCGGAAACAGCCTTGTCGTAATTTCCTTTTTCATAAAAATAAATCCCCCGGTTAAGCCAGCCATGATAATATGTGGAATCCAGAGAAATTGCCCTGTTAAATAATTTCAATGCTCTTTTGGGATCAGAATGAACCACCTCTCTGCCAACATATACAAGTGCTCTCTTGCTATCAGGTGAATTTTTCAGACTGCTCTCCCAAATTGTTGTATTGGTTTCCCAGTCATGGTTCCTGTTAATCGTAATTGCACTCAGAATGATGGTAATTACAATTATCACAACTGAATATTTTCGAGTGTTCTGTTTCAGGAGCAAAAATATCCCCGTGGAGACCAGAAGAGAGATGCCCAGAAATGGCAGATATATGCGGTGTTCAAACATAAGGTCCGTGATCGGAATAATGGTGGATTCAATACTCATTGTTATGAAAAACCACGCAATACCAAATGATAAGAGGGGATATTTCTTGAACCACCTGACAGCAAAGAATATAAGTATAATAATTATAGCGAGGCCCACTAATTCATAGGTCCCGAACAATGAATCGGAAATTTTTACATCATGGTCGATATTAAATCCTCTCGGAAAAAACAACAATTGAAAATAAAACACGAGTATTTTGAACTGGGTTATAAGGTAGCTCCATCGCTCAATTTCCTTTGATTCCCTGGGTAGTTTACCCATCAATAAAACGGCAAGAAAACCAACAAGAATAATACTACCGTATATGATCAAATATTTCTTTGCAATTTTCTGGTTAGTGCCTCTGATAAAATACAACTCTGCAAACCACCACATCAAGGGCAATGAGGCGGCATTTTGTTTTGACAGAACTGCCAGTATTGCTGTTAAAACTGTAAGAAAATACATGAAATAGGTTTGGGGCTTCAACCCATCCTTAAGATGATCCTGCCGTGCCTTAATATAGAGTAATACAGAACAGATATAAAACAGGGCAGACAATATTGTAATTCTCTGGGCGACATAGGTTACCGCCATCACCTGTATGGTGTGTGCTGCAAAAATCAACGCCACACCTCCTGCAAGGATGATCTTACCCTTATCAGGAAGATCCTTAAAACTGAATCCAATGATTCTTTTGGCCAGAAGATAAACAAGAATAGTGGTGAGTATATGAAAGAAGATATTGAACCAGTGATAACCCTTGGGATCAAGCTCACTGTAATGATAATTTATAGCGAAAGTAAAATAGGAAGCCGGCCTTTCAGTGACATCTAACCAGGTCTCAACAGATTTAAAATTTTCCAGCGACCGGATCGTACTATTCGAATTAATACTTGTTTCATCATCAAAATGAAATGTATAATCAGGCACATTTTTGTAAATAATCAGTATAAGCACAATGATAAGGACATATGGAATGAGGTGTCCATATCGCTGAGCAAGACCTGGTTTTTTACTGATTTGTTTCTTTTTTGACATATACGGTTAGGTATTAATGTATTGATATATCCTGAACAGAAAAGAACATTCCATATATACAGAACCAAGTGTTCAAAGTTAAAAAATTTATATTACCGGAAGAACTTGCTATTTGGTTTTGAATTCAGCTTTGTGCATATTTATAACTACTATTACCTATTAATAATGAACTTTTTAAATAACAAAACCAGGGCATCATGAAAAAGAATTTTACATTAACATTAATCCTTGCCAGTCTGGTATTAATTGTAAATACCAGCTTCTCTCAGGGGGGAAAGCCCCCCTGCCACGACCATTATAGGGCGGGAAAAGTGTGAAACAAGCATTTGTGACAGGATTGCGATGGTGAAGTGCCGGAAAATAAGAAGGATAAAATAGACCTCTAAAAAAGAATCATGACACAAAACTTAAAGAAACACGAGTTTAAACAATCCAAAGCTTTAAGTAAGGATATCAGAGATGCAACCGGCAGAATAAAATACTTTGAAAAACCCCCCAGACCCTATTTTCTGTGTTTACATGCAGGAAAATAAATATTCAGGCCCTGTTCTTGAAAGTAATGCATTAGTCCTTTTCTAATGCATTATTTGGGATAATTGTATTCATAATGTAAAAGGGAATAAATAAAAGTTGTTTTTGTGATTGCATAACATTATCTTTGAAAGAATTCCTTCTTTCTTGAAAATCAAAAAAATGAGCGAAGTTAATCTCAGGGTGTTTATATGTCTTTTTTTCTAACAGGATCTGTGTAATAATGCTAACCCCAAAAATAAAAAACATGAAAAAAGAAAAATTATTCCCACCAGTTTTCTCAGTAAAAAGGAAAGCGATGTTTATTATGGGCTGTTTCCTGGTATTATTTTGTATGCTTTTGATCTCATGTGAACCTGAAGTAGTTAAGGAACCCACAGCAAGTGAGGCCGTAATCCTGGTGGATGATGCCGTTACCCTGATCAATGAAAAAGGAGAAGCCGCATTTAAAGAATTGAACGAGGAGGGCACTAAATGGAAGAAAGGCAAGACTTATATATTTGTAGCCAACATGAATGGTGAATTTACGGTTCATCCGAAATTAATAGGCAAAGATATGATGAAACTTAAAGATGAGGATGGAAAACCAATTATGAAATGGTTTATTAAAACAGCCAAAAGTAAAAAACAAGCAGGTTGGACACATTATCTCTGGAAAAATAGAGGCGCAACAGAGCCTTCCTGGAAATCGGCTTATATTAAACTGGCAACGGCTCCTTCAGGAAAGGAATACATTGTTGGATGTGGGGTGTATGATGTAAAGATGGAAAAAGAGTTTGCAGTAGAGGCCGTTAATAATGCTATCAGGATTATGATAAATAAGGGCGATTCAATTGCATTTGCATATTTCAGGGATCCCAAATCCCCGTTTCTCTTTAAAGGGACCTATATTTTTGTCATGGATACGGCCTATACGCTGGTTGTGGATCCTCCGTTTCCTGAGTTGGAAGGCGTAAACGTATATGAATACCAGGATGCAAATGGAAAATACCTGTTCCAGGAATTTATGACCGTTGCCAACGAACAGGGTGAAGGCTGGGTTGATTATATGTGGCCCAAACCAGGAGACACTGCACAATCAGCAAAATCATCTTATATCAAAAAAGTTGTTGTCGATGATAAGCCTTATATTGTAGGAATGGGTATATATCTTGAATAATACCTTACCTGATATACTAATCTTATTTTATTCGTCTTAAATTGGTGCATTCGTGGCTAAATCTATATTTTTTAATAGCCACGAATGACACGAATATTTTAATTATTTCTAAAAGACCGGAAATAACATCAGGAAACTTTGTTTGTTGTTTTATTAGAAAAATATGCACAGATAAATTGAATCTTAATCACTATGCAATAAAAAACATCCGTTCCGTCTAATCAGGTATGGAAGCGAAAAGCGTCAATCAGAGAAACATAGCAAATGTTGTAGCTGCAGAATACAACAATCTGCTTGATTTTGTGAGGGCACGCTGGCGCTCCGATGCTGAAAGGGATGCTGAAGACATACTGCAGGATGTTGTAACAGGACTCTTCACTAAAGTCGACTTTAGTAAACCCATCGAAAATGTTGCCGGATATATCTACCGTTCCCTGAGGAACAGGATCATCGATCTTCAGCGAAAAAGAAAACACATCAGTATTAGCCTGGATAAAGAAGAAGAAACCGATGAAGGAAGTATGGTCAGGCAGCTGGCTGATCAGGGCCATGACGTACCTTCATGGAGCAGAAATGAAAAATTACAGAACAGGATGATGAGGGCTATCGATCAGTTGAAGCCAGAGCAACAGGATATTATCTATGCAACGGAATTCGAGGGGTATTCTTATGAGGAATTGTCACGTGAATGGGAGGTTCCCATAGGCACTCTGCTAGCCAGGAAACACAGGGCCCTGGCAAAACTCAATAAAATGTTATCAGACGAAAAAGAAAAATTAAATAATGTATAGGAGGATTTGAAATGGAATGTTACAGTAATTATAATCAGAGAAGTAAAGGAGGCAAGATTTTGCGCTTTATTGGATTGGTATTGGGAGGGGTAATGCTTGCCGGTTTATTTGCACTGGCATTCGGATACATTGTAATGCTTCTGTGGAACTGGATTATGCCGGCAATATTTGGCATTGCAAGTATTACATTCTGGCAGGCATTTGGGATCATTTTGCTTGGAAAGCTTATTTTCGGAGGTTTTGGCCACCATGCTTGTAAGGATGATGATTCCGGAAAGCACAACCACTTTAAAGCCTGGATTCATGAAGGCGTTCCACCATGGAAAAAGAAAACCGATAACGGATTCAGGAAGTGGAAATATTACGATGAATACTGGAAAAAAGAAGGAGGGGAAGCTTTTGATGCTTATGTTGACAGGAAACGTAAGGGTATTGATGAGAAGGAAGATTAAGGCAAAAGGACAGAGGCAAAAGTGCCCGTAACCTACACTGACGAACACATTACTTTTGCCTTTGTCCTTTGTCCTTTGTCCTTTGTCCAATGTTCTTTTGCCTTGATAGGCTGGCAGACAGGATAGATTTACCAAATCCCAATAATCCAACGGGAAGCTGATTCCTGCCCGTAAAAATGTCAACATATTTTTCGGCGATATATTTACCGCGATTCCTGAAAACGAAACCCGAAAAACCTGGTTTATCATAAAGAATACTTGCCAGTTTCATTCCCATTCGATGAAATATTAATATCCCTTTATCAATTGTACGGGTATAGATCTTTTTAACCATGAGTGGATCCATACCCCCTTTTATTATTGCTTCAGCAGCGATCTTCCCGCTTAATAAGGCATTTGAAATACCTTCTGCAACGATAGGGTCTGCAAGACCGGCAGCGTCTCCGGCAAGAAGGATATTGTTTCTGAAAAGACCTTCACGACGAACCGAAATAGGTATTACCGAACCCATGATTTTATATTTATCTGAAATGGGAATATTCAAATAGTTGAGGTATTTCCTGAAGTGTGCATGCAGATTTATTTTACCTGAATTCGTTAAAAACTTTCCAACCCCTATCGAAAGATGATCTCTTTTAGGAAAAACCCAACCATAACCATTTGGTGGGATTCCAATATCGAAACGCAAATTATTTTTAAGCTTACTTAAATTTTCATCCAACTCAAGTTCGCACTCAAGGGCGGAGGCAAGATTTCTTCCATCCTTCCATCCCGCAGATCGGGCTGTCGGGCTATGTACCCCATCAGATGCAATAACAAATCTGGATTTGAATTTGCCACCGGTAGTTATTATTTGAACCGGGCTTCCACCTTGAATAGCTTTAAGGGAAGTTTCCAAATGAACATCAACCAACCCGGTGTCAATATGACTAAATAAATATTCGTCGAAGCGATCACGCATAACGGTGTAAATAATTGGCTCATTCCGTACTGCTTCATATTCGAAATCGAAACTATGTGATTTGATGACAATCCTGTTAAAGCTTCTATCAATTACAGACTCAATATTGAATGGCAATAGCTCCGTTACTTTGGCGACCACTCCCCCACCGCATACTTTGGGCCTGGGTAACTTTTCTTTTTCTATGAGGATGGTTTTTAACCCTGCTTCCTGAGCATATAATGCTGCATTTATGCCAGCAGGGCCGGCGCCAATAATGGCTATATCATAAACAAGATTGCTCATAAAAAATTGATAGTAAACACTGTTCCTTCGCCAGCCTTTGAACTGACGGAAATTGTTGCCCCATGCAAATGTAATATTTGCCGTGAAATACTTAATCCAATACCCGAGCCGTTATCCCTGGTTGTAAAAAATGGCAAAAAGACCTTGTCAAGGTTTTCCCGGGATATGCCGTGCCCGTTATCTTCAATAGTGATTCTGATTGAATAGTCATCGGCTATTCTGGCTCCCATTATGATCTCAGGATATTCAATATCTGATATGGCCTGTAGTGCATTATTGAAAAGATTAATAAAAACCTGCTTGAGCATATTATCATCTGCATTGATGGAAAGTATATCCGGCTCAACATCGATGCCCAGTTTAATATTTCTGGTTTTAATTTCTTTTTGGCACAGCGCCTTAATTTTCAGCAGAAAATTTTCAAGAACAATTGTCTTTAATATGGGTTTGGGGAGTTGTGTCAGGCTGCGGTATTTTTCGACAAAACCGATCAATCCCTTACTCCTGTCATCTATCAATGCTGTACTTTCCAGGATATCGGAAATATTGTCAATGTTCAAGTTTCTGATCGACTTGCCTGTAATTTGATCAGGCAGATTATTCTTGATGGTTTTGGTTAAGGTGGTTATGGGTGTGAGGGAATTCATTATTTCATGAGCAATAATGCGGATAAGTTTTTTATAGGAATCCAGCTCATTGGCCTCAAGCTCTGTTTTGATATCATGAATGGTTACCACATGATAAAGCTGATTATTGATGATGATCCGGGTAGATCTTAACGACAATACCCTCAGGCTATCGTTAATGAACAGTTTTATTGTTTGTTGTTTTCCTGAATCCAGGTCATATATGATTTTGCTCAATCCGGGATGAGATTTATCCAGATCCGTAAGACGGTAAACAGCATCCACTTCAAGCATTTTAATTGCCGAATTATTAATAAGATCAATTTTCTGATTATCTGAAAAACTAATAATACCTGTTTGAACCTGGTGTACAATCGTATTAAGGTATTCCTCTTTCTGGGCCTTTTCCCTCCTGATGATCTCAAATTCGCTGTTGATAGATTTAAAACTATCTTTCAGGTCTCTGAATGTTGATTCAATCTTTTCCGGGTAATTTGTTCTGATATCCCCTTCCCGGGCATAGATCAGAAAGCGGGCGAGATCGCGGTTTGTTCTGCTGACGTAATAATATAGAAAAAAAACTTGAATGAGAACCAGGATTCCAAGAAAGATATTTGTAAAAATGCGTTCCGGCACTGTGATATAATAAGAGAATAGTATTGTCGTGATGGAGATTAAAATCACCCGGAAGAAAATAATAACAATAAATCTGTTAAAGGCCATATTTTTTAATTTTAGCATACAGGGTTGTTCTTGAAATATTCAATTCTTTGGCCACTTTGCTCATATTTCCACGGTAAAGATCAACAACCTGTGAGATCAGGTTTTTCTCAACATCTTCAAGCCGGTGCGATGGAAAATGGCCAAATTGAGGAACCACATCACCCAGATAGAAACAATCAGGTGTTAGGGAGGCGGAATCACTTAAAATAACAGCTTTTTCAACGGTATGTTTCAATTCCCTTATATTCCCGGGCCAGCTGTATTTCAGAAGTTTATCGAGTGCCTGTTGTGTTATTCTAAGATCGGGTTTATTATATTTTCTTTTTAATTTGTTTAAATAGTATTCTGCCAGCAACACAATATCGAACCCGCGTTGCCGGAGTGGGGGTAGGATAATTTCAATGGTGTTGATCCTGAAGTAAAGATCCTCCCTGAAAAGATTCTGGCTGATCATTTCGGAGATCACCCGGTTGGTTGCACTGATCAACCTGATGTTGATGGGTATTGATTTACCGGAGCCTATCCTGTAAACCTCCCTGTTTTGAAGCACAGATAATATTTTTGTTTGCAGGGATACGGGCAAGTTACCGAGTTCATCAAGAAACAAGGTTCCCCCATTGGCTGATTCTAACCTTCCCATGCGATCTTCCCTGGCATCGGTAAAAGATCCTTTTACATGTCCGAATATCTCACTTTCGAATAATGATTCGCTAATGGATCCCAGGTCAACAGGTACAAATGCCTGTTTGCATCGTTTCGATTTCCTGTGTATTTCGCGGGCAATCAACTCCTTGCCTGTACCATTTTCACCCAGGATAAGAACATTGGCATCCGTCCCGGCTACTTTGTTGATCATTTTAAAAACCTCCATCATCGGAGGTGAGTTGCCCACAATTTCTTCTCTGTTTACATTCATGTTCTCATTCAGGGCTTGTTGTTTGTTCTGAAGGGCTTTTACCTCCATTCTGGTCTGCCTCAGTGCCAGGGCTGATCTTAATGTAGCTATGAGTTTATCCGGATCCCAGGGTTTCTGGATGAAATCGACGGCACCTTCTTTCATCGCTTTAACTGCAAGTTCAATATCACCATAAGCTGTTATCAGAATAACCACTGCCCCGGGATCAATAGTCAGTATTTTTCTTAACCAGAAAATGCCCTCATTACCCGAATGTATCCCAGCCTTGAAATTCATATCCAGAAGAATGATGTCAAATTGATATTCACTCAATAAGGCAGGGATTCGCTCCGGATCCTTTGCCGGCTCAATAAATCCGAACTCATTCTTAAGCAGCAGTTTCAGCGATTTCAGTATTTTTTCATTATCATCAATAATTAATATCTTGCCGGGGTATTTCTTATTCATCTGGAGAGAATATTAAATTCATATTAGTATTGCAAAAATATTGAAATGTTCAAATATTTAACAGTATATGTTCAAAAAGTGAACAGATTTTATTTTTTCTTTGACCGGTCATATTTTAATCAACACGTTATCAGCTCATTAAGTTTAATGGCACATCCTTTGGATTGTTGATGAAAAAAATAAATGCTAAAAAATTATTTAAAAATTGCGATAAGAAATCTGATCCGACATAAGGGATTTGCCCTGATAAATATTCTGGGTTTATCTGTCGGAATAGCTGCATTTATGATGATCATGCTTTATGTTCAGTATGAATTCAGTTATGATAAGCATTTTCCGGGAGCGGAAAATATTTACAGGGTTACACTTGACATGAGCTGGGAAAATACCGATTTACAGGAAACTGCCATTGCTCCTGGCCCAACGGCATATTACCTGCAAAAAGATTATCCGGATGTTCTGGCCGGGACACGATTAACATTGCTTGATAAACTAACGATTGCATACTTCCCGGATGATCCGGGGATTATGCCATCGATATTTAATGAAAAGAATATCCTGGCCACCGATTCAAGTTTTTTCAGGGTGTTTGACATTGAGCTTATAAGGGGTGATAAAAACAATGTTCTTAATCAGCCTAAAACCATTATCATTTCGGAAACAGCTGCGGAAAAATACTTTGGAAAACAGGATCCTGTTGGCAAAATCCTGAATATTGATAACAGTGAAAAAGCGGTTGTCAGGGGAGTCATGAAAGATATACCATCAAACACACATTTTAAAACAGATTTTATTATAACGGGGAATAACGACACGGCCTTTCATATTAATAACTGGAGAACCCTTGGCCTGTATTCATATATCCTGTTGGCCGATAATGCTGATCCGTTTTCATTTGAGGAAAGGTTCCTGGAGTTTGAAGAAAAATACTATGCACCATGGAAAGAACATTCCCGGTTCAGGTTGCAAAAAATGCTGGATATACATCTCAGGAATGACAGGATATTCGATTTTGCCCGTACCAATGATGCCGCCATGCTATACCTGCTAGCAGTCGTGGCAATATTAATATTGATGATTGCCTGCATCAATTATATGAACCTTGCAACGGCCAGATCCGTTTACAGGTCAAAAGAGGTAGGGATAAGAAAAGTTATCGGAGCTACAAGAGGTAACATTATCATTCAGTTTATAGGTGAAGCACTTATCCTTTCTGTTATTGCTATATTCATTGGCGTTGTTATCACAGAGTTTTTTCTTCCTGAATTCCGGCGGCTAACCCAGACAAACATTACTCTGGATTATAGGATTAACCTGGTTTATTTTATCCTGCTTGCCTTTGTAATTGGAATATTTTCGGGCAGTTACCCCGCCTTCTTTACATCCTCTTTCCAACCAATCAGTATTTTAAAAGGATCATTTCATAAAGGAGGTGGTAATATCCTGATCAGAAAAATCCTGGTTGTTTTTCAGTTTGTAGTGATGGCAGTTCTGTTAATCGCATCAGGATCGATTTACCTTCAAATGAGTTTTATTAAAAACAAAAACCTGGGCTTTGATAAAGATTATCTGATTTATACCATGATCGAAAACCAGCCGGACAACAAGAAAATGCAGGTACTTCATAATATGCTAAGGACCAGCCCGTATATTAATCAGGTAACAACCTCAAATATGTTACCTGGTACAACACCCTGGGGGGATCATTTTTATGTGGAGGGGCAGGATGATTTTTTTCCGTTGAGGACTTTTAATGTTGATCCTGATTTCATACCTACCCTGGGAATGGAAGTTGTTGCAGGAAGAAATTTTTCTGTTGATTATGGAACTGATTCTTCTGCATGTATTATTAATGAAACGGCAGCAAAGGATTTTGGATGGACGCCCGAAGAAGCTATAGGAAAGGAAATGAAGTGGAATTTTTCAAGTAGCTGGGAAGCAATTATTATAGGCAGGGTTATAGGCGTGGCTAAGGATTTTCATTTTAAGGCATTGAGGGAAAAAATCGGGCCCCTGGTAATGACCATGCATTTGCCTGTGAATATTATTCTTGCAGCGAAGATAAATCCCGAATACATGGATGAAGCCATCAGTTTCATGGAAAATAGCTATAACGAGATTAATCCGGATACTCCCTTCGATTACGGATTCCTTGATAAAGATTTGGAAGAGCTGTATATGATAGAAAAACGAATAGGAAAAATCATTATATATTTTGTGATCCTGTCTGTTTTCATTGCCTGCCTGTCGCTTATAGGACTTTCAGCATTTATGGCCGAAAGGAAGTTTAATGAAATCGGTATCAGGAAAGCCTTCGGGGCCTCAGTGGGACAGATCCTGTATATTTTCAACAAAGAGTTCATGATACTGGTTTTGATAGCCAATGTTATTGCCTGGCCCCTATCATGGTTTGCGATAGATTCGCTCCTTGATAATTTCGCTTATCGCATAGATATTCCTGTCTGGATTTTCATTGCCTCATTGATCATATCTTGCGGCATCGCGTTTTTAACAATAAGCATACTTGCTTATCGGGCTGCCGGTAAAAACCCGGTAGATGCATTGAGGTATGAATAGAGGAATTAGAGAAAATTTGCAGCAAAAATAAAGAGTGCTACGGATGCACAGATAAAAAAGAATAATAACAGGAAAACAAATCTGTAATCTATGTGGATAAAAAATAATAATGCCACGAATTCACGAATTAAAAACAATTACATATGAAAATAAGGAGGATGTGTATCTCCAAAAAAAACGATGGATGTTGCTTTTAAGACTCGTTCTAAAACAGGGATTTGAGAGAATTCAGCTTCGTTAGACAACCACATTCTAATATCAGGATATAATCTACATTAAGGAAATTTGTGATAATTTAAGACGGTCTGTTTTATTTTGGGACAAAAACAGCCGAAAAACGGCCTTCATAAATGCGATGAATAAAGCGATCTGAAAGGTTTTGTGATCTTATATCATATTATAACAAAGAAAGCTTAGAAGCCCTGAAATCACCTCAAATGAATTATATTGCTTCCTGCTGAATATTACTTTCATATACCTGGGATTTTCAGTACAAAAACCGGTTACGGCTAAAATATTTAGCTAAGAATTAAAACTTCCATGACATATTTGTATTGTTATTTAATTTTCAGTGAATGTAACCCAGATTAATGCCGGCATCTCTTCCCAGACATCTACCCGGGCATTGTATTTTTCACCACTGAAAACAGTTCGTTTATAAAACCTGTCGGTAAACATATCATACTCGTCACTATGATTAATATCACTATATCCTCCACGGTAAAAGTATTTGAGCAGAATATTCTGGAAAGAGAGAAATTCATCTTCCTTATCGAATTTTACCATAAATGCAGCTGAAACTGCTTCTGCTGTTGCATCTGTTATTATGATACTGCCACCTTCAAATCCAACAGGGAAAACTGTGGGATCATAGGAAGTTGTACCATCACCCATTTCAAATGCAGTCGAGACTTCATACAATCCCTTAAAATCTGTTTCGAAGTTTTTCAGGTTTTCATTGATAGATTCTCTCAACGAAGTCCAACTCTGGGCGGTTGCATTGAAAGAATAAAATTGATATAGAAGGAAAATAAAAATAATAATGGCATTGTTTGTTTTCATGATTTATTGGTTTGCTTGTTATTAATTAAATAGTGATTAAATATACAAATAAATCATTAGTATTGATATCCGAACACCGATTAGCGATATTTGATTTCAGATCTATTTTAGATCTTCAATACTTCAAAAATCGTATATCGTTAATCGGTGTTCGATATTCAAGAACTTTAGATGTTTGATTTATCTTTCCTTCCTGCATATTGCCTCAAATGATTATCATCAGGGTTGATTTCATTTAGAACAGAAACCGTTTTCAGCGATGTAAGTCCCCCAATCTCCACAAACCACCCCTGGTATTGTGTCTCATCATCGAAATCATAATATGACTGATTGGTCCAGCCACCAAAAACAAAACCCGAACCCAATGGGATTAATGCACAGATACCTGAGCCTGTTGTGCCTGGACCAAACGCATAATGATCAATGGCATTTCCTGAAACAGCATCTATTTTTGAGATCAGCCCATAAGAAAAACTATGATTATTTGAAACAAGCCAGTATGAAGAGAGTTTACCGCTTGCATAAATATAAGATCCATCATAATAAAGGTGAAAATATTTATCACCATTCAGTGAGGTATTATATGTCCTGACATAATTGATCTGACCGTCCGGAGTTAACGATGCCAGTAAACCATCTGTCCAGTAATCGGCATTATACGGAGGATTCTCTTCCTCCACTTCCGAGTTGCCGGCAACGTACACCGTGTTATTGATCACCATGATATCACCATCAGATGTTTCAAATCCTTCACGGGAAATGATACTTTTTGACCATTCCAACCCAAGGCTGCTTTCATTGAATTTGTAAACCATGAACTCATAGGTTGTGATGTCATCGAATTGTCCGCGAAACTTCCCCCCGGAAATATAATTCTGATCTATGGTATGAAAATATTGTTTGTACAGGTCGGGATAACTTATGATCTCTCCATGGATAATAGAATCGTTTTCATCGATATAATATTTTGCAATAAAGGGATGTATGCTGTTTCCCTCCCTGCATCGGCCAATGATATATTTATCACTGATACCATTGAACCTTGTATTGTCAAAGTCAACCCAGAATGATTTCTTGATCATATTACCATCCTGACTGTTGAATAGTTCAAGTATTCCGGCATCGGGCAAATCATCATTATCCTTGTCGAAAGAACCACATACCAAAGCATTTCCCTTATAATTAAGGATGCCCTTGGGAAGGTACTCAACAGTATCACGCCATAGTATGCTGCCACTGGCAGATATTTTACCAACCATGTTTTCAAGATTAAAGATCCCGAAAAAGAAATAACCCCCGTCATCTGCCGGAACCATCCCATCTATCGAGGTTTCTTTATCAGGATGTCCGTAAATGGATTCATCAAGGATAAGTTGGTTGGCGTTCGGATCCAGCTCATTATGGATATCATCATATTCGTGATCATATTCATCATAATCGAAAGTATCAAAATCTATACATGAAGTAAAGAAGCTAAGGATCAGAAAAAGTGCTGTGAATATTTTTGCATTCTTTTTCATCGCGGTATAATCTTTAAAGTAACTGTTAAACATTGTTTTAAGCAAATATCTTACCATTTATATTTTGTAACTGGGAAAGTAACCGTTTGATTTTGATCAATGTTGATTTTTCCTGCACAGCTCGTAATTAATTAATTAATTAATATATTTTATATATTTATACGGCAATATTTAAACAAGTAAAACAAATGAAAATACTTATTAATCTATTATGTTATCTGTCTATCCTAATATGCCTGAATTCACAAGCTCAGGTAGCTATAAACAATGATGGTTCTGCACCCGACTCGAGTTCAATATTACATATAAAAGGAGGTAGCAACAATGATTTTTATATTAACGATGCCTCAGGAAATGTTGGCATTGGCACAACAGATCCTGATTGTAAATTGGAGGTATCTGGTACTATTCATAGCAATTCAGGGGGAATTAAATTTCCTGATGGAACAATACAAACTTCAGCTCTTAATGAAGGGGGGTGGCAAACACCACCTCGGATAGCTGCAACCAAAGACTACTTTGGTGGGTGTGCAATAAAATTAAATGGCGACTTATTATTATTTGAGTGGCCAGACAATTCCCTTACTTCGCCTTCATTTCACACTAGGATTGAAACCGGTCCCTTTAATTAAAAATTAATTTGTTATTTAGTGACATAACTTTTAAATGACAGAAAGAGATAATACATAAATTATTCTGGGTCAAGGATTATTTGTTACGAGAAAAATGCCTAGTCTTTTAATAACTTTCAGCACAATTGTCCCTTAAAAGGCCACAAAAAAAACCGTTGCAAAAAATGATTTACAACGGTTTAATATTTCACCTTGAGGTCTCGAGCGGATTCGAACCGCTGTAAATGGTTTTGCAGACCACCGCCTAGCCGCTCGGCCACGAGACCCTGTTAATAATTAGTACAAAGATAATACAAATGTATTCAAAGGCAAAAGGATAAAGGCAAAAGATCAAAGTGATTAGACGATTATCGATTTTCGATATGGCGATGTTCAATATTCAATCATATAGAAAATCGAACGTCGACAATCGAAAATCGACAATTCATCAGGCTTTTTCTGCATATGCCGATAAACAGCCCGGACATAAACAATCATTAAAACCCTTCCTGAGCTCTTCAAGCGTATCTTTTGATAACTTATAATCCATACACCAGCAATCTTTGTTATACAGGCATTTAAAAGCGGTACCACATTTAGCACAGTTTTTTTGTTTTGGGATGGCGTCAGTCTTTTCCATTGGTTTCGCTTATGGTTAAACTTACACTCTCAATTTTGCCGCCAAGGGGTGGATTCAATTTTTTAATATTAATCGTTGCAGACTGTATAGCCTCATATTTGGCTAATAAAACATTAAGTATTCTACGGCAAACATGTTCAAGAAGATCAGACCTGGTATCCATCTCTTTTTTTACGAGCTGATAGACATCATAGTAATTTACGGTATCCAGGAGGTTATCAGATTCTTCTGCTTTTGAAGTATCCGTTTGTAAAAAAAGATCAACATTGAACTTTGTGCCTATTACCCGCTCTTCCTTTATGCAACCATGATAGGAAAAGAACTCCATTCCTTCCAGTGCAATAACTGAGGCCGTATTACCTTTTGATGGTTTCAATTCCTTTTTGTATTCGTTTAACCGATTCTTCTTTACCGATCATTTCGATGATCTTAAACAAAGAAGGACCCATACCGGAGCCAACAATTACCAGCCTGAGGGCATTCAAGACAGCGCCAAACCCTATTTCATTAGTTTCAATATAGGATTTAACCACTGCTTCAATCTCTGCTTCTGAAAAATCAGGAAGCTCCTGCAAGATTTCCTTAATATCATTTAATATGTCCGGGGTATTTTCTTTCCATCGTTTTTTAACAACCTTCTCATCATAGGATGCCGGGATTTCAAAAAAGTAAAATGCCTGACCCCAGATCTCATGAATAAAATTCACCCTTTCTTTAACCAGGCAAATAACTTCTGCAATAAAGGAATCTTCCGCAGCAATTCCTTTTTCATCGAGAACAGGTTTGAAAAGCTCAACCAGTTCATGATCGGGATAGGAAACAAGGTACTGATGATTAAACCACTTCGCCTTTTCGGGGTCAAACCGGGCTCCCGATTTGCCTATCCTGTCAAGAGAGAAAGCATGGATTAACTCATCCATAGAAAAGATCTCCTGCTCATTGCCGGGATTCCAACCCAGGAATGCCAGCATATTGATAAATGCATCGGGGAAATAACCCGATTCACGATAACCGGAATAAATATCCCCGGTCTCAGGATTTGTCCATTGTAAAGGGAAAACCGGGAATCCACCCTGGTCGCCATCCCTTTTGCTGAGTTTACCTTTACCGCTGGGTTTCAGCGTAAGCGGCATATGTGCAAACATTGGAATCTCTTCCCCCCATCCCAGGAATTTATAAAGTAATATATGTATAGGGGTAGAATTGATCCATTCAGAACCACGGATAACATTTGTGATCTTCATCAAATGGTCATCAACAACATTGGCGAGGTGATAGGTCGGCATGCCGTCTGATTTGAAAAGGATTTTATCATCCAGCTGTGAAGTGTGGAAATCGATTTCCCCATAAACGACATCTGAAAGATGGACATTTTCATTTTCAGTAAGTTTAAGGCGGATAACATAAGGCTCTCCGGCAGTGATAAGCGATTGTACTTCCGAATCAGGAAGTGTAAGAGAATTCCGCATGGAATTCCTAGTTTCAGCATTATATTGCTGATTATCGCTTTTTGCCTCCTGTAATCCCCTGCGCATATCTTCAAGTTCACCATGTGTATCAAAAGCAAAATAGGCATGACCACGTTCTATTAATTTGTCAGCAAACTCTCTGTAGATAGCCTTTCTTTCTGACTGTCGGTAAGGACCATACTCCCCTCCTACCTCAACACCTTCATCGAATTTGAGATTACACCAGTTGAGCGAATCAATGATATATTGTTCAGCTCCCGGCACGTAGCGTGTCTGGTCGGTATCTTCGATACGAAGAATGAATTTACCCCCATGTTTTTTTGCCAGTAAATAATTGAACAAAGCTGTTCTTACACCACCGATATGTAAAGGCCCTGTTGGGCTTGGTGCAAACCTTACACGTACTTCCTTATTTGTCATATTGTCTGTTGTATTCTGGCTGCAAAGGTATAAAATAAGGATTCATTGTTCAACCCCTGTTGGGGTTGTTGCTACGTGGATTTAATAACCGTATGAAGAACATACGGTTATTACGATTGAACAAATTCGTGGTTTCAGGTCACAACTTCACAACCTTCCTGAAATAACCCCTGTTATCAAACTGCAGATTAACCATGATGATCCCAGCGGAGCAGGAAGAAAGATCAATTGTATTTAGATGGTGGTCGAGCTTAGAATTGTGTATGATACGGCCACTGTCATCATATAATTTTAAAACACAATGCTTAACAGCCATGTTTTTTATCACTATCGTAAGATTGTTCCTGACGGGATTTGGGTATATTTCAAAATCCCGGGTTTCATTGGAATCAATACCATAAATAATACTATTCACTTTTTCCAGGTTCCAATTTTTGGGATCCACTTCAATAGACACTATCGGTTTAGTGATAGGGATAGAATAGTTATTTTCCTGTTCAGTTTGCCAGAGCTTCAGTGTTGTGTCAGTATCATCATCAAAAACAAGCCTGTACTCCATGAGCATTTTAAAAAAGCTTGTCGTGGTAGTTGAAGTTGACTGTACGGTGGTCATTGTGAATATGTCATCTAGCTGGTTCCAGTGAATATCATAAACCGGATATCCTTCGCCAAAGTACCATTGATTAAAAAAGTAATTAAAATCCATTCCGGAAAGCTCATTAAATGTTTCCAGGAAGTCTAGGCCAGTAGCCACACTGTCTGCATATTGCAACTGGAAATGTTGAAGTATATCCCAGAAAAGAGCATCATTTTGAAGCTCAAACCTTAGCATATGAACAATACTGGCGCCTTTAAGATATGAAAGCCTGTTATCGAAAATACGGAAAACACTTGAGGGATCGTCAGGATCGATTTCACCGGGGGGAATATATACACTACCACCGGGCTCCGATAATACTGAAGTATGAACCTGTTCAAGCCATATCTGGGGATAATCCCCACCGGCGAGAAACTCATGAGCAAGATAATCAGAATAAGTTGCAAATCCTTCATTGATCCAGACATCGCTCCAGGTTGCACAGGTAACATGATCCCCCCACCACATATGACCAAGTTCATGGGCAACAATGCCATAGCCGAAATAACCGATGGTCGTCATGGTTTGATGCTCCATGCCGCCGGAAAGGTAGGCCATACAATGACCATATTTTTCTTTGTAAAAAGGATAAAGGGTATAAAGATCAGAAAAGAGTTCTAAAAACTCTTTTGTATTATCGATACCGGCTTTATAATTCTGAAGACAATTTGGAGCATCGTAAACATAATTCTGAATAAGAATTGAATCATCCGGCAGCGCTGCCGGGTTTGCATAAATATTGTATTCCTGATAATCGGCAACAGAAAAAGAAATCAGGTAATATGCTATCGGATACCGCGATTTCCATTCATACCGTCGTTTTGTTTCACCAACCTCAACAATTGATGTTAACAGGCCCTGAGAACCTGCCTTGTAAGTTGTATCAATAGTAAGAAATACCCATACGGAATCAGCTTTATCTTCCAGAACCTGTTTTACCGGAAACCACTGTCGGGCATTGAAAGGCTGGGAAAGAGTCCAGGTAACATGCACACCCCAATTTTCGTCAATGGCTGAAGTAACACCTGTGAAAAAACCACCAGATGGTGGCTGTCCATGATAATAAACCTTGCAGGAAAAATTCTCTCCTGTTGTTGGGGGTGATAATACATCAATAAGCAAGTCATTATTCTGATGAGTAAATGTTGTAATTGTATTGTTGAAAAGAACAGAATCAACAATAATTTCATCAATAAGCTCAAGAACAAAAGTGTCGAGTTCAGTAACCACGGAAACAGCTTCTATGAATACCGAACCACTGAGATTCGTTGTTGTTGCATCAACATTAAGGTCGAGAAAATAAAATGTAACATCATAACTTTGAAGCAAATTATTCTGGACATAAGGTGCTGACCTATCAATTAAATGGTGAAATCCGGAAGCGTGGGTACAATAATGTCCGGCTTTCAAATGATCAAGTTGTTGAGCTGAAATACTCAGCGCAAAAAGAAACAGTAAAAAAAATATAATCTTTTTCATGACTATGATTAGTTTTGTCAAAGCTAATAAAAATATTACGCTTAGCCTTTCGTTTTAAAGAAGTTAAATTAGGGATAAAGTAGATCTATGGACAATAATTACAAACAAATAAGATCAAAACTTGAGCGGTATTTACGAAAGTATTATACAAACAAAATAATAAAAGGAGTAATATATACCCTTAGCATTGTGATTCTTATTGTCCTTTTGACCACATTTTCAGAGTATTATGTTTATTTTAGTTCGGGTATAAGGACTGGAATATTTTATGGCCTAATCACACTGTTTTTTGTTATTGTAGTGGTCTATATCGGAATTCCCCTGCTCAGGTTAATGAATTTTTTCCGGGATCTGTCCTATGAAGAGAGCAGCAAAATAATTGGCAGGCATTTTCCGGAAATCCGTGACAAGTTATTAAACACACTGCAGCTTATTAATACAAAGGAATATAGTGATGAGGAGCTGGCATTAGTTGAAGCCAGTATTGAGCAGAAAATTAAAAAGTTAAGACCTGTACCATTTCAAAATGCGGTTAGTTTCAGGGATAACAGAAAACATTTGAAATATCTGGTAAGCGCGGTTTTGATCCTGGTAATTATCATTATTCTAACACCTGAAGTATTAACAGAACCCTCGACACGAATATTGAATTACAACAAGCATTACAAAAGGGAACTTCCGTTTTCTGTGAAATTGATGAACCGGGATTTAACAGCCATACAAAACGAAGACTTTGGTATTTATGTTACCATGTCGGGGGACGAGATACCGGATAAATTATTTGTAAATGTGAATGGTACAAACTATCTCTGCTCAGAAGATAATGAGGGTGTTTATGTATATGTTGTTCGTAACATTCAGAAGAATACAGATTTCAATATTATTGCTGGCGAATATCAATCCACTACTTATGTGATTACTGTTCATCCACGGCCCATAATTCTTGAGTATGAGATATTTCTTTATTATCCCACCCATACAAAGCAAGAAAATAAGGTTGTTAAAAACAATGGCGATCTTATTATACCGGAAGGTACCAGGGTTTTATGGAAAGTTTATTCCAGGGATGTGGATTATATAAACTTTATACTCGGAGATGAAGCATTTTTACTTCCCAATGAGGGATCAAATGTTTATAAGTTGGAGAAGAAGATAATTCAAAATAAGCCATATAAAATTATAACAGGAAATCAATGGGTTAAGAAGAGTGACTCACTGAGTTTCAATATTAATGTTATACCCGATCAATACCCGGAAATTAACGTTAACAGAATTATAGATTCCAGTGAAATGGAAAGAGGATTTTTCACAGGAGCGGCAAATGACGACTATGGATTAAGCGTATTGAATTTTAATTATGCAATTTTAAGTGAGGGGCAGATAGAAAAGGAAATATTAACAGAAGAAATTTTAATAGAAGCAGGAAAATCAGACATGCAATTTTTTTATCAGGTAAATCCTGAATCATTTAATCTGAAAGAAGGAGAATATATAGAAGCATATTTTGAGATATTTGATAATGATGGTATTAATGGACATAAATCGTCGAAATCGGAATTGTTTGTACTTAAAGGAATATCAAAAGAAGAAATTCTTAATGAATTGGAGGAAGAGGAAAGCCAGATAACAGGAAACATACAGGATAATATAAATGCAATTAAGGAAATTAATGATGAAATAGAAGACCTTATTGAAAAGCTGATGAACAAGGATGAAATTGACTGGCGTGACCGGGAAATGATCAACGAGTTACTTGAAAAGCAGAAGAAAGTCTATGATGAGGTAAAAAAGGTGAATGATAAGAACAAAAAAAGAAACTTCAAGGAAAATAAAAACCGGGAACAGGAAGAAAGAATACTTGAAAAGCAGCGGGAGTTAGAAAAATTATTCAATGAAGCACTTGATGAAGAAACCAGAAAGATGATAGAGGAACTACAAAAGCTTCTTGAAGAATTTAACAAAGACAGGGTAAATGATATGCTTGAACAAATTCAAATGAATAATGAAGAGCTTGAAAGAAGCCTCGACAGAAACCTGGAATTGTTCAAGCAGCTTGAATTTGAAAAGAAATTAACAGAGGCTATTGAAAAACTCGAAGAACTTGAAAAGAAACAGGAAGAACTGATGAATAAATCTGAGGAAAAAGAAGATGATAAGGAATCACTGGCGAAAGAGCAGGAAAATATTGGGGATGAGTTTGAAAAGATTGAAGAAGACCTGGATGATCTAAAAGGAAAAAATGAAGAATTGGAAGAGAAACACGACATTCCGGAGCTGGATGAATCAAGGAAAGAAGTGGGGGAGGAGATGACCGAAAGCAAAAATGATCTTAACCGTGGGAAGATCCGTAAATCAATGGAGCATCAGCAAAAGGCTAAAGATGGATTGAAAAACATGAAAGAGCAACTGTTTCAGTTTATGAAAAATATGCAAAGTCAGCAATTAGGTGAAGACATTGCAAAACTCAGGGAAATACTTGAAAATATTATTAAGATTTCATTCGACCAGGAAGAAATTATGGGGGAAATAACCATTGTTGATACAAAAGATCCCAATTATGTTGAATTGATCATTGAGCAAAACAACCTGAAGGAAGAAATTGAACATGTTAAAGACTCCATATACGCATTGTCAAAACGACAGATAACTATTGAACCTGTAGTAAATAAAGAAATTAAAGAGATAGACCGTAACCTCAAGAGAGCGATAGACGAAATAAATGACAGGAAAATTGAGAAAGCTGCCAGCAGGCAACAATTTGTTATTACAGCACTGAACAATCTTGGATTATTACTGGCTGAAGCACTGAAGACAATGGAAAACAACATGGCAATGCAAAATGCTATGTCGGGTAAAAGTAATTGCTCAAATCCCGGAGGAGGAAAAAGCAAATCAAAATCATTAAGTCAATTGCAACAACAATTGAACAAGCAGATTGAACAAATGAAAAATAATAAGGGCAAAAAAAAGGACGGAAAGGGAAAGGATGGCAAAGCCATAAGTGAGCAGCTTGCCCGTATGGCTGCTGAGCAGGAGATGATAAGAAACCAGCTGCAGCGATATATAGAAGAGCTGGCAGGGGAAGGCATCAATGAAAATGGATTACAGGATGCACTGAAACAAATGGAAGAAACAGAAAAGGAGATCATAAAGAGTATGATTAATAATGAGACCCTGGAGCGACAGAAAGAAATACTTACCAGGCTATTGAAATCTGAAAAGGCAGAAATAGAAAGGGAAAAGAAAAAAGAGCGTGAATCGAAGGAGGCAATTATTTATGAAAAGAGTAACCCAAATGAAAAATTTGAGTATAAAGAATACGAATTAAAGGAAACGGAACTATTAAAAAGGATTAATCCAAAATTAAAGGAATACTACAGGCAAAAGGTAAGTGAGTATTTCAAAAAATTTTATTTTGAAAATGAATAAAAAGATTATTGAATATGCTTTAGAGGCTGGAGATACCACTAAAATAGAATTTCTTATTGAAGAGATTTGTAATGAATTAAATTTAAATGACAGTTATTTTGGAAACCTGATCGTTGCTGTACTCACAGCCACAAATTGTTTCGAACATTGTGAGCAGACAAATAGAATAGGAAAGATAAAAATTGAAGTTAGCAAAAAGGGCAGAGGGCTTATTTTCAACTTTATTGCGGACAAGGAAATAAAGAGATTATGTTGTTTTGAAGATGAAATAGAAGAAAGTAAGATCAAAAGTGACAATGACAAAAATGCATTTGTAATAAGAAAACTGAGTGATAAAATAGAAAAAACGGATAAGAATATAAAACTGATTTTCGAAATAAGCAATGCGATTGATAATTCCGTTGACAATCGCAAGACTGAGCTTGATAAATACCACACAAATAACCGCCAGAAAGTAAAATAGTATAAATCAATTTTCCTGAAATGGATCCGAAAATTTATTTTTTCTCGGAGGGATGCGAATATGTTCTGAAAAATAAGGAGAATGTAGAAAAGTGCATTATAGGTATCCTGGAGGAGGAAAATTCCGTGTTTAAAGAAATTGTCATTGTTTTGGTAAGTGATGAGTATTTATTGGCAATAAACAAGCAATTTTTGGAAAGTAGTTACTATACTGATGTCATTACTTTTAAATATGATGATGAAAAGAAAGGGGAGGTGTATATTAGTATTGAAAGGGTGATTGAAAACGCCACAAAATATAATCAAAGCACTGAAAATGAGCTAAATAGAATTGTTGTGCACGGGACATTACACCTGGCCGGGTATAATGATGTGACTGACAGTGAAAAAGAGACCATGAAGAACAATGAAGACTATTATCTTGAGAAGTACTTAAGTTAATTATGTTTCACGTGAAACATAATATATGGACAGGATCTATGTTTAAGAAATATGACATAATAGTAGTAGGAGCCGGACATGCTGGATGTGAGGCAGCAGCAGCAGCAGCCAATTTAGGATCATCCGTTTTACTGATCACCATGAACATGATGAACATGGCCCAGATGTCATGCAATCCTGCTATGGGAGGAATAGCAAAAGGACAGATTGTTAGAGAGATTGATGCATTGGGTGGTTATTCCGGGATAGTTACCGATAATAGCATGATACAATTCAGGATGTTGAACCGCTCAAAAGGCCCGGCTATGTGGAGCCCAAGAGCGCAAAGTGACCGGATGTTGTTTTCTGTTAAATACAGGGAAATGCTTGAAAGAACAAAAAATCTTGATTTCTGGCAGGATATGGTCGTAGGACTGAAAATTGACAAAAACATTATAAAAGGCGTAAAAACCTCAATGGGCCATCTGATAGAAGCAAATGCTGTAATACTAACAAATGGGACTTTTTTAAATGGAATCATTCATATAGGGGAAAAAAAATTCGGAGGAGGACGAATTGGAGAAAAAGCTTCGGAAGGATTGACCGGGGAATTAGTTAATATCGGATTTGAAAGTGACAGGATGAAAACTGGTACACCTGTCAGGGTCGATGGAAGAACAATAGATTTTAGTAAACTGGAAGAGCAAAAAGGAGATCAACAACCCGGGAAATTTTCATTTACTGAAACTGAGTCGCTAAAAAAGCAACGAAGCTGTTATCTGGCTTTTACAAATAAAGAAGTACATAAAATATTGAAAAACGGATTTGAGCAATCTCCTATGTTCACCGGAAGGATTGAAGGAATAGGACCAAGATATTGTCCATCAATTGAAGATAAAGTTGAGCGATTTGCAGGAAAAGATTCACACCAACTTTTTGTAGAGCCTGAGGGATGGAATACTGAAGAATATTATATTAATGGTTTTTCTTCATCCCTGCCTGATCATATTCAATACAGAGCACTAAGACTTATTCCTGGTTTTGAAGACGCAAAAATATTTAGGCCGGGATATGCAATTGAGTATGATTATTTTCCCCCGGTTCAGTTAAAATTTACACTGGAAACGAAATTGATAAACGGACTGTATTTTGCTGGACAAATAAATGGCACCACCGGATATGAAGAGGCTGCAGCACAGGGGATCATAGCAGGCATCAATGCACATCAAAGAATAAATGAACTGGAAGATTTTCTGCTAAAGAGATCGGAAGCATATATTGGTGTATTGATAGATGATCTTATTACTAAAGGTGTGGATGAGCCTTACCGGATGTTTACTTCAAGAGCAGAATACAGAATACTTTTAAGACAGGGCAATGCCGATTCAAGGCTAACACCTAAATCATATGAAATTGGATTGGCTTCTGATGAAAGAATGAACAAGCTGAGAAAAAAAGAAGAAACAATAGAACAACTATTAAAATTTTTAAAAAGGCAAAGCGCTAATGTGGAAGAGCTAAATAAAGTACTAAATGATAAAGGAAGCAAAGCCCTGCAACAAAAAGTAAAGTTATCAACCGTATTATTAAGACCCGAGATTGGTATATTGGAACTGCAATCAGGATCCGAATCATTTCGTGAATTTTTAAAAAAGAATAATGTAACAGACAGACAGGTTATTGAAGAAGCTGAGATACTGGTAAAGTATAAAGGTTACATTGAAAAGGAAAGAGATCTTGCAGATAAGATGCAAAGATTGGAAAATATGGAACTTAAACATGATTTTGATTATCATAAACTGGGTTCACTTTCCTGGGAAGCAAGGGAAAAACTATCGAAGATAAAACCCAGAACACTGGGACAAGCTGCCAGGATTAGCGGAGTATCACCTGCCGACATATCAGTATTAATGGTTTACCTTGGTAGGTAGTATTGTTCCACGTGAAACAAAATAAATATGATTGAGCTTAATAATTGCCCCCTTTGTAATCATGACAAAAAACAGACTTTTCTGCACACCAGGGACTTTTTTTTAACAGGCGAATTGTTTGATCTGGACGTTTGTGCGCATTGTGGTTTCATTTTCACAAATCCGCAACCGGATAATGACCAATTATACAAATACTATAAATCGAAAGAATATCTTTCTCATACGGCCAGCAATAAGTCTTTAATTGGATTATTATACCGTTTAATAAGAAACAGGGCATTAAGGGGAAAGTATAAACTTCTGAAGACTTACAAAAAAGAACCCTCTGATCTGCTGGATTACGGTTGCGGTACAGGAGATTTTTTGAAATTTTGCAAAGATAATGGCTGGAAAGTTTCCGGTATTGAACCAGACACGGATGCAAGGACCATGGCAATAAACAGAAACGGACCGGAAACCTTCGATTCTCTTGAAACTTTATTAGAACATAGCAAAAACCGGTTTGATGTAATCACCATGTGGCATGTTCTGGAGCATATTCCTGATTTTAAGAAAGTACTATCATCGCTGGTTAACCTGTTGGCCGAAGATGGTATCATAATTATTGCGGTTCCAAACTGTAAATCTAAAGATGCACTTCATTATAAAGAATTTTGGGCGGCATACGATACACCCAGACACCTGTATCATTTCACAAGAGAAACCATGGGGAGATTATTGGAGCGCATAAACCTGGTCTCCGATAAGATATTCCCAATGAGATATGATGCTTACTATGTTAGTTTGTTGAGTGAGAAATACAAAAAGAATTCGTTTAAATATTTCAATGCCATATATAACGGATTACGATCAAATTTATCAGCTAAAAAAGACCTTGAATATTCCAGCTTGATTTTTGTTGCAAGAAAATCAAAATAGCTTATCTTTATCATGATTGAGAATATCTGTCTCCGGCACGATTAATGTATTGTGTTTTTCTAATTATGAAAAGAATGAAAACCCGACTTCTCATTACTACTTTAGTGTGCCTTGCCTTTATGGCACTGGCTGTATTTCTGGGCAAACATTATAATGAAAGAAACAGGCTAACATTGAATGCCCTCTTGAATTTCCAGGAAAAACTTCATAAAAAGGAATTGATCGCCGAAAAGATGTTGACTATGATTACAGGTTGTAGGGAAGAACCATCCTACACACTTTTTCATGATCATAGTTTTGAAGAAAACCTCAAAGATAATGGAATAGAAATTCAGGTCTATAGTAATGACACACTTATTTTCTGGTCCGACAATAAAGCACCTTATGTGAAAGAAGAAGATTCATTGATAGCGGATCCTGCAGTTATTAATTTGAGAAATGGTACTTATTTCAGGATAAGCAGGGAAAAAGGATCTTTACTTGGAGTTGCACTTATAAAATTAAAAAGTATTTATCCTTATGAAAACGAATTTTTGGTAAATAGTTTTCAAAAAGAGTTCAATCTAAGTGATGATATTGAAATTGTACAAGATAAAGGAGAAAGTAATATTTATGCCAGGGATGGAAGTTTTGTTTTTTCACTGAATAATCCGAATGACTTAAACAACACCGAAAATAACGCAACAAATATCCTGTTCCTGGTTTATCTCCTCGTTTTATTGTTGCTAATAGCCATATTTCATCAGATATATACCCTGGCAGATAGCACATTTAAAAGAAAATACCCTTATACGTTGTTTTTTGCTCTGGATCTAGTAATCCTGAGATTTCTGATTTATGTTTTTAAGATACCGGCTATCCTTTATAATTCCGACCTATTTAATCCGTCCTACACTTCAAGTTCGTGGTTCTTCCCCTCAATTGGTGATTCACTTGTCAATCTGATTTTTTTACTGATCATTGTTCTGGTGTTGTTTAAAAGATTGAAATGGAAAATTGACATTAAAAAAAATGTAATAATCAATACTTTGGTTACCGTTTTTCTTTTTGCCCTTCTTTGTATAGTATTTATTTATACCGAATTCATAGTAGAAAAAACAATCCAGGATTCAAGTTATTATATTGATCTGAAAAATGCATTTGACGTTAATTTTGTAAGTATTCTTGGGCTTATAAATATTGTCACCATTTACATAATAGCTGTCGTTATTACAGCCTGGATTGTTAAAAACATAGCAGGATTGGTGAATTTCAAAATTGCATTGGTATTATTACTGATAATCATATCGTCGTTTATAGCCTGCTCGCGTTATGTGAAATTGCCAGATATGATTTCTGGCCTGTTTTATTTATTAATCATAATATATTTAGGGTACTTATATTATTACAACCGAAAAATATTTTCGGTTGGTAGTGTTGCAGGATTCATCATTCTTCTGTCAACAATCACTACCTATACTTTAGCTTTATATAATAATGAGAAAAATATTGAAGATCAGAAACTTTTTGTAAGCAGAATCTCTGAAAAGGGTAATCCGGCCCTTGAGTATTCGTTTTCAGAGATATATGACAGTGTTCAGAATGATTCCGTTGTTAAAAAGATAATTAGTAAAGGAGTAATCAGTGAAGTTGAAGAGCAGATAATTGCAGATATTATTGCATTGAAATTCAATAGTGATTTATGGAAAAATTATGAAATCCTGATTACAATTTGCAATGAAGATAAAATACTAAACATTTTACCGGAAGATTTTCTTATTTCTTGTGATTCTTATTTTAATGGAATAATCGATAACTATGGCACTGCTACAATTTGCACGAATCTCTTTTTTCTTGATCAAAACACCCTTGACAAAAACTTCCTTGGCTTTATTGATATGAAAGGGAACAATAGTGACAGCATTACAATTTATGTTGAACTGTTTTCGAAATTTGTCCCTGAAGGACTTGGATACCCTGAATTACTGATTTCAAGTAACTCTGAAATTAATGATTATCTAAAGAATTACTCACTGGCAAAATACATAAATAAAGAGCTTGTGTACAAGTTTGGTAATTATTTGTACAGTTTTAACCTGGAAGCAGATGCCATTGATACGAACCTTGTTAATCCCTTAGAACATAATGCACATGATCATTATCATTATCATACAGATGAAAATACTGACTATGTTTTAAGTTTGAAGGCTGGTGGATTTTTTGATTTTATAGCCCCGTTTTCATATCTTTTACTGTTGTACATTATATATTTTCTTGCCATTTATTTTGCATCCGGTCCTGTAATGATCAGGTATACTGAATTTACATTGAGGAAAAGATTACAGTATTCAGTTATTGGGATTATTTTTTCATCTTTTTTGATTATTGGCGGATTATCCGTTCTTTATATAGTCAGGCTAAACGACAATAAAACAAACAATATCCTTCAGGAAAAATCCTATTCTGTTCTGATTGAACTTGAGCACAAACTCGCAGATTATGAAAAGATAACACCTGACATGCAGGATTATCTTTATGAGATCCTTAATAAGTTTTCACAGGTGTTTTTCTCTGATATCAACCTGTATGATATGAATGGAACCTTGATTGCATCTTCAAGACCGAGCATTTTTGACGAGGGTTTTATCAGCTCAAAAATGGATGAAAATGCCTTCAGAAATCTGGCTATAGATAATAAACTCCTTTGTATTCAAAAGGAAATGATAGGAAGCTATGAATATCTTTCTGCATATTTACCTCTCCGCAATACGCTTAATAACACAACGGCTTATTTAAACCTACCATATTTTGCAAAACAGGAAGAATTAAAAAATGAGATATCAACATTTATCACAGCATTTATTAATGTGTACGTTATACTTTTTGCAATTGCAATATTTATTACTGTGATTATCTCAAGATACATTACCAGGCCGTTGAAACTCATACGTGAGAAAATTGGCAAATTGCAATTAGGGAAAGCCATGGAAAAAATAGACTGGGACAGGAAAGACGAAGTTGGAAGCCTAATTATGGAATACAACCGAATGCTTGATGAGCTGGTAAAAAGCGCAGAATTACTCGCGAAAACAGAGCGGGAAACCGCCTGGAGAGAAATGGCAAAGCAAGTTGCCCACGAAATTAAAAATCCGCTTACACCCATGAAGTTAAGTGTTCAGCACCTGGTAAGATCAAGGGATGATCATTCTGAAGAATGGGATAAACAATTCAAAAGAATTACTGGAACACTGATAGAGCATATTGATTCCCTGTCGGCAATTGCTTCGGAATTTTCAGATTTTGCTAAAATGCCTGTCTCAAAAGATGAAAAAATCGATCTGGTTGATGTGATAAAAACAGCATTCAGTTTATATAAAAACATCGGAAACATCCACTTCCGGATCAATTATGATGAGGGAAAAAGCTATTGTGTTTTTGCCGACAAACGACAGATACTCAGGGTGTTTAATAACCTTTTTGAGAATGCTGTCCAGGCCCTGGAAAACCAAGATCCCGGCGAAATTTCAATTGCACTTCAGACCGAAAATAACTTTCATTTAATAAAAGTTACTGATAATGGAAAGGGAATAGAGAAAGAATTTGAGGATAAAATATTTTCACCGAGTTTTACAACAAAATCAAGTGGAATGGGTCTTGGATTAGCTATAGTAAAAAGTATTTTGCTGGATGCGGGTGGTGAAATAGCCTATGATTCAAGCCAAGGAGAAGGAACCACTTTTATTATAAAACTGCCTGAACTTTTAGAATAATAGTTACGGTTTACCAATATCAAGCGGCACAATTTAGTACATTTGCCTGTAAGAAGACCACTGCTTTTATCGATTGAAACAAATAAAAATATTAGCCGGACAGACAGCCATTTACGGCATACCAAGCATCATTGGCCGAGTTCTTAATTATTTGCTGGTTCCTTTATATACCAGGGTGCTTGTACCTGCCGAATATGGAACTGTTATTCTGATGTATTCATTTGTTGCGGTTGTTTTTATTGTTCTCACCTATGGGATGGAAACCGCATTTTTCAGGTACTCTGAGCTGGAATCCGATAAACGCAAGGTCTATAGTTCTGGGGTTTTTTCATTATTGATTACCACAGCAGTCTTCATTTGCCTGGTATTCTTTTTCCCTACCGAAATAGCATCGTGGATAAAGTACCCCGGATATAAAAACTATATCATTTACCTCGGACTAATCTTGTCACTTGATGTGTTATCAGCATTACCATTTGCAAAACTCAGGGCCGAAAACAAACCCAGAACATTTGCCTCCATTAAGATCATTAACATAGCAGTGAATATAGGATTCAACCTGTATTTTATTTTATTATGCCCTTACATATTAAAGCACTATGATTCAGGGTTCATTTATAAACTGGCATCTTTTAGTTTTGATGCAGAGACGGGCCTGATTACCTATATTTTCATTTCAAACCTTATTGCAAGCGCCATCACTTTTATATTGCTAAGTCCCGAAATTCTTAAATTGAAGTTAAGTATCGATCCTTCTGTGTGGAGGAAACTTGTGTACTACGGTTTTCCATTATTGTTTGCAGGATTGGCAGGTGTTATGAACGAAACACTTGGCAGGATTTTGATTCGTTATATGCTCCCGGAAACCATTGCCGAATCACAACTGGGAATTTATTCGGCAAGCTATAAAATAGCCATACTGATGGCCTTGTTTATCCAGGCTTTCAGGTATGCAGCCGAACCCTTCTTTTTTGCCTATGCAAGAAAGCAGGATTCCAGGGAGGTTTATGCTCAGATCATGAACTATTTTGTAATTGTTGTGGCTATCCTTTTCCTGATTATTATGTTGTATCTCGATATTGTGATCCTTATTCTCGGTGAGGGATTCAGGATGGCCCGTGATGTGATTCCCATTTTGCTGTTTGCCTATATTTTCCTGGGTATTTATTATAACCTATCGGTCTGGTTTAAATTAACAAACAAAACACGTTTTGGGGCCTACATGGCATTGATTGGGGCGCTTATTACAATCGTATTTAATGTCTGGTGGATTCCCAGGATAGGATATATGGGTTCTGCCTGGGCTACTTTCCTGTGTTATGCCGCGATGATGTTAATATCATTTTTGTTGATGAGAAAATATTATCCTGTCAATTATAATACAATAAAAATAGCAGGCTACTTAATTTTCGCGCTCCTTTTATACCTTTTAAGCGAAGTACTGAATATTCAACATCAGGGAATCAAACTTGGGATCAACACAATTTTACTGTTTATGTATCTGGCTTTCATCGGAATGATTGAAAGAAAAAACCTGAGATCACTGTTTGCAAAAACCTAGGTCATCACCCTGCTTGATTTTTCAAGTTTTACCTGATGGCCATCTTTCTCACATAATGGACAAAATTCCCCAACCTCTGTAAATTCATATTTACACCTGGGACAATTAAACCTCGATTCAACATAAGAGATTGATTTTCTTGATGAATAAACAATCAAAAAGCCAACAAATGGAGTCAGAAAGAAGCAAAATAAAAAACTTCTTGTATGTCCAATTTTCCTTTTGCCACCCTCAATGGTTAACCAGATTACCAATCCTACGTATGTTGCAATTGCCAGATAGATTTCAGTCATAAAACAAAATAAATAATACGGTGTTAGTGTAAAAAAACAGAACGTAAAGAAATCCGAGGTGCAAAGAAAATAAAAATCTGAATAAGTCTGAATCAATTAATTTATTATAAATGATTTAACTATTTTTGCAGCCCAAATTTGAAGTTCATGAAAATTAGGATTGTCAACAGATCTAAACATGATTCCCCATCTTATGAAACATCAGCATCAGCCGGAATGGATCTTAGGGCAAATATAACCGGGCCGCTTATATTGAAACCGCTTGAAAGAGCGTTAATACCTACCGGTTTGTTCATTGAGCTGCCTGCTGGCTTTGAAGCACAGGTGAGACCCAGAAGCGGACTGGCCATAAAGAAAGGAATAACTGCATTGAATACTCCGGGCACCATTGATGCCGATTACAGGGGCGAAATAAAGGTTATCATGATCAACCTTTCGAATGAATCCTTTACGATTAAAGATGGTGAAAGAATAGCACAGATGATTATTTCTTCCCATGAGCAGATAGAGTGGATAGAGGTGGACGAACTTATTGAGACCGAAAGAGGGGCAGGGGGATTTGGACATACCGGCAATAATTAATACCCGAACAACATGCAAAAATTATCAGTCATCATATTAACGTTTCTTGCCTTCGGAATATTTATTTCGTGCAAAACCCAAATACCACAAACAAAACAGGAACAGCTTGTTGCAAAGAAAAACCCCGACACCCTTACATCTGTTGATAATACAATTTATTTTATTGATGGGGTAAAAGAAGCCAACCTTGGCAACACCACCAAAGCAGTAAACCTGTTTCGCAAATGTGTTGAACTTGATCCCAATGATGCTGCTGCCAGATATGAGCTGGCAAAGTTATACAGCCAGACCGGCAATATACCCGATGCTATTGATGAAGCAAAAGCTGCTGTTGACATTGATCCGGCTAATGACTGGTATAAACTTCTGCTGGCACGTCTTTACACCATCAACGGTGAATACGCAAAAAACGTTGAAGTGCTTGAGGACCTCTGTGAAACATCACCCCAGAATATGGAATACCTGTTAGAACTGGCTGCTTCATATATGTTGATTGGAGAACAGAACAATGCAGTTAAAACTTACGATAAGATTGAAGAACTGGTAGGTATTGACGAAAACATCATTCTCCAGAAACACAGTATTTATAAAAAAATGGGAAAAACCGATGAGGCTGTGGCCGAGATAAATAAACTGATTGCTACTTTTCCCAATGAAGGCCGGTATTATTCAATGCTGGCCGAAACGCACCTTTCATCTGGAAATGAAGAAAAGGCTTTGGAGGCTTATAAAAAAGTGGCAGAGATAAACCCGGAAGATCCATACATACATATTTCCTTATCAGATTATTACAGAAATAAAGGAGATAAAGAAAAAGCCTACGAAGAACTGAAGCTTGGATTTTCCAATCCTGCCCTTGAAATTGATACCAAGGTACAGATACTGCTGGCATATTATACCGTTAACCAGCTTTATTCTGATCTGAAAGATGAAGCCTTTGAGCTGGCTGATATATTAATTGTCGCCCATCCTGATGATCCGAAATCGTATTCAATCCAGGCCGATTTACTTTATCAGCAGGATGAATTTGAAAAAGCCAGGGATGCATTCAGAAAGGTACTTTCTATTGATAGCAGCAAATATGTTGTCTGGGAACAACTGCTCTTTATTGAAAGCGAGATTGCCGATTATAAGGCTATGCAGATAGAGAGCCAACGGGCTCTGGAACTATTCCCTCAACAGCCCCTGTTTTATCTTTTTGCAGCCATGTCGAATTATCAGCTTAAGAATTATCAGGAGGTTGTGACCTTTCTGGAAAGAGGGATAACTTTTATTGTCGAAAACAATCAATTACTTGAGCAGTTTTATGCCTATCTGGGAGATGCCTATAATCAACTCCACGATAATGAACAATCGGATGCCTGTTATGAGAAGGCTTTAAATATTAATCCCTCAAATTCAATTGTTCTGAATAATTATGCCTATTACCTTTCATTACGCGGCGAAAACCTTGAAAAGGCTGAACAAATGGCTGCTAAGGCGGTGCAGATCGATTCTGTCAATTCTGCCAACATGGATACCTATGGATGGGTTTTATATAAGATAGAAAAATATAAAGAGGCTAAAGAATGGGTTTGGAAAGCCATTAACCATGGCGGGGAATCCAATCCTACCCTGCTGGAGCATTATGGTGATATTCTTTATAAACTGGGGGATAAAACCGGGGCCATCAAATACTGGGAGAAAGCCAGGGAGGCTGGCAAAGGATCTGATCTGCTCGATAAGAAACTACAGGACAAACAACTATATGAATAAGACCTGGAAAATACTGCACTTGGCGTTGCTGGCAACCATGATAGGCCTGGGGCTGTTGGCGTGTAAATCTACAAGGAGTGTAATTAAACAACCGATTAAAGCCGAAGGGGCCAATTACCTGTTTAATAAACTGAAAGAAAATGAATTCAGTTTTGATACCTTCTCTGCAAAATTTAATGTTGATATGATCATCGACAAGACCAACTCATCTTTTAAGGGCCAGTTGAGAATACGAAAGGACAGCCTGATATGGATATCGCTTTCACCTGCCCTGGGAATTGAAGCTGCTCGTCTGATGATTACTGAAGATTCTGTGAAATTCATCAACAGGATTAATAACACATATTTCCTTGGTGATTATGACCTTGTAAATGATTTTTTGGAAACCAGTATAGATTTTGATATCCTGCAGGCCTTTATTATTGGCAATGACTTTCAATACTACGAAATTGGTGAATTCAAGGCCTCTATTGACAGCAAGGAATATAAACTTCTTGCGACAGAAAGGAATAAAGTTAAGAAATATTTGAAAAGTCAGGAAATACCTCAGATCTTCATTCAGAATATCTGGCTAAATCCGGAAACTTTTAAAATAACCAGGATAGATCTTAAAGAACTCAACAAAGACAATAAAAAACTCGATGTTTTTTTCAGCGATTTTGACAACTTTGAAAATCAATTGTTTCCTACCCGGTTAAACTATCTTATAACCTCGCCGGAAACACGCATAGAGGTTGATGTGAAGTTCTCCAAAATCAACCTCAACGGAAAGGTTAAATTTCCATTTACAATACCCCGGAAGTTTTCGCGTATTGTATAAATAGTTATTTTTGGCCTCATATCCACGATATGTTAAAACCTGTTATTAATTACCGGTTTATTATTCTGAATGCTTTAATGTGCCTGGTTTTAATCGGCACCCCGCATCTGGCTTTTTCACAGGATAGAAAACAACAACTTGAAGCAGACAAGAAAAAGATTGAAGAAGAAATTGATTATACCAACAAGTTGCTTAACGAAACCAGACGAAATAAAGAAGCCTCATTAAATCAACTTGTAATATTAAATAAAAAGATATCCTCCAGAGAAGCACTGATAGACAATATCAATACAGAAATAGATATTACGGAAAAACGAATCAGCGATAATAATAAAGAGATTAAACAACTGGAAGCCGAACTTCAAAACCTGAAGGAGGAATATGCCAGAATGATCTATTATGCATATAAGAACAGAAATGCATACGACAGGTTGATGTTTATCTTTTCCTCAAAAGATTTTAATCAGGCCTATCAACGGTTAAAATATTTCCAGCAATACGGATCCTACCGGAAAGTTCAGGCAGAACTTATACAAAAAGCAGAAAGGGATGTGGAATTGAAAATACAGGAGCTTGAAGAGCATAAATCAGAAAAGGTTGATCTGATGAAAGACATGGAAAATGAGGTGAAGGTATTACGATATGAGAAAGAGGAAAAGAACAGCACCCTTGATGTATTAAGCAGGAAAGAGAGTGATTTAAGATCCACAATAAGGAAAAAAGAAAAAGAAGAAAAAAAACTGGAAGAAGCCATAGAAACGATAATAGCAGAAGAGATCAGGGCTGCAGCCGAAAGGGCCAGAAAAGAAGCAGAAAACGAAGATGCAATGATGACTGAAGCCGAGATTGAACTGTCAGACAATTTTTCCCTGAACAAAGGAAAATTTCCATGGCCCTCTGAAAAGGGAATTATTTCCAGCACATTTGGAGAGCATCAGCACCCCATACTGAAAAAAGTAAAGATAAAGAACAACGGAATAGATATTCTTACCGACAGGGGGGGGATTGCCAGAGTCATATTTGAAGGCACGGTTATCAGTACAAGGGCAATTTCAAACACCAACAAAGCTATCATTGTTAAGCATGGTGAATACTTTACTGTTTACTCTAACCTTATTGATGTATATGTAAAACGGGGGGATATAATTAAAACACAACAAAACTTAGGATTGATTTATACTGATCCTGAAGATAACAAAACCGAATTGCATTTTGAGATATGGAAGGGTAAGACCCTGCTGAATCCGTCGTACTGGTTGACAGGTAAATAAAACTATTTGTTCTTATCCTTTATCTCTTTCTGATCATCTTCCTGATCTTCATCCTTGGGATTAACACCATCTTTAAATTCACGGATACCCTTACCTAAACCCTTCATCAATTCGGGTATTTTCCTCCCACCAAAAAGCAGAAGCACGATAACCAGGATAATTACAATTTGCCAGGGGCCGATGATACCTAGTAGTATTGAGAGGTTCATTTTATTAAATTTCTGTATTTTGATGCAAAGATACAAAAATCAATCCTATCTTTGATTTATCAAAATTAGCGGTATGAAAACAGCGATAATTGCACCTTTAATGTTTTTAGTGATAATTTTTACATTCAATCAGGGTTATTCACAGGATGATGTTCCATGGTATATTAAAGCACATTATTTATCGGAAGATGAAGTTTTGAGAAGTGGTGAAGTGGGAAGGGATTTTTTTTGGACCCCTCCGCCCCCAGCTCCGGTCCGGAATGTGGCTGAATTTGAAAGAATGCAAAGTGTTTTGATCCGTTACCCTTTTGGAATTCCGGTAAGTGTTATTGTTGAAATGGCAGAAGATTGCATGGTAACAACGCTGGTTGCCAATGGTTCTCAGGAAAACACCGTACGTAACATATATACGCAGAATGGAGTTAACCTGGCGAACTGCGAGTTTCTTCATGCACAAACCAATTCCTACTGGACAAGAGATTATGGCCCGTGGTTTGTCATTAACGGGCTGGGTGAATTCGGCATTACCAATTTTCCGTACAACCGGCCACGCCCTAACGACAATGATGTGCCTATTGTAGTGGCAGAGTATCTGGATATTGAGCTTTATGGCATGGATTTGATCCACACCGGTGGTAACTATATGACTGACGGCATGGGAATATCAGCTTCTACTACGCTTGTAATGGAAGAAAACGAAGACCTCACTGTTGAAGATATCGACAGCCTTGTATATGATTATCTAGGTGTTGAAACCTATCATTTAATTGAAGATCCATTACATGAACCTCCACAAAATCCTATTGAACACATAGATTGCTGGGGAAAATTCCTTGATATAGATAAAGTACTTATAGGACAGGTTCCGGAAACTGATTACAGGTATGAGGATTTTGAGGAAATTGCCACCTACTTTTCAGGGCAGAATTGTTCTTATGGTTATCCGTATCAGGTTTACAGGGTGCAAACTCCCGGCAATTATCCCAATACGCCCTATACTAATTCCCTGATTTTAAACGAAAAAGTATTTGTTCCTCTCACAGGCCATAATCTGGATGATGAAGCAATAACTGCTTATGAAAATGCCATGCCCGGATATGAAATTGTTGGGGTTGAATATAATGGCTGGTATAATTCAGATGCTTTACATTGCAGGGCAAAAGGCGTCGCCGATTTAGGAATGCTGTACATAAAACATTTGCCACTTTATGGGCAGATACCTTTTGAGGAAGAGGGCTATACAATTTCAGCTATTGTCAGGCCTTACAGCGGTGAAGCGCTTTATCCTGATTCTATAAGGGTATATTACCAGGTGAATGGTGGTGTATATGCCAGTGAGATTATGACACAGGTATTTGGGTATCGTTATGAAGCGACCATACCTTCCAAACCCATCGGATCTGAAATATCCTATTATATTTTTGCTGCAGATGAATCGGGACGGAGTGAAACACATCCTTTCATTGGCAAAGCCGATCCTCATGTGTTTACAATTACAGACCCGCTCCTGCCTGATGTAACTGTAGATCCCGACACACTATTATTCCTTACGGTACAACAATGCCTCGATGGGCAGGATGTGATCGTTTCTAACCAGAATGCCGATACCAGTGTGAATATCAACTATATTAACAATGAAGATAACGATGTGTTTAACTGGTATATTGATCCCTGGAGTATTACCTTCCCGTATTTACTTGAACCAGGGGATTCGCTTACATTAACTGTTAAGATTGCACTTCCTGCAGCAACTGTTGGTAATATACTTTACGACACCCTTTTTATAGAAACAGATGCCTCAACACATCAAACATTTATCGGTTTTGATGAAGACCTGGTCGGCATGAATGAAATACATGAAACAATAGAATCCAGGATATACCCGAACCCGTTTTCAAATGACGTTACAATAGCATTTGAAATACATGAAAGACAGGAAGTAAGTATTGCAGTGTTTGACCTGACCGGTAAGATGGTTAAAAAACTATCGAAGGGATATTATAGCAGTGGCAAACATACTGTTGAATGGGATGGGAAAAATTCAATAAATTCAGAGGTTGTTAAAGGTTTTTATATGATAAGGATAGAAACCTCCGGTGATCATTATTTCAGCAAGATCTTGAAAATGTAACAGCTTTAAATAATCAGGGCAGAATCCAGGTCTTCACTTTTAAAGGGTTTAATAATATAATCGTCCATACCTATTTTCAGGCAATGGTCACGATCTTCTTTTGAGACATTTGCAGTAATGGCAACGATTTTGACTTTACTCTTTATATGCTTTTCCTTCTCCAGTTTTCTGATTTCTTTGGTTGCCGTAATACCATCCATTACAGGCATCTGGATATCCATAAGAATAAGATCATATTTATTCTTCTTAAACATTTCAACAGCCATCTTGCCATTCACTGCTATTTCAACATCATGGCCCAGTTGTTTTAAGCTGGCCATAAGTACTTTCTGGTTGATGAAATTATCTTCGGCAACAAGTATGGTCAACCTGTCGTCATCTTTTTCTGATTCATCTGAAACCTTTTGCATTGGTTTGGGTTGCGGGCTGATACCCTGCCCAAAAACAACGGTAAACCAGAAAACGGAACCTTTGCCTGGTTCACTTTCAACTCCGATTTCACCACCCAGCAAATGAACAAGCTTTCTGCAAATCACAAGGCCCAATCCACTTCCGCCATAAGTTTTTGTCAATGCAGACTTACCCTGTCTGAGTTCTTCAAAAATTCCCTCACGATGTCTTTTGGTCATTCCAATTCCGGTATCAATAACTTTGAAAAGCAACTTGCTTCCTTTATGATTCTCCGAATGTTTTTCAACAGAGAGGGTAATGCTTCCTTTTTTTGTGAACTTCAGGGCATTGTTTAGTAAATGGAGAAAGATCTGTTTAAGCCTGAAAACATCACCTTTAAGAAATTTTGGAACCCCTGGTTTAATCTCTACAAAAAACTTAAGGTTTTTCTCTCTCGATTTATGGGCATGTTTACGTTCGATTTCGTTTAATACCTCAATAATATTGAAATTGTTTTGATCCAAAGCAATATGCCCTGTTTCTATTTCAGTGATATCAACAACATCATTAACTATTGAAAGTAGATTGTTGGCAGAGAGTTCAATAATTTCAATAAATTCATACTGCTCCTGATTCATAGGGGATTCTTTCAGGAGGGTCGAAGTGCCAAGGATTCCATTCAGGGGAGTTCTGATCTCACGCGTTAGCTTGGCAATGAACTCTGAACGGGTTCGGGCAATTTCTTCGGCTTCTTTTTTGGTAGCAACAAGGTCTTTTTCAATTCGTTGTTTTTCTTTGATTTCATGCTGTAGTTTTTTCTCTGCCAGTTTCTCTGAAGTGATATCCCTGTCAACTCCCCGGTAACCAATAAGAATACCAGCTTCATTATAAATAGGTATTCCATTGGTCAGCAGACAAACCTTCCTTCCATCTTTTGTCAGGTTCCAGTTAACCCGGTTAATAATGGGTTTTTCTGTGCTGATGATCTTTTCTATCTCTTTTTTAAGTCTGCTACGTTCTTCAGGAAGAAAAAGGTCGTAAACATATTTGCCAATAATCCCCTTTACTTCGTATCCTAATATTTCTTTAATCTGACCGGAGGTAAATGTAAAAATCCCTTTTGTGTCAATTTCCCAGATCCAGTCGTTTGAGATAAGCAAAATATCTTTTAGAATAGAATCTTCAGAAGAATTTAATGCATTCAATGAAGTCATTTTTTCTTTTCTTTCTGAAGTATTGCCTGCTGTTTGCTTCTTCATGGTGATTCAGGATCTCAGATTACAAAGAAGGAAATGATGATCGTTAAAATGATGGTAATGATCCAGATGACTGTTTTTTCCCTGTTGGATAATTTCTCCATATTTCACAAATATAAAAAAAAGACAACAAGTCATATTTATAACTGCTGTCTTTTTTATATAATTTGCTGTTATTTATTCGCATTGTAATTCAACCTCAACCTTATGCTTTGCAGCAGCAGCATTGGGACCGGATATAACATTTTTAAATGCGTCACAGGCTGATGGGCCATTGCCTTTTCCTTCAAAAGCGCGTCCAAGCTCAAAGTAAAGATTTGAAGCATCATTCGATTCATTTTCAATACCATTGCTGGCAGCTTCCACGGCCTTATCCCAGTTTGAAAGGCTGTTGTAGGAGACCGCCAGATAATAATAAGCATCTCCTGTTGGTTCACCATATTCAAAGGCGTTGGTGATATTATTGACAGCACCATTAAAATCGCTTGCCTGAAGGTTTTGTACCCCGAGGTTAAAATAATATTTAAAAGCAACATCTATTGCCTGTCCAACATATTTATCATTTGCAGGCCCTGTATTGATACACCTGTCGATGGCCTCTTTCATTTTTGCTTCATCACCCTGTGATTTGTAAACCAGGGCCTGTCCCAGGATTGATTTGGTATTGCCCGGATCAATAGCCAGCGACATATCGAAATAATTCAATGCCTTTTCATAATCTTCCTTTTTCCAGCTCGACATTCCAAAAGATGAATAAAAAACAGCCAGGTAATTTTCAGCTTTTGCCTTGGTGTCAGTATCATTCACCAGTTCAGCATATTTTGAAGCTTCTTTAAAACTGGCAATGGCTGCATTATAGTCTTTCGCTTTATAGTTGTTGATTCCTGAATTCAGGTATTGCTTGGCCAGTTGTTGTGTCGCTTTTAACTTAAGGTCTTCACCTTCGGCACCAAGCTGGTCACAAAGCTGGATGCAATTTAAATGAAACTGGATGGCCTGCTCAAAATTACCGGCCTTAGTAGCTTCCACACCCTTATTATACGCTTCTCCGGCCTCATTGATGGTTTGTGAAAAGCTGACAACTGAAAAAAGCAATAAAAAGGAAACAAAAAGCGACCTCATAGATTTTATTTTCATAACGTTCATAGTATTATATAGTTTGGTTAATAATCCTGATAAAAATGCAAATATAATAAGTTCATTATTTAATGGGTCTTTTACAGCCGATTAAATTGCCTCAACTAGTTCGGATTAACTTTTCATTACAAAATTTAAGCCAGAAAAAAAGCTTGAGAATTTAGAAAAGGTTATTGATTCCGACATATAATCCGCTCGAGCCATCTCGTTTATCTGCAGCTATTCCAAAATCAACAGCAATTATAAAATTTTCGTTAATACCAATTCTTAGTCCTGCCCCGTAGCCAATATGCAGTGATTCAGCCCACGGGTCAAAATAATGATCGAATTCAATGTTTACCGGCAGGTAAGCTCTGTAATTAATATCCCTTGTTACCATGCCGGCATCAATAAATCCGGTTAATCCGAGATATACGTTTTGCTTCCAGACAATACCTTCAAGCATTTTCCATCTAATTTCAAAATTACAATAGGCAATACCATCGCCAACAATCCTGTTTCTGTGTATACCCCTGAGTGTTCTTGCCCCTCCCAGTCCGTCAAATTTTGTGGTTGTAGAAAATGAATTGATCATTACAGGCTGTAGATAGTAGGGGGTATGTCCATCGATGGTAGTTTGATACCCTAACCTGTAAGCCGCAATAACTTTATTATAAAGAATGGGGATATATTGCCGGTGAATCAGGGAAACTTTTGTATAGGCAAAATCGTCATTGAACAAAAACCGTGGTGCCGTCATGAAAACAACCTCCGACCAGATTCCTTTATTTGGGCTGGCCTCAAAATCCCTTGAGTCAAAAACAATCCCAAACTTTAAAAATTTTCCCGACCCCCCTTTGCTTTCATCTTCAGGGATAATCTCCCATTCATTATACCTGTCGTATAGCAAAGGGACATCCGGCAGCTTATCTTCTTCACTTTTTCCTTTATTTATTTTATCAATATCAACGGTATTCATCTCAAAGTTCATATAAGTAAATCCCGTAAGCCATCTTAATCTGTTTCCAATAAGATTTCCCTGGAAATCGGCCAGCATCCGCAATATCCTTCTTTGCTGCCTGTAAAACATTCTTGAGATATATTCGTCGGAACCATCTTCTTCAAATGGTCTGTAATAAACCGCATCATAACCATTAAAGCCATAAAAATTCAGTGCCTTTTCGGTAAGGTAACTTACATCAGCAGTTATTCTGATGTTTCCGGGAATAAGGTGTTTGGAATCATAAAACAACTGGTTTACACCGCCACCTTTGGTGAACCGGCTTACCTCAAGAAGAATTGTGTGGCGATATTCGGGATACGTAGAACCATCGCCATAGCTGAATAGGTTAACAAGTACACCATATTGAAAACCCATATCCGAATCAAATGCAACGATAGGTAATCCGCCAAAAGTCCAACCCGTTCTGCATGTCGGATCCTGTGAAAGATCGGCACTGTCAATTTGTGCGAAAACACCGGGAAGGAGAAAACATATCAGCACGCAGGTTAAAAAAGTTTTCATTTTACAATTTTAAAATTGATTAATAATTGAGTCATCACCAGGAACAGGAAAGAGATTACAATAGATCCAATTGCCAGATCGGCATTATTCTTAAAGAATTCTGTTGGATTAGGTTTAAGGGAGGCGATAATTACCAGTATAAAAACATAGATAATCCCACTGAAGAAACTCACCAGTGCAGATTTATGATTTATCTTAAAATGAAATGAGGCTATGGCCGCAGGTATAATTGTAAATCCCAGCCCGGTGATAAACACGATTACCGCAACCAGGTCCCTGAAGTGCCATGCAAAAAGAAATCCCAGGAGGGAAAAAACCACGATGAATATTCTGGTCCGTACCATTAATTGACGGTTTGTCAGTTGTTTTTTAGAAAATCGTCCAAGAAAATCCACCGACACGCTGGAAGCCAGCACAAATATCTGTGTATCGGCCGAACTCATAATAGCAGCAAATATCAAAACCAATCCGGCACTGATGAATTGTTCCGGAAGTAAAATCGTAAGGCCTTCAGCAAAGGCATGTTTGGGTTCCAGATCGGGGAGGTTATAATGCGCAGCCAGCCCGATTAGTGTAATGGCAACCCCGGTTACAACAGATAATATTGCTGAGCCGATAAAGCCATTTTTAACAACCCGGGGTGATTTTGCCGCATAAACCCGCTGCCAGTATTCTGCAGATTGGAATATTATGAAAATACCAAAAGCAATAAAAGCGATGGTCATTCCGGTATTCATTTTGCCAAAATTTACCATTTCTATTGCGGTACCCCGTTTTTCACCAAGCAATATAAATCCCAGAAAAACAAACAATACAAAAAGGACAATATACTGAAAAATATCAGTTTTGATTACGCTTTTAAATCCGCCTGCAAAAAGGTAAATGGATATAATTACAGCAGCGAAGAAAAGGGCTGTCTCATATGACCAGCCACTGATACTGGCCAGGATACTGCTGCCTGCAATAAACTGGTTCAATAGCATCCCGAAATAAACGATAAACAAAATGATTGCTGAAACCAGGCCAACAGATTTATTGAACTTATGATAAAACCAGTCTGAAAATGTATAAAAGGATTTAATCTTACCAGCTTCCCTCAATTTAAGCGCGTAAGGAATAAAAACCAGAAAGCCTATCGATGTACCGATAAATACAGCAATGGCCGAAACGCCAAACTGATAAACATAGGCAGTATATGCCACAATTGCAGCACCTCCCACATAACTGGCAACTACTGAAGTAATAAAACCCCATGTGTTAAGTTGCCTTCCGGCAATCATATAATCATCATCTTTCTGTTTCCGCGAACTCCAGAAACCTATTCCAATGCATACCAGGGCATATAAAACCAATAAGGCAATATCAAGGGTGGAAAGTTTGGAGGATGAGGAAAGGTCATTGATGATGTCCATTGAAACCTTGTTTCAACCAAAAATAATAAATGTTATTGATATACTTCTGATCGGATGACTAAGGTTCATCCGACCAGTTGGACTTGGTCTATATTTTACTGGTCCGATGACCCGGAGTCATCGGATCAGGGAAGTAGTTCTTTTCTGTCACTGATCGGATGACTTAAGATCATCCGACCAGTCAATCCATGTCCTCCTTTACTGATCTAATGAACTTAGAGTTTTCGGATCAGAATATATCCCACTAAACCAACCTCAATTCCGCTGCCATCTTTCTGTTAACCAGTTCACCACCTCTATCACCAAAGTAATCCCTTGCGGAAGAGAATTCCCAACCGGTCATTTCCTTTACCAACCCGGCTGAAACAGGATTATTATGGATGTAATCAAAACATAATTTTGGGTATTGTTTTTCCGGGATATTGATATTAATACTGGTACCAAATGCAGTTTGAAACCAGGAAGGGCTTAAACCTCTATGGCAATTTATACATTCCGCCTTTGTTTTAGCCTGAAATAGGGAACCTGAAATATCTTCCTGGTTTTGAACAGCTCTTGAGTACGATCTAAGCAATATACCGATTGAGTTATTTAAGGTGCGGGTTTTCTGGCTGTTAGTGATCGGATGACTCAAAGTCATCCGATCACTAACCTCACCCCGGGTCATTCGATTACTTTCTTCAGACACTTTAATACTTGTATGCTTTACCCTTATTATCAAATGGAAGTGATTCGGCATAAGACACCATGCCAGTATATCACAATAAGGCAATATGTGTTTTCTGATTTTACGGAGGAAAAAAATATAGTTCTCATGATTAAAGAAAACCTTGCAGGAATTATTTCCGCGATTGTAAATGTGGTATAGATAATCCGTTTCGAGATGCATATTATTTAGAATTAAGTGAATAGAAAGATTACCGGTGCAATATTGATTCTTCTTTTACTGATCCGATGACTTAGAGTCATCGGACCAGGGGGCCGAGCTCTCTGTATCTGATCAGTAAAACACCATCGGTTATATAGTTATTAATACTTTTCACCTCAGAAATGTTCCCCCTATAAGAGGAAAAACCTTATAAAAATTGCAAATGCCTGGAATAAATTGGGGATTATTTTGTATTCGTTTTGAAAATGGTTGGTTTTGTAACTGGTCCGATGACCCGGAGTCATCGGATCAGGGATGCCAGCCTACCACTGATCGGATGACTATTGTTCATCCGACCAGTTGGACCCGGTCTATATGTAACTGGTTCGATGACCTGGAGTCATCGGATCAGGGAATCCCCGCCTACCGCTGATCGGATGACTAAAGATCATCCGACCAGTAATTAAGATCTGTATGATACTGATCCGATGAACTCAGAGTCATCGGATCAGCAAATTCATTGAATCCACTTCTTAACCTCATCAATTTGCAGAGCAGGCGTGTCAAGTTTTTTCTTTTTACGCATGCCATTGAGGTCATTAAAAAGTTTGTTTGGATTTGCATCTTTTAATGTTTCGATGGTAGGGAAACCCATTTCCCTGATAACCGGTATCCATATTTCCGGAATTCCCAGGTCTTTATATTCCTGATCGGTAGCCTCAGCTATTTTCTTCTCGGGCCTCATCTGTGGAAACAATAAAACATCCTGGATTGAATGTGAGTTGGTCATGGTCATGGCCAGACGGTCAATACCTATTCCCAGCCCTGCAGTTGGCGGCATACCATATTCAATGGCCCGCAGAAAATCCTCATCCAGAACCATTGATTCCTGATCGCCTCTTTTACCAAGTTCAAGCTGTTGCTCAAAACGTTTACGCTGGTCAACAGGATCATTCAGTTCAGAGAATGCATTACATAGTTCTTTTCCGTTACAGATAGCCTCGAAGCGTTCAACCAATCCATCTTTATCCCTGTGCTTTTTAGCAAGTGGCGACATTTCAACCGGATAATCGGTGATGAAAGTAGGTTGTATCAGGTTGGGTTCACAGGCTTCTCCGAAAATTTCGTCTATAAGCTTTCCTTTGCCCATACTCGGATCAATCTCCACACCGACCTTTTTCGCCAATTCAGCAAGCTCATTTTCGCTCATACCATCAATTTTTACGCCGGTATATTCCTCAATAATCCCATACATGGAAGATCTTTTCCATGGCCGTTTAAAATCGATTTCCTGACCACCAACCTTTAACAGTGTTGTGCCATGCAGATCCAGCGCTATTTTTTCAACCATTTCCTCAACCAGAGCCATCATCCAATCGTAATCTTTATAGGCAACGTATAACTCCATTTGCGTAAACTCCGGGTTGTGATAACGATCCATTCCTTCGTTGCGGAAATCTTTTGAGAATTCATAAACGCCTTCAAAACCACCAACGATCAAGCGCTTTAAATAGAGCTCATTGGCAATCCTCAGGTATAATGTCATGTCGAGTGTATTGTGAAAGGTTTTGAAAGGCCTGGCTGCTGCACCACCGTACAGGGGTTGTAAAACAGGGGTCTCAACTTCGAGGTAGCCTTTGGTGTTTAAAAAATCACGCATGGAATTAATGAGTAGGGCACGTTTTTCAAAAGTCTCTTTTACCATCGGATTAACAATCAGGTCAAGATAACGTTGCCTGTACCTTTGCTCGGGATCCGTAAAAGCATCCCAGGTTTTCCCCTCTTTCTCCTTTACAACAGGTAGTGGTTTGAGTGATTTGGCAAGAAGCTTATATTCTTTTACATGTATCGTAACCTCACCCATCTGCGTGATAAAAACATATCCGCTAACACCAATTATATCACCGATATCAAGCAGTCTCTTAAAAACAATATTATACATGGTTTTGTCTTCATCAGGGCAAATCTCATCCCGCTTAAAGTAAAGCTGGATTCTTCCTGTGGCATCCTGTATTTCGGTAAATGCGGCGGCACCCATAATACGCCTGCTCATAATACGGCCTGCAATTGAAATATCCTGATAAAGTGTATTATCATCTTCAAAATTGTCAAGAATTTCTTTGGTAGTTACATTTACCGGAAATGTTTCAGCCGGGTATGGATCAACACCTAATTTTTCTAATTCTGCCAGTGAATTTCTTCTGATAACCTCCTGTTCACTCAGTGCCATTGTAATGTCAGTTTAAAATTTGTGCAAAGATAGAGAAAGGTTGCCAACCTTAAAAGGTTGGCAACCTTTTGATCTCTAATGAAAAAAGATTTTTAAAACACAATCCAAATCCAAGTAATAAAATAAACATTCCAACGCACATTGGATTTCTGATCCAGGAGAATGTACCGTCTTTCATTAGAACGGTAGATTCTTTGATCATGATTGTTGTTTTATATTTACTGAATAATCGTCTGGTTTTACCCATAATTCCAAACCCGAAGAGAGCAATCAAAATACCGATCAGGTTAAAAGGATAGGGGATGATATTGTACACAGGTAATAAGAAGTAAAACAGCACGATAAGAATGGCACTGACAAATACAAAAAACATTGGGTTAACTAATAATTAATTCATGTCTTTGGAAATTTATAGCTAATATATGCACTATATTACTATCAGCATTTTAATCTCGCCTATGGGGAAATGAGGATTAATTTCCCCGTTCTTTTGGGCGATTAAAATAATTCATACTACCGGAAAAAGGTTGCCAACCCTCGAAGGGCTGGCAACCTTAAAAACGCTAACTTTGCACCATGGAAAGAAAAGTGCAGAAAGGCAGGATAAAACCGGACTGGCTGAAGATCAGGGTGCCAGCCGGGAAGTCTTATACCGGCTTAAAAGATATCGTTAAAAACAATAAACTTCATACGATTTGCAGTTCCGGTAAATGTCCTAATATGGGTGAATGCTGGGGAAGAGGAACGGCTACCTTGATGATCCTAGGAGACATTTGTACAAGATCATGTAAGTTCTGTGCTGTTAAGACGGGCAAACCAAACGCAGTAGATCTTGCAGAACCGGAAAGAGTAGCCAATTCCGTAAAACTAATGGGCCTTAAACATGTTGTTCTAACTTCGGTTGACAGGGACGACCTGCCTGATGGTGGGGCATCGATATGGGCAGAAACCATCAGGAGGATTAAGGAGGTTATGCCCGGGACAACGATAGAATCACTGATACCGGATTTTGACGGGCAGAAATCTTTACTGGATATGGTTATTGATGCAAAACCGGAAGTAATATCACATAACCTGGAAACGGTAAAGCGATTAACACCCAGGATCAGAAGCAGGGCTGTTTATCATAAAAGCCTTGAAGTGATCAGGTATATTTCTGAAGTCGGTGTTCGTTCCAAATCTGGTATTATGCTTGGATTGGGTGAAACGGAAAAAGAGATCAATCAAACCATGGATGATTTAATTGATACGGGATGTGAAGTGTTTACAATAGGCCAATACCTGCAACCGACAAAATTGCATTTACCGGTTGTGGAATATATTACCCCTGAACAATTTGAAAAATACAGAAAAACGGGATTGGAAAAAGGTTTCAGATATGTGGAGAGCAGTCCACTGGTCAGATCATCATACCATGCCGAAAAACATGTATATTAATAAATGGGAGTAAAAGTACAGTATAAAGATCTTGGATTAATTGACTATAAAGTGGCCTGGGATTACCAGGAAGCCTTATTCAATATGGCCGTAAAAGCCAAAAACACCAGCCATAAGTATTCTGAGGCTTCTGAAAAAATGCCAAAAAACCATCTGATTTTTTGTGAGCATCCACATGTATTTACACTGGGTAAAAGTGGCCAGGAAAACAATCTGCTGATTGACAGGGATCTGCTTCGAAAACACAATGCCACTTATTACAGAACAAACAGGGGAGGGGACATCACCTATCATGGGCCAGGCCAGATTGTTGGATATCCCATTCTTGACCTGGAGAGTTTTAAAATGGGTGTTAAGGATTATATTTTCAAAATAGAAGAGGTGGTTATCAGGACGCTGGTTGATTTTGGAATTACATCTGAAAGACTGAAAGGTGCAACCGGTGTCTGGCAGGACACCAAGAACCCTTTAAAGGCACGAAAAATCTGTGCCATTGGTGTAAAAGTCAGCAGATATATTACCATGCATGGTTTTGCATTTAATGTGAATACAGACCTGTCTTATTATAATCTGATTAATCCCTGTGGTTTTACTGACAAGGGGATAAGCTCTCTTGAAAAAGAACTGGGCAGAACCATCGATATTGGGTCTGTTAAAGAAATCCTTAAAAAGAAATTCTCGCAGGTGTTTGGTGTCGAAATATGTGAGTAACGGCCTATTCAAGTACTTCCCGCAACACCTGATGTGATTTAATATTTCCGAAGCCAGGAAGATGAAAGGCATAATAATCAAGCAAGCCTGTAACCAGCTGATGTCGCTCCGATCCGGAAAGAGAGACCTTTTTCAGATCTTTGAATTGTGTATGGGTCAGCTTGTAAAGCAGGCTGCTTAATTCAGGCGTAAGACTGTGTTTTTCGAGAATCGGTTTCTCTTCAAATTCTCCCTCCAGAAGGTTGAAATATTTTTGTTTTCCGGTATAATTTTGTCTCGGATAAAAGCCAAGATATTTTGATAAGCGGATTAAGAACAAAACATGAAAGTTTACAGGATCAGGTATGTCGTCCAATATTTCTAATGAATCGAATATAAATTCAAATAAATCCTGATCAGCCCCTTCTTCACGAATGGATTTATAGAGTATTTCATTAAGAAAAATCAGAACAGAGCTTTTAACTACATCAAACGGTATTTGTTTGTATTGATGAAACATTCTGATCTCTTTGATGTTCTGAATATCTGACTTTTCTTTTTTATAGACAATAAGGTCAACAAGGTTTAAATTTTGTAATATCCCGGCTTTAATTTTTGACCCGGATTTCCTGACCCCCCTGATCATATAAGTTTGAAGGCCGAATAACTCGGTATAGATTTTTACAATAAGGCTTGTTTCCGAGTATTTGGTTTGGTGTAATACAATCCCTCTTGTTTGATGAAGCATTGTGTGTGTGGCTAATTTATAAACAGGATCTTGGTAACAATGGTTTGAGATCCGTCATCATTACTAACAAAAACCAGATATACCCCTGTATCGGCTTTTCTTCCGTCAAGGCTTTTTCCGTTCCATACAGCCTGACCACCAAGTGAACGGGTTTCATAAATAAGATTACCGCTGATATCGGTTATTTTGACATTCGCATCTTTAACCAGCCCTTTTATACCGATGGTACCGGTATAACCTTCCCTTACAGGATTGGGATAGGCATAAACATCCTGAAACTCATCCTTTGCAGGAGTTGCTTCGCTTCTGAATGAAATGATCCCTTTAGAAGTTCCAATAAACACCTCACCCTCATCATTAATAGCAATGCCTGATACAAGATTGGAAAACAACGGACTGTTCTCTTCAGTAAAATGGTAAATCTCGGTCATGCCATCTTCTGAGAGACAAAATACACCGGCTCCGTCTGTGCCTATCCATTTGTTATTATCACCATCGATGGTGATGCATTTTACAAATTCATTTTCAAGCAGAATATCCCCTAATCCTGATCCATCGTTTCTTGGAATGATAATACGCTGGGCATCGTAGTCCCCTCCACCAAAGACATTTTCCGGTGTGTAAACAACCGAGACGCCATCGTCGCTGCCTATCCAGATTTCACCATCCTGATCTTCGGCCAGGCAGAAAAGTTTATTACCCGGTATATTCCCCGAACCCGGGCTGTTTGTTAAACCCTTAACCCTGTCATCAGAAGGATCTTCGATGGTGTTATTATCATTAAAAACAATAATAAAGGTGGAATTCTCAATCGTTTTCCTTTTCAATATCCATTTTTGATTATAGGAATCTACAAGCACATTTCCAATATCTATCGAACTGTATGAAGAACCCAGGTTATAAGCATACCACTCACCATTTTCTGATCCGTCGTTTATTCTGACTGAAAGTATTTTCGGGGCTCCGGAATTTGCAATCCAGAGGTTACCATAACTATCATAATCCAGCCCTGTAACCGCAATGGCATTTGCTGCCTGCCAGAGTTGCAGGGAACTATTCTCATCATCGTATAAATTAGCAACCTCGTTGTTCCTGAATTCAACAAGAGCGGTGTCGTTTCTGAAAGCTCCGGCAAAAATATGATCAGGGTCAAAAGGATCAGCTGCAAGGGTAATAAAATCATGTATGCCTGCTAATTCCGGCGTGGAGGCGGTATAGAACTGATGCCAGCTTTCGTCTTCAAAAAGGGAAACTCCCTGAATATTGAAACTTGCCCCCCAGACATCGTTCTTACCCCCGGGGGCAATCCAGATGTTATCTGCAGCATTGATCATTGTGAACACATCAATGCCAGAAGGCCCAACAGGCATAATCGATTCAGCAGCAACAGTCCATTCACTGACTTTTACCAGGCCATATCTTTTATCGGCAATCCAGACAAAATCTTCGTTATCTACAACAGCTTCATAAGGGTTTACACTTAAAAAATGCCCCGGATTATTCCTGTCAGGCAATGAGTTGATATTATATAGAAGGCTAAGGCCCTGATCATAAACAAGCACACGGTATAAATTCGAGACCAGCAAATAATCTTTTGAGATGTTCAAATTGTTATTAGTACTGAAAAACTGATCATTAAAATAATCCCAGGTGTTTTCGTTGTACAAATAAAGGGTATCGCTTGCCTGACCGGAGAACTTGATATTTGTAATAATTTTCCCCTGATAATTAGCGATCAGGTTATGTTCATTATTAGGATGGGGTGATGACTGAAGCTTCGACCAGGCTGCGAAATCGGCAAGATTAGGATGATCTGCTGAAGCAAAGAATATTCCCTCTTCCGTTGCAGCATAAAAGGAACTATGGGTTGATGTAAAATCAAACACTTCTATCTGACTGCCATTGGGGCCGATAAAATAGGTATCCTTAATCTCTTCCTTAATAAGGTCCATAACCACGATTCCAAATCCACAGGAGATATAAGCGAGGTTATCAAGAAAATAAATATCGTTAATGACTTTCTTCCCGATAATATTTGCCCTTTTAATCTCAGGCATATTGATGATTTCGCCATCGTGAAGGAGATCAACATTTGCATTTGAATAGGCAATGAATAAAATATCCAGTTCTTCAGAGTACTTCATGGTACTGATTCCAAAATCAGACAAACCGTTGATCTTATTCAACGTATGTAGGCTGTTATCCTCTTTATTCAGGTAAAAAAGGCTGTATGGAGTAGCACAATAAGCCTTATCGTCAAGGATAGATACGGCAATGCAATTATTGTACGGAAGATGAGCCCGCCATTGCCCGATCCCAATTCCCTGTGAATATATTTCCGAACATAAAAATCCCAGCACCAACAGGGAGAAAAAGTATTTACGAAGTTTCATCTTGCAAGCCTATAAGAATTATTGATTTAAATAACTTATTATTTTCAAAATTATTGTTTTATCTGGGATACACAGCTTTATCTTCTGGGGATAACATCGGTTCAGATGACTAATTATGACAAAGTTTATGTTGTGAAATAAGATCTTACAATTATATTTTAATTTTGATTTCCTGTCCATTGATGGTATTAAAAACGATACCGTAACCATCGGTGGATTCGATAATTGCCGCCTTACCCTTTTCAGCATCTACTGATATCGGTTTTACCTTAAGCTTAATGCTTGTTTTCTCAACTGTAATGTTTTCGGGGCCGACAACGTGAAGTGTATATTGTTCGTTTTCAAAACCAATATAATAGCGGAATTGACCCAGGTTTTTTCTAAAGTCTGCTACCTCGGGGATACTGGTTATCCAGGTGTTATCATTTTTGACAAGAGAAATAAGATTTTCAAGGGCTGTTAGTGTTGTGTCGTTATACCCGACAAATTGCGGATGACCAAGATATACCATTAATCCATTATAGGGTTTTACGGCATAATTCCAGAAATTATTCAAATATTCCCTATAAAGCATAACATCTCTGATCAGTACTTTTTCCCCCTGATTTCTTCCTTCATTCAACGATCCTAAAAAATAATAATCATCATGATATGCAGGGGCAATTTCAAGTATTTCGGTTGTTTTATAAAACTGGTTGTGGGATAATATAATGTTATAAGGAAATACGCTTCCATGAATAAAATCGATATTGTTGGCACTGATACTTGATTCGAAAGCATATCCCAGCTCATCAAGCGCTATCAATCCCCAGTAACCAGGGCTGGTATAAGGAAATCGAAAACCAGTGAATTTCCGATCCCATATATTTTCGTTAAGCAGAATGTCAGATAGTGACTCGGGATATTTAAGGTGTTCAAAATTACCATAAGAATACCCGTTTGACCCAAGTGATACTTTTGATTTTTCCAGGTAGGTCCTGATCTCCTGATTCATCGATCCATTCACAAATATAACCGGCTTGATGTTATCCTTTTCCAGGAAGTTCAAAATCCTTTTATACTGCGCTAGGTCACCTCCTGAATTTAAGGTGACACAAAAGGCATAATCATACCCCTCAGGCCATGGATTCAACTCCAGGCGGATATGGTTATCGTAATTGAATTCATCCAGGACATAATAATAAAAATCCCGTATTTGATCAGCACTCCATATACCCCCATCGTTGATGGGATGTAAAAATCCTGACAGCGGAAGCAGGTAAGACGTCCCCTTTCCGTATTTATTTTGAATTATCGCAGGGGTTGAGTTTTCATTATTTTCCCAGCGGGCAAGAACATTCAATTGGTTTGAGTAAACAGTGTCGGCAACCAGGGCCCAGTGTTCTGTGTTGCTTGCATTGAAAAACGTTCCTTTAAAATAGTTTCCTATCTCTCCGGTAATATTGGAATTGGCCATGTTCCTTTCTTTTAAACCAATCCCGAGGCAATCTGAAAGGCCCCAGTTTTTATTTGTCAGTTGCTGAAAGACACTTATTCTATCAGTCCCATCAGGGTAATTACGTCCAACATTATCGCCTGCTATCAATATCCCACCCTCAATCACAAATTGTTTAATGTTTTCTATCTCTTTATCGCTCATATAGGTAAGCGAATAATTTCTGTCAGCATCATGATAGTCAAGAGAGGTGGAAAGAATTAGGATATTAAATTCACTCAGTCTCGAGTAATCATACAATACCTTTCTGGTCTCAAGGCGAACAAAAGCCCCTTTTTTATTAAAAGACTGAATAGCAACCACGATACCCTGAGGTAACCTGGAGTGATTATCCGTTATACCGGTGGTGATAAATAATACCCTGGGTAGAAAAATATCTGAGGAAAGATCTTTGGCCGGATCTGAATCCCGGCCGTACGGCTTACAGTGTGTAAGCAATAAAAGTAAAAAACCCAGATAAATATATCTCTTTAATCTCATAAGTTTTTCCATATTCATGTTTTATACAACATCATTCTATAATTTCCATAGTTATTTCCTTACCGGGAACAACATTAAATAATATGCCATTTGCCCTGTTGGTATAGGTTCCATCATTTAACGAGCCGGTTACTTTAATCAATCTGGCACCGGTTTTAAACTCAATACTCAACGGTTGATCATAAACATCCCTGTCGAGCTGATTGATCACTTTAAAAAAGATATAATTCTGATATCGGTTTATTTCTATTACTGACACCTGCTTTTCTTTCAGGTATTTAAAAACAGCTGATTCCGGGGCAATCCAGAAGTCCATATTGCGGACGAGCCGCACTTGTTTTTCAAAATCAGATTTTTCCAAGAAATATTTTTCTGATATATCCCCTGTAATGTTCCTGAATTGTAGGGAATCTTCATAAAAATGATGATAGACAAGAATCGTCCACTGATCGATATTGTTTTCCAGTAAATTATAAAGTTGTTTTTGATCAATACCGGTGTTTACCAGTGAATACCGAATCCCTGAATAAGTGTTGAGCATCTGGTTTGTTTTACAATCAGATCTTTTGAAAATTATGGAAGATGGTAGCGGCAGCTCGAAATTATTATTTCCATGCAGATGCATTGATGTAAGAGGAGTGTTATTTCTTAATAGTGTGAAGGCGTCGGGATTAAATGCTTGAGCGTTTTCAGGCTGAAAAGTTATTTCATTTCCTTCCTCGGAGATAGCCCTCAGTTCTTTAAGACTCAGCCTCTTCAATCTCACCCCCTCATCATATTCATACAAACCTGGTGATTCATCCAGGAAATCAGGAATTATACCAAAGCTGCCTTTTAGATGGTATTTTTGCAATACAGGTAGGGCCAATTGATATTGCGAATATCCGGCATTATCAAAGACCAATGATATCGCTCCCCTTTTGTTGTTATAAAAATCGGTGATTTGAATTGATTCTTCAATAATATTTTCAGGATCGTGTTGAAGAGCTGGTTTAACCTCGGCAAAATATTGCTGAAGCGTGTCATAAACAGGTTTTAACCTTGACTTATATTCCGGTATTTCCCATCCCTCCCAGACATAGGAAAACGGACTGCTTTCGGGATACTGGTAGATAATACGATCCTCCTTATCTGTTACAAAAAGGAAAAGCTCAAAACCCGTTGTTTCTGAGAATTCAATCTCCGGTGTACCCTCAATGTCGTCAAGGACATAAATATGGGAAGGATCGCTAACATTGATCAGGTGCCAGTCGAGTCGGAGCTCAAAAGTGAAACTGGAATCATTAAAATACCAATCTGAATTTGAATGCCCGGGTAGTGAAGAATTACCATGAACCAGAAGACCGCGGTTAACCATAATGGAATCTACCCTGTCGCCGAGAAGTGTTTCCCTGCTACGGTTTGTCAAAAGAAGCTGATGTGTATATTCACCGTTATGATTTTGTTTGGAGGCATATACAGGAACGTGATCATTATAGATATCGGTAAATACCGAAAACGGTTCATCGACCAGGATCTCTGCTTCATCTTTCGACCTGAACTCCAACAGGTATTCAAAGCCATTTTCAAATTCTTTTTCTGTAAAAGGGAGCCGGTGGTCACCCTTGTCTTTATCATAAATATCAAGGGCGATATAAAGATTATTTTTCTCAAAGTTAAATTCCGGCAATACTGAAGCAAGATAAAAATAAGCCGGATCTGCTCCAGCTGAAAGTTTTATTTCATCACCTGCAGCGGTGATGTCCTGCCAGTCATCAGTTTTTCCATCCATGGTTTTAGTCCTGCTTTCAATGGCAAAGACACCAAAATTTTGCTCCGGGTTTTCCATGTTATGCCAGAGTTTTCTGTGATGGAAAGGTTGTTCAAAATCCATTACCAGCCAGTTGTGCTTAAACCACTCATCTATCCATTCGAAGTAAATAGCACCCGCACATTGTGCATCGAAGATATCCTGTGTGAGTACCAGGGACAACCCGGCCTGCTCTGCTTCTGAGTGCCCTCCCTGATCAAAACCTGTGGGTGTAACATGACTGTTTCCCCTGCTGGAAGGGATGCCATATTCAGCAATAACCAGCGGGATTCCTGGCAGATGTTCCTTTAATTCCCTGAGATAACCCAGAAAAGGATCTGATGCTCCTGTAATATTTTTTTCCCGGTTATATGATTCCTGTAAATAGATATAATCAGGATAATACGGATAGGCATGATAGGATGCAAAAATTCCCGGTGCAAACAGAGCGGTTGTGTTAAACTTCCTGAAATCTATACTCTCCAAGTCATTATCATATTCCCTCACCTTGCTGTTTTCAATAATCTCGGTATGGTGGTACATGGGATCCAGGGGTAACCAGTTAACAAACGACATCGGATGTTGCCATTGATATTGTTGTGTTTCGTATGATATGGCAAAATCCATCATTTCAGCCAGCCATGCTTCCATGGGATTACCATCGTTTACACAAATGAAATCACCATTGTATTGATTGTTATTATTAATAAGATTGGTATGGTGGACAGCCACAGGTTCCCATTCCCTGCCCAACAGGATACCTGCAATATATGGTGAAACATCGGAGGCATAGATTCCCGAAGCTTTTCCCCTTTCTTTTTCAAGAACAGCTTTTCCGTGAATAACATCAATAACATTGATAATTTCTTTCTGGAAATTCCGGGTATATTCCTCATCGTAATAGTTTTCATCGGGGGGTATTTTCGCCCAGACACCCTGCATCAGATAAAGAACTTTATCCATGTGATGAAGATTATAGAATGTAAGGGCCGTATAAAATTCAGGGGGTAATATGGTATATGTTCTGATAACATTAGCATTCATCTCACCAATTAACACAAACCACTGAAGGTACTCATCAAATGACAGGGAAAATTCCGCCGGAAATTTACCTGGCATCGCAGCACCAATATTCACCCCTTTCAGGTATATATCCTCCCAGTAGTATTTGTCTTTATTAATATATTTATCTGTTATTAATGACCTGAAATAATTACCGACCGCCATGAAATTATATTCAGAGGCCAATGCTTTATTTTGCAGCTTCTCAGAAGGTAATTTTGATAACAACGGACCCGAATCATCATCAACAAATACCCGGATAATTTTTTCTTCCCTGATCGACTTTTCATATTGCATCATTTTGATTACCGTAATGACCAGTAAAGCAACAAGAAGGCTTATGATGATGTATTTGCCTTTCATAGAATTATAGGTGCAATTTAATGGTCAGGTATCCTGAAATGCTTTGATAATAAGGATTATAAAACTTATATCCGCCCAGTGAAAATGAAACTGCCTTTAGATTATATCCCAGTTCTGCAGCCAATGACCAGTTATCCACATCCATCATGGTTTTTTTAAATTTCGAACTCTGTCCCTCATCGTAGTAATATTCTGTACCAAGATTGTAGGAGAATTCACCATAAATATAAAATCTCTTCAGGGGGTAATAGGTTGTTATGGCGGCTCCGGTCAGCTTTCTTCCATAGGGTGTATAATAAAGTGGCGATTTATACTTAAAATCCATGAATGAATGATTCAACGACAGGGTTATCGATGGTTTTGAAAGCAATTTGTAACTGAGTGAAAAATTATAGGAGATATGAGGATTCTCTGCAGCTTCATATTGACCACGATAATAATCCATAATTTCTGCCTTGTTGACAACCCCGTATAAATATCCTCCTTTGACACCGAATTTTTTGAATTTTATTGAAAGTTGATTGGAAACAGACGTGCCACCAATTCTATTCCAGTAATAGAAATAATTGTAACCGGCAGTAATTATGTTCTCAAAAAGAAATTGTTTGATCTTGAATTTCCATTTCCAGCTGAAGCCATAACTGGAAAACTGATTATCGCTGTTGCTATACCCTGCATAGGCATTGAAATTGTGGTTGGCATTTATCCAGTTAATTTTAAGCCATGTATTGTCGTACCATCTGTTTGTATCCCCTATGTTATTAGTAAACACCCTGTTTGAATGGTCAAGAAGAAAATTTGCCGACACATTAAAATGATTGCCCAGACGTTTACTAAGACTGTATTGTTGGATAATCGCATCGATCTGATAACTTTCCTCTTTCTCTTCAACCGGTTTTAAACTGGCAGTGAATTGGAATTTTACCTCGTTCAGGATATTGTTGAATTCTTTAAGGATCCCTTCATTGTCAGGATCCAGCTCAAGCGCTTTTTTGTAATAAGGAATAGCTGATTTTGGTTTTTGTTTCCAGTAAAGCATTTTTCCTATTCCGGCCCATGCCTCAGAATAGGAATCATCAATTTTCATGATATTGTTGTAGGTTTCAATCGCCTTATCTAGATTTCCATTCCAGCTGTACGCCAGGGCTAGATCAAAATACATGTTAATATCGCCGGGATAATAATTAATAGCCTGTTCAAAATAATAACTTGCTTTTGAAAGTTTGCCAAGCCGCAGATAACATCTCCCAAATCCATTTAAAGCCTCAACATCCTCATGGTCGTTTTTATAAATCAACGCATAAAAATGTATTGACTTTTTGTAATCTTCGATGTTGTAATATAACCTGGCAAGGGCGAGTTTAGCATCATAATCGCTACTATCTATAATCAGAACCTGCAGGTAGTCTGTTATCGATTTTTCCAGGTTGCCGTCCAGCCTGGCCTTATAGCCGGAATCACGCCAGGATTCCTTGTTGTTTTCCTGTGCCAACAAGCCGGCACCAACGGATAGTAGTAATATTATTAAACAATATTTCGTTCTCATAAGAATTATTCTGATTTAACCCCTTTTCTGTCAAACTTGTTCCAATCACTTTTTTTACGGAGAAATTTGATCCAACCAATAAACTGGGCATAGGTCCTAAAATAAGCATAGGAAAAATCACTGATGACCCCCATAAACAACAACCACAACCAGTTTCCGAAAGTTTTATACCTCAGGGCATCCCTGCTGGCAGCAAGCTGATGCTGGCTCCAGTTCTCAATAAGTACTGTTATTGAACTCATAATAATAGCTGTTGTTAGGGTTACACTAACTATTAACAACAACACCCATCCCAGGTTTATTGTGCCGGCAAAACCTGCAGCAATGATAAAGAATAGGGTAATGATCTTAACTACGGGTGAAAAGAGTTCAAAAAATAAATAATATGGATAAGCAATCAGGCCGATAGTACCATATTTGGGCTCAAAAGCAATCTCCCGGTGTATCTTCAGTGTTTCAGCCAATCCCTGGTGCCATCTTACCCTTTGTTTGTATAAATTTTGCCCGCTATCAGGCACTTCTGTCCAGCAGATAGGCTGGGCAAGAAACCTGGCTTTGGCTTTCCTCTTGTTTTCTTTGAAATATCTCCATAACCTGACAACGACCTCCATATCTTCACAAACGGTTTTTTTCCCCAGCCCTATGCTTTCTTTCAAATAGGGGTGTTGATTCTGTTCCGTTAAAAATCCACCAACATGGTTCAGATCTTCTTTCTTATAAATAGAGAAAGCCCCTGACATAATCAGCAATGAATCAATTCGGCTCAGGCCTATCCTTGAAATCATAAACGATTTGATATATTCAATGATCTGCCACTGAATCCAGATGTTTCGGGGCATCCTGGAAGATACCACCTTATTATGTTTTAATACTACATCATTGGAGGCAGCAAGTTGTCCACCCGAAACAAAAATATCCGGATTTTGAATAAAAGGCAGGATAACCATTTTTAAGGCCTGGGAATCAAGAATGGAATCGGCATCGATGGTACAGACATATCTTTTTGAGGACAGATTAATTCCTGCATTTATCGCATCTGCTTTACCACCGTTTTCCTTGTGAATTAAGAAAAGTTTATTGTTTTCATCAGTATAAATATTTCGAATGGGTTGGGTGATCAGCGAGGGGTGATAATCAGGTTTCTTCTCATTAAGTCCAAAAGCATTCATCATAACTTCCAGGGTATTATCACCCGATCCGTCATTTACTACGATTATTTCAAAATCTGTATAATCAATTTCAAGCAGCATTTTTATACAGGACACTATTGACACCTCTTCGTTATAAGCCGGAACAATGATGGATATAGCGTGCCGTTCAAAGTTTATCCCCTGCTTCAGGACATTGATTTTTTTTCTGAATTCATAGATTGAATACAGGTACAGGATGAAGTCAATCAGGAAATAAGCTGAAAAATAGATGATTAGTAGTTTCTCAATTATGTTCAGAATGAAGACAAGCATCATCAGGTAAATTTAGTCGGAATTAGTTGTTTGTAAAAATATAAGAATTTTCACTTTTTACATCATTTTTGTATTTAAGTCAAAGCAAAACAAAATAGTTTTAATGTAAATATCTGGAGTTATTGATCTGATAACCCGGGATGTTAAGGATATCGACTTGTTAAAATTACGTTAATTGATAGCGTTGGCTTCCATATGTTAAAAAAGATATATATCTTAGCAAAACATTAAACAATGCAGGAGAATTAAAAAACAGAAACAACCGCGTAGTAATTCTAATGCATGAAGCGGTTACTCACTAAAACCGAGAACAATGTCAAGATACTACCCAATAGCAATTTTAATTATAGCAGGCCTGATAATTACATCATGCTATAATGATAACGAGGAAGATTTATACCCAAATCCTCCTGTTTGTGACACAACGAATGTTACCTTTTCCGGCATTGTATTACCGATCATTAATGAAAGCTGTGTTGTATGTCACAGCGGTAATATCCCCAACGGGAATATAGCCCTTGAAACCTATGATGAGATAAAAACAGCAGCCCAGGTTCCTGCAGGGACCTACGGGAGTTTATACGGAACAGTCAGCCATTCGGCCGGAAACTCTTCAATGCCAAAGAACGGGAACAAACTTTCTGACTGTAAGATTGAACAGATACAGAAGTGGATAGAAGAAGGAACACCCAACAATTAATAAACAACAAAACACAGATTTCAAATGACAAATAAGCACCAATATCCAATAATTCAAGCTCAAAATGAATAAGTGGTTAAAAATTCTAACAGGCGCTTTGATACTTGCTGCGGTTGGTATTATGATAGGGTATTTCTATATCAACAAACCTCATCCTGATTATGAAAATCTTGAAGCTGAGTTTAAGGTACAGGCCGATGATTTGTATAGTGAGTTTTCGGCGAATACCGAACAGGCATCACAAAAGTATAATGGCAGAATGCTGGCTGTATCGGGATCGCCCGATTATGTTGAAACCGCGGATACGATGGTTATTGCTGTGTTTGTATTCAATGAAGGCATGTTTGGCGATGAAGGGATAAGGTGTACCATGCTGCCCGACTACAATAAGATAAGGGAATCATTTTATCCCGGGGAGGAAATAACCCTGAAGGGGTTTTGCTCAGGATTTAATGGTACCGATGTAATAATTGAAAAATGTTCTTTAACTAAATAAATGCGTAAAATGAAAAAGTTAATATATCTCATAATCATTACCCTGATGTTTTCAGCTACGGCTATCGGGCAAAAACACATAACAAAAAACGGCCATATTCAATTTTATTCTCATGCAGCACTTGAGGATATAGAAGCGCACAATCACCAGGTAAACAGTGCCCTGGATGTTGAATCAGGGGATCTGGTATTTAAAGTCCTGATAAAATCCTTTGAATTTGAAAAAGCCCTGATGCAGGAGCATTTCAACGAAAATTATATGGAATCAGACAAATATCCCAACGCTGTTTTTAAAGGACAGATTACTAATTTGAAAGAGATTGATTTTACAAAAGATGGTAAATATGATGTTTTGATCAATGGGGACTTGACAATCCATGGAGTAACCAATAAAATAGAAACAGGAGGAAGTTTTACCATCGGGGAAAACAGGATCAAAGGCCAATCGGTATTTTCAATCCTGTTGAAGGATTATGATATTAAAATACCAAAGGCTGTTACTGAAAACATCGCTGAGGAGATTGAAGTGACAGTAAATATAGATTTGAAACCATTAAAATAACCGAATGATGTTTAAAAAAATCTTCCTGCTAACTATTGCCGGATTCATATTAGCGTGTGGTTCTGTTGCTGCCCAGGATGACCTGATGGATTTATTTAATGATGACCCTACCACCGAATACACCTATGCAACATTTAAAGCTACCCGGATTATCAATGCACAATCCATTGAAAACCCGGCGAAGGGTAACCTGTTGTTTATTATATCCCATCAATTTGGAAGAATTAATGAGGGCGCCTATGAGTTTTTTGGGCTGGATCATGCTACCATGCGTTTAGGATTTGAATACGGAATTACAGAATGGCTGGCCGTAGGAATTGGCCGGAGTACACGTGATAAAACCTATGATGGATTTCTAAAACTCAAATTGTTAAGACAAAGCAAGGGATTGAAGAATATGCCACTATCTGTATCCTACTTTACAAATATGACCATTAACTCGCTGAAATGGGCCGATCCTGACAGGGACAATCTCTTCTCCTCCAGGCTTGAATACGCACACCAGCTATTAATTGCAAGGAAATTCAGCAGTAGTTTTTCCCTGCAGCTCATGCCAACCATGATACACAGAAATCTTGTTAAAACCCGGGAAGACCAGAATAATGTTTTTGCCATTGGTGCCGGAAGCCGCCTGAAGATCTCAAAACGGATCTCCGTTAATCTGGAGTATTTTTACCTGTTACCGGGCAAAACGGCCGATGATTATGAAAACGCTCTTTCAATAAGCTTTGATATTGAAACCGGTGGTCATGTTTTCCAAGTTTATTTTACCAATTCACAGGGGATGGTCGAAGAGTATTTCATTGCAAAAAACACAGGAAGCTGGCTTGATGGGGATATCCATTTCGGGTTTAGCATTAACAGGACTTTTGATTTAAGATCAAAGAAGAATAAAAATAACCGTTAGGTACGCAAAGAAATGCTAAAATTGATTCGTAAACTTAAGGAATAACTTTGCGGCTATAAAATTATTTTGATTGCGGTTTGCGGTTTATTGATTGATAACAATCTTCTTTGTGCTAATACCCCTGCTGGTTTTAATCCTCAGAAAATAAATTCCATCCGACAGATTTGATGTTTCCAAGCTTTTCTCGAAAATTCCGGCTTCAAGATACTCTTTTTCACGATAAACAATTTCACCTGAAACATTACTGAGTGTTAGAACCAATTCATCATTCTGATCAGCATTAAAACTAACATTCAGCTGATCTGATGCAGGCACAGGATAAACCAGCAAACCAGGGATGGTTTCACGATCTTCGATAGCTGTTATTGATGTGGAATAATGTGCTTCCCATCCATCAGCGGTTGTAAACGAATTGGTTTTAAAAGCGATAAGCATGATGCCGCTTGATGCCACTACCGTAGAGGGTAAAGAGGAACCTGAAAAAGTAGAGATGAGCTCCTGGTTATCATAAACTTTGACAAAATCAAGGGTTTCCTCGGTTTCGAAATAATTAAAGTTAAGGATGATATCCTTACCGGATCCGGCAACAATTTTATAAAAACAGAGCGAACTGTTATTATAATTGAAAGTCCCACTGCCATCAGAGAACACACCTGACTCTTCGGTAAATGTTTGCATACCCGTGCAATATTCAGGAACCATAGAATTATATTCTGCATAGAAGCCGGGACCTGTATTGCTTCCATCAGATTCAAAAGAGACGCATAAGATATTACCCGTAGAATGTATTACCCCGGGGCTGTTGGTTCCGGAATAACTTCCATAAACCGGCGCATTGGGCCCATCCCCATCGTAAATAGTCAACACATCGTTTTCCCCGAGTTCAAATTCCTCAAAAATTAACGTTATACTGGAAACAGAATCCTGTGGTGTCTGTGGATCGATAATCCAGGTTGCACTTGTATTGTCGAGGTAATTATTAATGGGACCACTGCCATCGGTGAAAGAGCCCGATTTTTCCGTGAGGGTTATCTGGCCATTGAAATAATACGGGTATTCAGCAGGATCAGGCTCAAGGTATCTCAGGCATTGTTGCCAGTAATGAAACCCATTAATATCGTTCAGGGTATACCATCCGTTGCCGGTTCCGCTCCAGCCAAAGTTAAAATGATACAGATCATCCTGGTATCCATCACAAACAAAGGCATGTCCACCATTATCGGAATATCCGTAATAGGCAATCGGCCTTGCCACATCCAGTTCCGCCATTAACATTTCTTTCCATTGGTTGGTTGTGAAGTTATCTCTATTCTTATACTGCACATCCGGGTACTTGAAGAAATTCTCCATGGCATAACGGGCATCTGTTGGCCAGGCACCCGAGCCAGTAGGTGAATAATTCATGTCAACACCAACGCCTGCATGATATTGCAGTTCGCCTATCGCCCATGGATTTCTTGGGTCAATGTCGTTCTGCATGGCATTCCAGTTATAGTTTGTTGAGCCATAATCAACTGAAAGGTAGCCATAGTCGGAATAATAACCATGTGTGCCCTGCCCGGTTTCAGGATAACGCCAGTAATACATGATCTGCGACATGGCCGTAGCAACACATCCTGCATAAACGTGGCCTCCCGATCCCTGGCTGTCCTCCGGGCACAAGATATTATAAGGATAATCCTGGTTCCAGATATCACTCACAAGGGGCTCCACCCCTTTATTCCTGGTGGTGGATATATCAATATTCCTGTAATCATCGGTAAGATAATAATTCCATTGTTTCTCAAGAGCCCCAGAGGGGTTGTCACCCTCCTTGGCCAGAACGACATAACTGTAAAGATAACTGCCGTAGTTGGAGTTTTTATCGAAATCTACGGGAAAAGATCCATGATGGGAATATCCAATAACCGGCAAGATCCCCCTATGTGTTGAAACGATCACAAAGCCACCATCTTCAACTTTATAAACGTTGAACCAGCTAATACCTTCTTCCTGAAAGGTATAAACAAAAGAAATGTTTACATCATTGTAATCAAGGGGAACACTGTGTTTGTTCCATTGTTCGTAAACCAGGTTTTTGGCAACTTGCTCCGATTGTGTTTGTGTAATGGACTGGGCGTTGATAATTCCGAAAGGAATTAATAGCAGGCATAATACCTGTAAAGGGAAAAGTTGTTTCATGTTTTTGGGTTTGTTTTAAAGTGTACAAAGTAAGTGTTTTATTTTGAATTGTGGGGGACGGGAGTTGATAAATTGTTGATTTGTATGGATGAAAGGGCAATGGCATTATATTATCTGCAACAATATCCAATGTTAGAACAAATAGAAATTGAAAGCCGGGTATTCAATAATTGTATCTTATAAATTGTAAAAATCAAAATTTTCTTAACCTGAAAACCGAACCAATAACATATCTGTATATATTTTTGTATGCGATTATATTACTAAATTTAAAAGCTAAAACATAAATTTAATGACAACAAGGAAAAAACTCTCTTTCCTCGACAGATATCTCACCCTCTGGATATTCCTGGCCATGCTTATTGGTGTTTTCTCCGGATATCTGTTTCCATCAATGGCAGTTTTCTGGGATAGTCAGAGCTACGGTACAACCAATATACCAATTGCCATCGGATTGATCGTGATGATGTACCCACCCCTTGCAAAAGTTAAATATGAGGAACTGAAAGACGTTTTCAGAAACACAAAAATCCTCACGCTCTCATTAATACAAAACTGGCTGATTGGCCCGATATTAATGTTTGGCCTTGCAATCCTTTTCCTTCATGATTATCCTCATTATATGGCAGGATTGATATTAATAGGACTTGCCCGATGCATAGCCATGGTCATTGTATGGAATGAACTCGCGAAAGGTGATACGGAATATGCTGCCGGACTAGTGGCCCTGAACTCTATTTTCCAGGTTTTATTCTTTTCGGTTTATGCCTGGGTGTTTATAACAATCCTGCCGCAATGGCTTGGGTTAAAATCTTTTGAGGTTGATATTACCATGAGGGAAATTGCAAAGAGTGTATTTATTTACCTTGGTATTCCTTTTATAGCAGGGTTCCTGACGCGGTATATTTTGATCAGGGTTAAAAACAAGGAATGGTACCATAAAAAATTCATACCCAAGATCAGCCCCTTAACGCTTATTGCATTGCTTTTTACTATCCTGGTCATGTTCTCCCTCAAGGGGGAGTACATTGTAAAAATCCCATTTGATGTTGTCAGGATAGCCATTCCACTGATACTCTATTTTGTAATTATGTTCCTGGTTTCCTTCTTCATGGGTAAGAAAGCGGGTGCTGATTATTCAAAAACCACTGCAATTTCCTTTACTGCCGCGAGCAACAATTTTGAACTTGCCATAGCAGTGGCAGTGGCTGTGTTTGGTATCAATTCAGGGGAAGCCTTTGCTGCTGTTATAGGACCACTTGTTGAAGTGCCGGTATTAATCCTGCTGGTAAATGTTGCTTTAAAATTTCAGAGGAAGTATTTTAAAGTTGGTTGAATGGTTTAGTTGTTGAAAAGTTGAAATGTTAAATATCCGCAGGCAGGTATTATTAACATGATGGCAAAGAAACAAGGAAAGTGCTTCCTTTTCCCGGGGTGCTGGAAACAGAAATCTCACCACCATTTTTTGTGACAAATTCTTTACACAGGATCAATCCAAGGCCGGTACCTGTTTCATTAGCAGTTCCTTTTGTTGATTGCATTTTTTCTAAGTTAAAAAGATTCAAAATTGTTTTTTCATCCATACCAACGCCAGTGTCAGTAATTCTAAGTTTAACTTTTTCTTTGACCTGCATGACGGAAACCAGTATATGACCTCCCTGGTTGGTGAATTTAATTGCATTGGCCAGGAGATTCCTGATTATGGCCATGATCATATTTTTATCGCCATAAATGCACAATCCAGGCTGAATTCCTATTTTTAGATCTAATTTTTTTGACTGCAAATGACCTTCAAATAAAATTTTCACCTTCTCAACCATACCCAGAACATCAATTTTAACTGGTTTAAATTTCAACTTGTTGGATTGTGAATGAGTCCATTGCAAAAGATTTTCAAGCAGTTCCAACAAAAAAACACTATCCCTGGCGAAGAGTTTAACCATTTTAAGACGCTCATTATCATTCATTGAATAATAGTCATCATGTAATAGTTCAGAAAGACCAATCATCGTGGAAACAGGATTTCGCAGATCATGAGAAATGATGGATAAGAATTTATCTTTTGTATTATTTGCCGTTTCTGCGACATTTTTAGCCGCAATTAAATTTGATTTTACCAATAACAGATCTTCATATTGCCTGGCATTTGTGATACCCAATCCTATAACCTGGCTTATAAACTTACATAATCTTAAATAATTCTGAAGGTGTTGTTTGAACATCAGATCCTGAACCATAAGAATTCCCAGGGATTTCCCTTCATGCTTTATTAGTATGCTGAATCCGGCATCATTATTATGGATAAGATGTTCACCTGGGAATAATACCAGGTCTTTAATTTCTGATCGCTGCCTGTCATCGATGATAAGATTGCCTGATTGGTGGAAAGGGATGAAAGATACTCTTTTGGGTGCAAAAAGCGCTGTAATAATTTCCTTCGCACCTTCAATTATTTTTGATTCCGTATCAATTTCTGCCAACTGACTGATCAGGTCGAATGCCAATGCATAATTTGAGGCAGTTTTCTTTTCCTCATTTAGCATTTGTTTTGTCTGCAATAATTCTTTTTCGTATTTCCGCTTTTCAAAATCCCTTGTAAATAAAAGCCGAAAATGATCCATGCCTACACTCATGATTTCATAAGGAAGCTTCACATATTCAGCAAATTGAACAAGGTGCGATCTCATTTCCCCACGTATGCCTGTATCCAGCAAAAGCAATTTTTTTGCAGATTCCCTGAAAAAATCTATAGCCTGTTCCCTGTTGAATTTCCAGTACTCTTCGATGTAGAACTTCCATTTAAGAAGCCATCCCGGTGAAAGAAGATAATTTCCTTCTGAAATTAGTTGATTTATGAATGTTTTATTTATCAGCAAATCAAAACAGGTAAATTCTTGTTCTGAAGATGAGGGTGTCAGGGTATCGCCATCTGAATCTGAAAAGTTAATAAATCGGGTACAACCCACAATATAATGATTACCGTACGTTTGCTTTAATTTTTTAATTGCCCCTTTATACCTGTTATCGGATGAAATGTTGAACCTGTCGCAAACAGCAGGATGTGAATGAATTTTAATGTTAATTATTTTCTCAGAAGCAATTAATTTGTTTACTTCTTTCATATAGTTTTCACAAACGATAAGATGAAGTTTCCCTTTCATACAGGGCAAAGGTACAATCAAAACCAATTTAACGGATAAGTTCCCCAGGTTTTTACGGCTTTTGCAATGGCCCGCAGGGTTATATCCTGAACCTGGTATGGTATTTCTCCGTGATTGTCCGAAATCAATAATCCCCCACCTTTTCCGGCCTTTTGTATGATTGATTTCACCTGGTTTTCCGCCTCACGGGCCGACCAGTTAGCCATACCAATACCATTCAGATTGCCTAGAAGTGAAAATTTTCCCCGGGCTACCTGTTTTAAATCAGCCATATCTTCCAGACAACTTACCCCGACAATAGCAGTTCCGGTCTCAGCCACGTCTTTAAGAATAGGCAAACACCTGCCCGATGCAAAATGTGTTGCTGAAGGCCCTTTGATTTGTCCTAAAGTTCTTTTCGCAATTTTATAACCGGTATTCAGGTATTGTTCCCTGGTAATGATAGAGGAAGATGATACAGGATCGAAATAGCAGATTGCGGTAGCCCCGGCATTAATCTGGGCATTAGCCCATGCCACACAAAATTGCCCGTTTTTCTGCATTAATAGTTCAAAATCCGCCTGATGATAAACCATCAGTTCCAGATATTTATCGAAGCCCATTTGCATCACCGGTAATGAAAATGGTGACATTACAACTCCGATTATAGGTACAGTATCCTGAACTTCACTTTTTAATAAACCGATTGCTTTAAATACTTTTTCCAGTTCCTTGGTTTGTTCGGGGACGGGGGGGGCATAACTCCGAATATCCTCCACTGATTTTATGAAAGGCCGGCCCGAATTTGGAGGGCCATCATTTCTGTATATTACATCCCCTCCGCATATTTCTGTCTCCAATGGTGCATAGAAGAAGGCATAAATGCAATCATTATTATATTTTCGCATCATTTTCAGCTGGCCTTCAACTATGTTCTCTGCTTTGCTGAAATAATCTTTAATGCTGATATTAAGCGCCTTTGCCCCGTGTAATGATAGCAATAAAAATAATGGTACCTTGTCAGGCTCTTTCTGGCCCAATGCTGTGAGCACTCGTTGAAGTGAATTATAAGTCTCCATATCAATAGGTTAGGTCATTTATCAAGCTAATCGCATCTGCAGGGGATTTACCCATTGCATCTGCACCAACCTGTTTCCAGAGATTATTATCAAAATAAAACGGAGCACCACCTACAATAAGCCTGACATCAAGATGATGATCATTAAGCTTTCCCCTTAATTCCTTAATTTCAAGTGCAGAAGGATACATTAATACCGAGACAAGTAAAATTCTTATGTTTTTATTAATGATCTCTTCGACGATCTCATCTGCGTTCAATCCATGACCAAGATCTAACAGGTTGATCCCGGATGATTTTAAAACAGCATAAATAATTTTTTTCCCCAGGATATGATAATCACCATAGGTGACAATAGCTGTTTCAGGGCCCCCGGCTGAATCCTGGTCTGATACAGGCAGTAATTCTGTAACAAGGGATTCGCAAATCCGTCCGCTGATGTAAACCTGTGACAAGGCCACATCTCCCTTCTCCCATTTATCACCTATACTTTTTAGGGCGTTTTCTATCACATCTGCAATTACATTCCGACCATTGGCAAGAACTTTAATAAGTATTTCCTTAGCCTGAACCTCATTAAAATCAAGTAACGCCATTTCAAATTGGCTGATCTGATCCTTCATACGAATTCTTAGAAAAAATAGAGTATGCTATATATTCCTTTATAAAGATATAAATAATCTGTGTCATCCTTCGAAATTATTTATACTTCAATCTTAACAGGATCACCTGGATTCATCACCTTGTTATTCAAATTAATTTAAAACTCCAAACTTGTTTTTGGTATGATTTTGGAATTATTCCACTAAAATCACATATATGTCATAAGTTTCTACCCTCATTTAAACAAACGGCATTATTAACTAAATCAGGAGTTATTATCATGAAAACAACATTAATTGCTTTATCGGCATGCATTGTATTGTTATGTGTGAATACGGGCGGCAATGCACAGGAGGTAATCTATGACAGCTACAAAATCTCAAAACCTTACACCCACAAAAACCTTACGCTGTGGTTTCTTCAGGGCGGGGACCAATTAATCTATGACAACATGCTAACACTTGAAGAAGCCCTTGAAAAGGACATTATTAAAGTGCTTGAAACCTCAAATGTTGGCGAACTGGCCATTGAAAACAAATCCGAACATCCTGTTTTTATCCAGTCAGGTGATATTGTAAAAGGGGGGAAACAGGACAGGGTAATCCGATACGATATCATTATCCCTCCCTGGTCTGACAGAATTCCACTGGCTTCTTTCTGTGTCGAGTATGGACGCTGGTCTCAAAGGGGGAATGAATCATATTCTGAATTCAGTGGTAGTAGTAAACGAATAGCATCAAGGGATCTGAAACTGGCAACTATCGATAAAGAATCTCAACAGGATGTCTGGGGAGAAGTGGAAGAATTGCAGGCTAAGCTTAACAGCAATATGGATGCAGCTGTAGAAAATTCGGAATCTGAATCAAGCCTTCAACTTACACTTGAAAATGAAGAACTTGATAAATTAACCGAAGATTACACGGCTTTCTTTGGTGACTTGTTTAACAATTCAGACGATATTATTGGTTTTGTTTTTGCTATTAACGGAGAGATCAACAGTGCTGATTTTTATGGAAGTGCTCAATTATTCAGAAAAACCTGGCCAAGATTAATTGAAGCAACTTCGGTGGAGGCCATTGCCGAATATAATAAAGGCCTACAGTACGAAACACAATCAGCAAACGAAATCAAAGATTGGCTGATAGAGGTAGAAACAGGTAAGCAATATGAAAAGCTGGCCTCTGGGAACACAGAAATTATAATTAAGGAATCAGGGGGGAATTTTGTTTTTGAAACATATGATAAAGAGCAAAAGGGAAAATGGTTGCATAAAAGTGTGATTCGAAAATAAATCCGGAAATAGAGAAATTTATTTTAACCGCGAAGACCGCAAAAGAAGCGCCAAGAATGAAAATATATTTCATTATGATAAGCAGAGGATCTTAAGGCTTCGTTAACTTGTTGCGGACTTTGTGGTTAAAACACAAAAAGGCAATAACATAAAACAAGGAATGGGATTTCAAGACAGCCTGCCCTAATGATATATATCAATCAAAAACAGTGGATCAATCCTCTTTTATTTATTGTATATAGGTCAAATTATAATCATATCTTTGCGATACGTGGATTAATACCTGATGAGCACGAATAACAAATATAAAAAGGCTATCCTGATCATCACTGCCTCTGCAATTATGTGGGTGTTTCTGGCATCCATCATCAATTTCCATATGCAACGGATATGGGGGAAACAACTGGTAGAGCAAACCTATACCATCATCAAGCCTAAAGATAAGAAACAGCAACTTCATGTGCTGATCAGTTCGCATAAAGCCCAGAATTTTCACCTGTTTCTTTTTGCTGGTTTATTTATCGCCCTTACGATCTCCTTAACTGGTTTCCTGATTAACTGGAAAAAATTATTCTATCCCGTCTATCTCTATTTCCTGCGAATCGCAGATTTCCCGGATCAACGAAATTTCCGGGGACCCCCTTCTTTATAATCATCGAATTCATATCGATTAATTGATTGAATAATAATTTTTTTATTGTTCAAACCTGGTTAGTTCAATGAAATTTAATTTAAAAACCATAAAAATTTTATCATGAAAAAAGCTTTACTAATTAGTCTGATCAGCGTAGTTCTGATAACATCCGGATCGATCATTTCAGCACAGACAATAGATTCTGTTGATATGGGAAACGGCTATTCAAATGATGTTTTTTACAGTTTAACCAATGGTGAAGTGAAATCCGAACCACGCAATAACTGGGATATCGCTTTTTACACATCCGTTATGTCTGCAGGGATCATTGTTAATGATGCCAGTGAAATAGAATTAAAAATTTATCCTAAGGCCGATACAAACGGATGGAATAATATAGACACAACAGGCCTGTCAACCTGGCCTGTTCTCTATAATTCGGAAGAAGACTGGGAGGATGGGGCATTCAACAGAAATGGCTATGGACAACTCGATTACGGATGGGGGATTTACAATATGGTAACCCATAAACTGGTTGGTGATTCCCTGTTTATTATCAAACTTGCAGATACCATTTATAAAAAACTGTGGATAGTCCGTAAGCTATCCGCCCAGAACATTTACCAGTTCCGGTATGCAAATCTCGACAATTCGGAGGAGATGGAAAAGGAATATAACCTGATGGATTATGTGACAAAAAACTTTGTTTACTATTCAATAACCAACGATGAACTCATCGACAGGGAACCGAATAAGGAAAGCTGGGATATTCTGTGGACCAAATATATTGGAGCTCAACCGCAGGGTGGTGTCTATCCGGTAACCGGCATCCTGAGTAATATTAATATTGCAAACAATCGTTTTCATCCTGTTTCACCCGATTATACGGATTGGTTTACCGTTCCGGTTGATACTACAAAATCAGGGATTGGCTGGAACTGGAAAAAATTCGATTTTGGAACACTTCAATATAAAATTGTCGACTCACTGGTGTTTTTTGTCACCAATAAAAATGCTGATGTCTATAAATTGTATTTCAACTCTTTTCAGATAGGAACCGGAAAAACAATTTTTGTTAAAGAAGCGATTTCAATGGCCGATATTATTGAGTATGAAAATAAAGCCCCAATACTGAAAATACATACAAATCCGGTTAACAAGATCTTAAGTTTCAATTATTCGGAAGTCACCGGTGAAAAATCGGTAAAAATAACGGATCTCACAGGAAGAGCTATTTACAATAATATGCTTCCTGATCATGGGACAGACTTTTACAATCTCAAGGTTTCCCAGCTAATGAATGGTGTCTATTTCCTTACAATTCAAACCATTGAGGGCAGGGTAACAGAGAAGTTTATTGTAAAGAGATAATCATAATTTTAGTTTGAACACTATGATAACCACAGGGTACACCGAGTTAATCAGAGAAAACAGGGCATATAGGAATTCCTGTATGCCTTCTCTGTGGTTAAAACCAAAATCAACAAGAATTAAAATAAGCCAATTTCAGGTTGTTTCATTAAGATCGTGGTCTTGTTGTGCCCTGATGGTTTTTGTATTCCTTTTATTTTGGGTCAGTTCATTAAGAGGTCAGGTATATCCGATAAAGATCGTTGATAGTAAATCCGGCAAGGCCATATCCTTTGCTCATGTCTGTTTTGAGTCGCTGTTATCAGGGAAGGTAATTACCGGCATTACAAATGAAGAGGGGATAACAGATAATCCTGTTTCTAACATATCAAAATTGGGTATCAGCTACGTGGGGTATGAAACTTTTATTGATACCATTACTCCCGGTGAAAGCAACACCTATCAACTCGTACCTACCATCTTAAATATTGACGAAGTTGTCGTTACGGCTCAATATACACCTGAAAGGGCGGACAGATCAATATATAAGCTCAAGGTGATCAACAGTCAGCAGATCGAACAGAAAGCTGCCGTTAACCTGAATGAACTACTGGGCACAGAGCTTAACATAAGAACAACCCAGGATGCATTCCTCGGGGCGGGATTAAGCCTGCAGGGTTTATCAGGTGAACATGTGAAGTTTCTTGTTGATGGAGTGCCGGTAATTGGCAGATTGAATGGTACCATTGATATGAATCAGCTAAACCTTTATAATGTTGATCATATAGAAATTATTGAAGGCCCGATGTCGGTGGTATATGGCAGCAATGCCATGGCTGGTGTTGTGAATATTATCACACGGGAGAATAAGAATTACCGCAGCTATACCAGCCTTAACGGATATACGGAATCTGTCGGGGTTTATAATGTTGATGGAAGCACATCGTTGAGATATGGTGATCACATATTCCAGGTTTCAGGGGGAAGGAATTTCTTTTCAGGATATTCGGAAAATGATACTTCAAGAGCAAAACAATGGAAGCCCAAACGCCAGTATTTTATTGATGGCTCTTATATCCTCGACAGACAAAAATTAAAACTCAAGTATGCCACCTCCTATTTTAATGAAAAACTGCAAAGCAAAGGAAACCTGAAGGCTCCCTATTATGAAAAGGCATTTGATAATTATTTCAACACGGTAAGATTTACAAACAAGTTAGATGCTAGTATCAAGCTACCATCAAACCGCTATCTGAATATTCTCAGTGCCTATTCGATCTTCGACCGGCGGAAAGAAGAATTTTACAAAGACATGACAAGTCTGGAACAAACACTGGTTGATGAGGACACTACAATATTTTATTCATTTATGACCAGGGCCACCTACAGTAAAAGCAATCAAAATGGTAAATTCAATTACCAGCTAGGTGTTGACCTGAATTATGAAAAGGGTAAGGGGGGGAAGATCGAAAATGCTGTACAGCAAATTGGTGATTATGCTGCATTTCTCAGTGTAATGTACAAACCCTGGCAGCGATTATTACTGCAACCGGGATTAAGGTATATTTATAATACAAAGTACAGCGCCCCGCTTGTTTACTCTTTTAATGTGAAATATGATCCGGTTGACAGACTTTCCCTGAGGGCTTCGTATGCCAAAGGATTTCGGTCGCCTTCCCTGAAGGAACTATATCTTTATTTTGTTGATGTCAATCACAGGGTCTATGGTAATCCGGATCTCATGGCTGAAAGCTCTCACAACGTAAACTTTTCAATGCTCTATTATGCTGACAGGGATCAACATGTTTATGAAGCAGAGGGGGTCTTCTTTTACAACAATATTAAAAACAGCATTATCCTTGTTATTGTAGATGATGATGATTCCCCACCACCATACCGTTATGAAAACCTTGGCAGATATCAAACAAAAGGATTCCTGGTATCATTGAATTACAGATTTTATCCCAACCTGAATTTTAAAACCGGTGTTGTTCATACTATCAGCACCATTTTAAAATCAGAGGGGCAAACAAATCAAAATGCTTCCAGTACAGATGTAAACACCTCTTTAAATTATAAACTAATAGGCCAGGATATAACATTCTCATTGTTTTATAAATACAATGGCAAATTACCCTATTTCTATATCGATACTGATGACGAGGTAATGTTGAAAACAATGGCAGATTTTCACACCCTAGACTTTACGATAAGTAAAAGCTTTTTTCAGAATAGTTTATTTGTTGCGGCCGGGGTAAAAAATATACTTAATAATCAAAGTGTACTTCTTTCGGGGGGAAACAATGGTGGTGTCCATACCGGAGGGGATTCATCCATCGTTGGCTGGGGTAGATCCTGGTTTATTATGGCTTCGTACACCATAAAGTATTTAAAGTAATGAAGAAAAATATCATCATATTACTGGTATTCTTATTTATCCTTTCGGGTTGTTTTAAGGAGGATGAAATGATACCTCCCCATGATTCCGGTGATGTAATTACCTCGGTTATCCCAATGACAAAGAACTATAAAATACAGGCCTATTTTGACCTGGAAGCAGAAAACATTATTGCAGAGAACATTAAAACTGAATGGGATCTTGGGTTTGAGTGTTCTGATACAGGATGGCATATTATCCTGAACACATCAAAATTCATGTGGGCAGGAAATACGATGCAGCATGATTTCGCGCAATCTATTGACACATCCGGAATAGAATGGAAGTTCGACAATTCAGAAGGTGACCCTGATTCAACAGCAATTGGCAGCTGGTTTGAGATAGATGGACACGATACCTCCTATACACAGCAGGTGTATATTATTGACAGAGGTTATAATCTCCAGGGCAATAAAGTCGGCCTTATAAAAATTATTTTTCAATATGTAAGTGATTCCGTTTACCAGATTGGTTTTGGTGATCTCAACGCCATTAATCCCACCTACTTTACTATCATGAAAAATAACCTGGTGAATTATGTGTTTTTCTCCTTTGATGATGATGGGTCCCAGCTCAACCTTGAACCGGATAAAGATCTCTGGGAGTTATGGTTTACTCAATACACCACTATCTTATTTACAAATGCCGGTGATGAGTATCCATACCTTGTAACAGGTGTTTTGATCAATAAACTTCAGGGGATTGAGGTTGCCAGGGATACACTGTTGAATTTCAACAACATAACACTTAATGTGGCAGAGGGGATGACTTATAATGATTCATTTGACATCATAGGATATGATTGGAAGGAGGTGGTTGGAGATGTGCAGTCAGGTAATGTATCATACATCGTTCGATCAAATGTAAATTATCTGATCCGCACAAAAGAGGATTATTATTATAAGCTCAGGTTTATTGATTTTTACAGTGAAGAAGGAGAGAAAGGGTATCCGACGTTTGAGTTTCAGTTGTTGTGATAACAGGGCAAAAGTAAAAAGTATAAAGGCAAAAGTTGAGAGATATAGTTGAGCAAAGTGATATAAAGCAGATCAGGGAATAAAGAAACACCTGTTAATATAACAGGGGACTTAATAACACATTTAGTTTGAACCAGCTTCAGTGCGGGCAACGCCCGTGCTGAGCTTTTTTAAAAAGACCTTCGCTTATCCTGAGAAGACCCAGGAAAATTAATTTATTAGTTTTAATATACATGAACCATTGTATCTGCCGAAGGAAGATAGTTAATGCCAAACCAGCAGATCAATATTACCGCAAATGCAAGGGAAAGTATCCACAGCGTGGATGATAAAAACATAAAAAGGGAATAATTATACCAGGTCATATTAATTTTCATTTATAATGATTTGTGATCTTCCCATCCATGCAAGATATAAGGATCCTGCCAGGATCATAAAAATTCCTATATAAACAACCGGAAGCCAGGGATCTTTTACAAGCTCAATGATATTGATCTTTGACCATTTTCCTTTACTTTCATCATATCCAGTCTGGTAGATCTTCAACCCATCAATAGTTATTTTCCAATCGCCCAGACTGCCCTGTTTGCCTTCCTTTATTTCCAGTAACTGTGTTTCTTTATCCAACTTCAGTTTATGATCAACAGGATTTAACATTCCCAGCTGTGGGGGATATTCGGCAATTTTGAAATCAAGAAGCTTAATGGCGAACGGCAAATTGTAAGAATTCCCATGATGATCATATGCCTTGAATATGGTTCGGTCTTCACCAAGTGTCATTTTAAGACGCCACAAATCGGATGATCCCATGGAAGCTGCTACAATGACAATGAATAATCCTGCATGGTTGAGGAAAAAGGCAACGTTTTTAATGCGAATTGACAGAAATCTTTTGACTATGGTAAAATCCAGAATGATAAGTAAATAAAGCGAACATAATAAATAAAGTCAATTTCTGGTAACATGCGACAAATCTATACTTTGTATGAAACCAGAGGCAGTTGCATCATCTTGCTGATAAAGCCCATTAAAAATATCAGAAAAGTAAGAATACTTATTGCCGATATGACTGCCACCGGACTGCTTAGCCATCTTATCGGGTATGATAAATGTCAATATATCAAACATCAAATAATTGATCTGCTTCAGTGATTCTTAATGCATTTCCTCAGTATAAATAGGAGTGATATACTTAATTTTGAGAAACGATAAAGAAAAGATCCCATAGCCAAAGGTCAGGGTTCTCAAAATAAAGATCCTGTTACTTGCGAATCTAAGTCACCCCTTTTTAACCATTTGAGTAATAGTGAACTCACGTTGGTTAAAGAGAATCAACTTGTATTACATTTCAAAAAAGGTGAGATCATAAGAAAACAGGGGGTTTACCTGTCGCATGTTATAACGATTAATGCCGGACTTGCCAAGATGCATATCGAAGGATCCAATAACAGGGATGTAATCTTAAAAATTATTAAACCTTCAAATTTCATCGGTGGCCCGGGGATGTATATCGACCAAAGACATCATTATACTGTTAAGGCGCTTATGAATACCTCCGCCTGTTTTATTGATGTGAAAACATTCAAGGATTTACTTTATAAGAATGTTGCCTTTGCAGATGAATTTTTCAAAGATTTCAGCAGAAATGTCATTTCAACGTATGACAGTACAAGTTTTGACCTTGTGTTATCAAATGGGGACCTGGGGGATCTTACCGGGATGTCAGCTGATAGCGCTTCCAAATGCTTAAGGAACCTCCGGGAAGATGGTATCATTGATTATAGCCGGAAAATTATGGAAATTAAAGACATAACCGATCTTAAAAAAGTAAGCGCCTTAAGCTAATTACAACATCTTTTTTCAATCTGGACGATCAGATCCCTGAATATTAAACCATGAAAGGGCAGGAAAAAATACCAGTAAAGATATCCTGCAAACCCTTTGGGTTGAAAATATGCATTGACGGAAAACTTATTCAGACCTTCATAATTATCAAGATAGAATTCAAGCCGGGCCTTACCTGGCAATTTCATTTCCGCCCGCAAAAGAAGCACTTCCTGATCCAATGATCATTCCAGCACGAAGTACAGTTGTCGGGAAGGAACCTTGCTGAAGTTTTTCAGCAACCTTGATCCTGTTTTCAAGATGTGGCGAAAGTTTGCTTTTTGTGTTTCCAAGTCCGTTCAGATAAATAATTCTTGAGACTCCTTTATTTTCCGCTGCAGTCCTGAAATTTACAGCTACCTGAAGGTCAATGGTTTCAAATCTTCACAAAATATTTCTTCAGTTTCAGATGGCATGCCTGTTTATTGTCAGGTAATACAGATAGTCCCTGCCATTTAAGACCGGTCTTTTTTCTTCCTGCCAAGTTTTTTTATCATATACAATTCATAGATGGCATAAATATAATGTCCCCATACACCGACAAGCATAATAATCAGGGTGATGATCATCCAGAGGGGTGCAATGGGTGTCCATAATTCCCTGGTTGGAACTTCTCTTGCAACTGCATGGAAAGGAACCGCCCAGTTGATAAACTTTCGTTTTTCCACATAACCGTAATCAAAATGTTCTGATATACGGGCAATCACTTCCACGACACCTGCAGAATCCCCAATGATATCCAATGGGAACTCAACAATTCCTTCCCCGTTTTCTTCAAACCATCCTTCCGCAATATTCAGATCGCTGAACATACGAGGCACATAAAAGTACAGATCATCATCAGCTAATGGAACAGTATCATTTTTCCCGAAGATAATACCCTTGAAAAAGATCAATCTTTCATCATCCTCTTCCACAAATTCGAAGTCGATATCAACATCCTTAAAAGATAGTTCAGCCTCTGCGTAATCAAAATTCCTGTCGCCCTGGAATTCTGCAAAAACCGTAACATAGCCTTCCTCGTCTTTTGGATACTCATATCCCTCCGGAAAATTATAAATGGCATTGCCTTCATCATTCGATATAGCTTCACCAATTAATACCTGCTCATCTTCCTCGAGCAAATAATAAAATACAGATATGCCTGTTGCAGGAATTTCATCTCCTTCGGCATCTTCGGAGAGCAGATTGGCAATCAAACTTCTGTTATTATCACTGTATTTCCAGGTGATCAATTCCATATATACGGGTAAAACATCATCCTGGTTCGCTTTCAGTGTTATGCCTGTGGAAAGAGTAAACACAAATACTGAAATGGTTGTAAATATTATTCCTTTCATCTTCATGACTCAATGCTTTTCATTACTTTGAGGTTTTCGTCGCTGATCTTTTCTTTCTTTGAAGATAGCTCAATGATTGGAACAAATCGTGAAAAGATCGTAAAGAACAGGCAGAAAGATGCTATCCCGCCGATAGTCAGTACCCATTCTACCCAGGTGCCACTGTAATGTATCCAGTCTGGCCTGAAGTCCTGAACGGGAAGATAGGGTGACTCAAGAGTTGGTACGACAATAAGGTAGCGGTTAAACCACAGGGCGATAATTACGACAACTGCTGTAAGGGTGATCAGGTTTATTTTTCTCAGTTGGGGTATGCCGATCACGATCAGGGGCATTAAAACACCCGCATAGTTGGAGAAAACGAATGACCAGAAATACCTGTCGAACAGGATATTAATCAGTATTTCATCATTCTTTTCCGAACCGTACCATTTGGTGAGGTATTCACTGAATGTAAAATATCCGAAAAATGCTGCAAGGATCAGCATGACAACACCAACATTAACAAAGTGTTTTTTTGTAATATAATCTTCAAGGTGATAGATTTTTCGGTAAACCCACATAACTACAATGAGGACACCGGTACCAGAATAAACCGCTGCAATGACAAAATAGGGTCCAAAAATCGTACTATGCCATCCGGGTTGAAGGGTAACGCTGAAGATCCATGCCAGTACAGAATATACAATGATAGCAATGGCCATGACCATGGCGGCCATAATATCACTGGCCCTGTTAAGTCTTTTCCTTTGTTCCTCGGTTCCGGTGTATCCAATCGCCAGCCACTTATATAATCGTTTCCTCCATTTAGGGATCTTCAATCCCTTAAAGTCCCGTATTCGTGCAATATCTCTCAGAACCGATAAATACAGGTAAATTATACACCCGACGATATCCGTCGAAATGGCAATGACGTCCCATGTGATTGGTGATTGTATTCTGCCATAAATAACAAGGTATGGCAAACGATCAAGTCTTCCGATACATAACAAAATATAGAGCGGTCCAATTAACAGCGAAATGATCGTAATAAACTCAGCCATTCGGATAACCGGTTTGCGCCATGAAGTCCGGAACAATTGCAAGCCGCCTGAAATAAGGGCACCCGCATAGCTGATCCCCATAAAAAATATAAAATTCACAATATAGATACCCCAGACTACATTATCACGCATTCCGGTGATAATATGTCCTTTGAGGATCTGCATAACCAGGGCAAATATCCCAAGACATACCAGTAAGGCAAGGAAAATGATCCAGACTATTGTTAATTTACCGGGTCGTTCAATCTGATCCCTTAACTCATTGATCGTACTATCATAATTAGGTGCTGATGTATCCATGATTATTTCTTCTTTTTCACGTAAGGTGTATTTTCATATCTTCTTTCAACATCTTCTTCCAGGCCTTTAAATCCTCTGTCGACAGGAAACTGACGGTTTACGGGAGGCAAATAGTAAACACTGGGCCGGGTACCCAGATTCTCCAGATACCTGTATCCGTGTTTTTCACTGATGAGTTCGCTGAATTTCACCGTTTCTGCGCCATTGGTTACAGCATCTTCATCAATATCCCCGAAATAGATCACGCCCATAGGGCAGGCTTCAACACAATAGGGCAATTTGTTTTCCCGGAGCCTGTCGGCACAGAATACACATTTTGATACGGTACCTTCCTGGCCAGGTACAGAATTTTCGGGATTGTATTGTACTGGCGATTCGTATTCATCATCATGTTTCCATGCAAAAACACGTGCCGAATACGGGCAACCCGTCATACAGAATTTGCAACCAATACATCGATCGGTATCAACAAGGACAATACCATCTGTTCGCTTATAGGTAGCACCAACCGGACAAACACTAACACATAACGGGTTGTCGCAATGGTAACAGGGTTTTGGGAACCAGTATGGTGCGGTCCTTTCGGAATCCTGAAGCAGATATACTTTCATATATTCAATTTCTTTTGGAAGATAATGGCCATCCTGACATGATGTAATGCATTTTCGGACATTGGCGCATTTGGCCAGGTCAATCACCATAACGAACTTTCTTCCCGGTAATCCCTGTTTTGCATCTTCTTTGATCCCTTTAATAGCTTTAAGATATTTTGGATCTACTTCTACAACTTCCCCATCTGTTGTGAGCACCTTCAGCTTTTCATGATCATCAGTGCCACAGGAAGATAAAATTGCTCCGCCAGCCAGGGCTCCTGCCCCTGCCAGCAAACCTTCCCTCAGGAATTGTCGTCGTGAGTTTGAACCTTTATCTTTCTTTTTCTTCATCATTTAAGTTAATTTAGGTAATGAGGTATTGTTATGCTTTTATGTTGTTTAATCTCGCCTAGGCGGGACGAGGGTTTAATTCCCCGCCAAGCCTCAGGCCAGAGCGATTATAATTATACATACTTGATACCCCGTTGCTCTATGGCGAGGTAGTTCAGTTTGTTTATTTGATTCCCTGTATTTTATTTTTTTATTCATGCCAGCCGTTGACCATCGATTTGAAATTACTGACAGGTGTTGTTCCGATGGTACAGAAATATATATGTATAAACATGAAAATTGAAATAATAAATCCCGAGATAACATGAAACAAATCTGTCACATACAATCCACTGATGCCAAACACGTTTGGTATAACTTCGGGAAACAGCAAAGCCCAGCCTGAAATCACCAGAATGGGAACAAAAAGATACATCATTGCAACATAGGATACTTTTTGCAGGGGGTTGAATTTTCGCTTTTCATTGATCGGAAAAGGCGCATCTTCCTTTTTAAAGATGCCGCTAGTATAAAATTTAAACTGGGTCATCATGTTTTTTTTCAGGTCAACGCCCCATGACTTGTAAAAACGACTATTTCCTGTCGTGATGTTTCCTATAATATATGAGACGTAACTGATTGACATTGCAACACCGCAGATATTATGTATGCTAACTGCGAGATCGAACCTGATAAACGGATATTCAGGATTTGAATATTGCATACTCACCCCGGTGATAATCAGTACCAGACAGAGCAAGGCATTTAGAAGATGCCAGATACGAATCCATACGGGATATAAATATAATCTTGTTGCCATACCAATTATTTTTTAAAAATTCGTAACGATGCATGAGTTAAAATTCCCAGAATCACAAGCGCAAAAATCACTACACTTACAAGATTCATGTAGTAGTTTCTATTTGCACCTATTACAAAAGATTCCTGAAGAATGGATGCATTGAAGAATCCAGCCTTATTTCTTTTTTCCTTTGCCCTGAACTTATATAAGGAAGCCATAAGCAATGAATTGCTTGAATGACATTCAACACATGCCTGAACCGCTTTGTCCTTGGGCTGAATGTTATGGGCGACAAGGATGTCATCCTGTATCTTTGCATGACATTCGATACATCGGACATTTCTGAAATGCAGTACCTGATTGGGCAACCAGTCATGTTTGTCGATGATGTTTGGATTTTCAGCATCCGTCAGCAGCTGGTATTTTTCTATATTGGCATGGCAGGTCAGACAAATCTCATTATCATAAGTGATAATTTCGTGAATATCCAGATTGGTACGCGCATTGATATGATAAGTATGCGGATCGTGACACATCCAGCAGGTGAAGTCCTCACTATGCCTTGATGAATGAACACTTTCAAGGAATTCTTCATCAATTCTTTCAAAATGATATTCTGCGTAGTTATCATCCCCTTCATGACAGTCAAGACAGGTATATTTATATTCCATTCTCAATTCCCATGCATGTGGAAATTCAGTATATTCTTCTGAATGGCAATCGGTACAACGAAAATTTTTATGATTGGAAATATAAAAAAGTGCAGAGTCAACATAATGATAGGGATTCATATTTGCTTTCTGCATACGCTCGGTCCAATCGTTATAAAAATAATATTTGGTTTTTGAATGGCACTTCATGCATTGTTCATTTTCATCCAGATAAGTTGGTGATTCAGGTTCATCCTGGCTATAGCCTGAAATATATAAATGAACAAAGACTATAATCAGTACCAGGTTAATAATGTTAGATTTTTCTCGCCTGATATTCATAGTGAATGAATTTAAAATAAAAAAGGGTGTAAGATGAAAATCTTACACCCTTTGTATTATACAATATTATTTGGCGAATGTTCGCATATAATTTACAACTGCCCACTGATCTTCTTCATCAGGGATTTTTTTCTCGAATCCCGGCATTTCGTCCCTTCCGATGAAGGTTTTATACCAGAGGGCACCATCGGTTTGTTCCTGGAATGCCTCAGTGGAAAAATCACCCGAAAAGGTTTCCAGTTGTTTGGCTTTAGGGCCGTCTCCAAGTCCGCCACCACCATGACATGATTTGCAATGTTTTGCCCACATCATCTTCCCGATCTTTTTAAGACTGGCATCATCCTTATAAGGGTTTTTCATTTTCAGATACTTTGAAGGAACTTCCCAGGGTGCAGGCTGATCCTGTGGTGTTATGAAAGCCACCAGAAGAAAACTTCCGAGTACAACCACAACTAATATTATTACATTCACTGATTTCATAATTACTCCTATTTTAAGTTAAACATTCGATTTATTATTTAAAAGGACCAGAGTCGGGTTATATTAAATCCGAATATAAGATCACTTATCTTCGTCCAGTCATTCTGATTATATATCACGTTGTACTGTGGAACAAGCGACTTGGCTGTTCCGATGAATATTTGAAAAGCATGTGTACTTGTTGAGATCTCCCAGCCAATGGCAAAATTTGCTTTGGGTTTGTAATCATCATTGTCTGTCTGGTATGAGCCCTTTATATCAAGCGGAAGGTCGTACGTTAAAACAATGGAAGACTGACCGCTGATCTTTGCCCTTACTGCAAAGGATAATGCCCATTTATCATGCTTGTAGTTAGAATCGACAGCATTGATATGTGACCAGCTTGGAGCGATCTGAACTGTAAATGCATTACTGATTTTACGGGCTATGATCACCTGTGCGAAATACGACAAGCGGTTTGAGAATTTGTAATTTACCCCAAATATATCTTCATTCCTGGCATCAATAGCCATGTTGCCATAAGCAGTAACGGCAACAGGGATGATGTTTTTCCGGGTTTGCTCAAGGATATTATATTTTACCCTGAAATCCTGCAGTTTATTATCTTTGGTAGTACCTACACCAACCATGAGTTTGTTTGTTACACTATAATTCAATCCAAGCCTTATATTTGAAGGAGCATAGATCCCCCAAAGATCGCTGATACCCTCGCTTACATCACCAAAACGGTGTTCAATAATAAATTCAAGTGTATTCTTTACAGGGATAAAAACTGTTTGATTATCGATCAAGATACCGGATTCAAAAGGTGCACGGACAGGTTTGTCTTTTTTCTTATTTTCTTCCTGGGCATATAAAGTACCTATACAGAAGGCAAAAACCAATATTATTGTTGTTATTCTTTTCATCGCAATTTCATTTTAATGATACCATCAGTTATTTAATGCACCTTGTTGTATCCATCCAAGTAGCCGGCCTGCCTGGTTAATATCATATTCTGCCGCATGGCCTCCACCAGGAAAAGGTTTGGTATAAATAATACTCTCAGCCGGTGTTGTAAGGTTAACAAGATCATTATCCATAATGCTTTGATAAGCTTTATCGGCGCGTAGATCTGGAGCAATGGTGCCGTTATGGCACTGCGTACAATTTTGAGTGCCAAAGATCGGAGCGATCTCAGTTGCAAAACTGATCGTATCTTCCGGATCTGGTGGCACCGGTTTAAACGGTTCGATAAACTCATATTCACAGGCATATAAAAATAATATCCCTGCCAGCATAAGTAATAGGTTTTTAATCTTTTGCATAATCATCCTTTCTTTTAATTTCTTGTTTCCAAAATATTAAAAAAGGCTTCAAATTGTGAAAAAGAAGCCTTTTTTAGATTTATTGTTTCACGTAGTTTAATTAGCAAGTAATGCCGCTATGGTGTTTTCAAGGATTTTCTTTGCATAAGTTGGGTTGTGAACACCACCACTTCTGTCTTCCAGAACAAATTTGTAGTTGACTACGGCTCCCGCCTGGTCGGCAGTCAGGGTTTGAGGAACAATTACATAATGATCTTCGTCAAGCACACCCTGATCCATTAAAATCTGGTTAAGTTCATCGAGTAACATATTGATTTCAGCTTGTGTTTCTTCTACAATTGTTTCAATACCATCTGGATGACATGCAACGCAGCCAGCTTCATTAATTACCATTCCGCCATGATATTCATAAGCTACACCGAATGTATGATTACCGGCCTGTGCTCCATAAGCAGTTGCCATATGACAGGTAACACATCCATTCTCAACCATGGTTGAGTGAAGTGAATTGGAATAGCCCGATCCAACTTCATAACCACCAGCTCCAACAAACATATTGGCAACCGGTCCGTGATGCATTCCGTAACGTTTGTTCGTTATCTCCAGGTCGTCGCCACCTACAACGGGCACAGGAGAAACTACACGAGCCTGATGGCAATTAGCACATATATTTGATTTACCCATGTCGTACATAGCATCGGCATCACCTGCATACCATAATTCAACAGGATCACTGTACGTGAAGTCCCAGTCTGCTGTTGTATAGGTTTCATGAATTTTGTGACAGGTGTAACAGTTAATCGGATTAGGATTGTTTATAGCTTCGGTTGTTACCTCTTCACCTGTTGCCATTCTTTCCAGGAAACCCTGGCTGGTATGGCATGGTGCACATGATGTACCATTCCGTTCATAGTTTCCTCCGGTAGCATGGGTTGAATGCTCCCACTGGTTTACAAAGGCAAACATTGTCTGGTCATCATTATGGCATACGTGACAAACAGCTGTACCGTCTTCACCATTAATGCCATTCTCACCATTTGTACCATCGGCACCATCGGCACCATCGGCGCCTGCCGGGCCTGCAGGGCCTTCACAGCTGGAAATCACAAATACTGCAGCTACTGCTAGTAGCGTCAGAAACGAAAATAATGTAAACTTTTTCATAATTTTTTGATATTTAGTTTGAACTTTTCTTTCTCAGAAATCACCTTAACAATATTATTAAATTTTAATCCCGGAGAGCATTGAAAAACAATGATTTGCCCCCGCACAATCATTGAATAAATTACATGAAGGGATTGACATATGTCATTGAGTTTGTGATTCAAATCAATTTTAAGTATCTTTACTTATTATTTATTGTTTATATTTGGCAGCATGAAAATTACTAAGGCAAAGACTAACAGCTAATTATATGCCAGAAGTATCAAAAGATCTAAAATGTAGAAATTGTTGTTTCAAGCAGAATATTTTTACGCTGTTAACTGATGATGAACTGGAGTTAATAAACAAAGACAGGTACGAAGTAAGGTTTAAAGCCGGGGAAACAATCTTTAAACAGGGGGCAGCTTTAACCCATATCGCCTGTGTTACTTCAGGATTCGCGAAAATTTATATAGAAGGCCTGGTTGACAAAAACCTGATCATTAAAATACTGAAATCCAACGAGATGGTTGGCGGCCCTGGAATGTACACCGACTTTAAGCTTCATTATACTGTTTCCGCTCTTACCGATGTTACTTCCTGTTTTATTGACATTAACCTGTTTAAGGAAGTTGTTTCAAACAATGCCGGTTTTGCCCTGGAAATTCTGGCACACACCAATACACAGGGGATTAAGAATTTCCACAAATTCATTAACCTAACCCAGAAACACATGCATGGCAGGGTTGCCGATGCTATATTTTATCTTGCCGATGCGGTGCATGAAAGTGATGAATTTGAAACACCCATATCACGACAGGACCTGGCAGAAATGACCGCCATGACTAAAGAAAGCGCCATCAGGATACTGAAGGATCTGAAAGACGGCAAGGTGATTCATGTAGAAGGAAACAATTTCAAAATCCTTGACCGGGAGGCCCTGATGAAGATTAGTAAAACTGGTTGATGGCAAGGGGTAAAGAGAACAGGGTTCAGAGCACAGAGAAATACCGACTTAACAGACCTAAGCGACTAAAGCGACTTTAGCGAAAAGTCCTAATATTACATATCCACAATTTTTCAGAAATACTATAGTTCATTTTAGCTAATTTTGTTTTGATGAGATTTAAAACAAGAGTGGTATATATTGGTGATATTCCTTTGGGTGGAAGTAATCCTGTTCGTATCCAATCGATGACATCAACCGATACAATGGATACAAAGGCAACAGTCGAGCAATCGATAAGGATGATAGAAGCTGGTTGTGAATATGTGAGGATTACTGCACCTTCAGTTCAGGCCGCAGAGAATCTCAGGAACATTAAAAAGAAACTCCGTGTTGCCGGATACGGAACCCCGCTGATCGCGGATATTCATTTCAATCCAAAAGTTGCAGAAATTGCCGCACGGATTGTTGAAAAAGTTAGGATCAATCCGGGAAATTATGTTGACAGAAAATCAGGAAAACCAATCCCGGAATCTGAGTATGACCTTGAACTTGAAAGAATCAGTGAACGTTTATATCCTCTGCTAAAAATTTGTCTGGATCACGGAACAACAATCAGAATTGGTGTAAACCACGGATCATTATCTGAAAGAACCTTAAACCGTTATGGCAATACACCTGAAGGCATGGTTGAATCGGCCCTTGAATTTGCACGAATCTGTTCAGGGAATAATTTTCATAATCTTGTATTATCACTGAAATCGAGTAATACGAGGGTGATGATTGAAGCAAACAGATTATTGGTTAAAAGTATGCTGAAGGAAAACATGAATTATCCGGTTCACCTTGGAGTTACAGAAGCCGGAGATGCTGAGGATGGCCGTATCAAATCTGCTGCTGGAATCGGAACCCTGTTAAAAGATGGAATAGGCGATACCATCAGGGTATCACTTACTGAAGATCCGGAATTCGAAATCCCTGTAGCAAAACTTATTATAGGTTACCGTGAAGGCAAAAAGCAGGCAAAGGAAATTAAGCAATACCACCTCAAAAACTATAAATCCCTGAAGCATCCGCTGGTAATATCAAGTGCTGAGGATGAAAAGGCAGACCTGATTGTAACGGATGCACAGGCTAAAGATGAAGGAAGCTATTTTTTTGTTCCCATCGAAGGGGAGGCAAGAAAAGGAACATTAAATAATCCTGTCATTAATAAAGCCGAATATAAAAATATTGAATATGAAGATTTCCTGATCAATACATCCATTGATTACGCCGATGATCTATTGCGTGGCCATTGCCAGGGAATCTGGATAGATACAGATAAATCAATCACAAGCGATCTGGCTGTACAAACTGCATTTGATATTCTGCAGGCAACAGGTCTCAGGATCTCAAAGACAGAATTTATTGCCTGCCCTTCATGCGGAAGGACACTGTTCAATATCCAGGAAGTTCTGGCAAAAGTAAAGGAAAGAACAGAACACCTGAAAGGTTTAAAGATAGCTGTAATGGGCTGCATTGTGAATGGCCCCGGCGAAATGGCCGATGCCCATTATGGTTATGTTGGCGCTGCAAAGGGGATGGTTAACCTTTATAAAGGTAAGCAAGTAAGAAAAAGAAATGTGCCGGAAGAGCATGCCTTGGATGAACTGGTGGCTTTAATTAAGGAATGTGGGGATTGGCGGGAATAATTGTTTATTGTCGATATGCGATCTGGCGATTTTCGATGTAATGGTCGATTGATGACGAAAGTCGAACAACGACAATTGACCAATCTTACTACCTATCCTTTAGTTTATATTTTTCGATTTTATCTTTTTGTTTATGGTACTTATTTAGATCCCCCTTGATATTGAATACAATAATAGGGGATCCAAAATATGTACCTAATACAGCTCCCGGGATCATAAGGGCTGTTCCATATATAAAGGCAGTTGCACCAGGGGACATTGATAACAAGCCCCCATGAGGTGATTTAACTGTAACAAATCCAATTATTGCTCCAACGGAAAAGCCGATAAGCCCACCCACTATTGCACCCATAGAAGCACTTCCTTTCCTTCTGAAAGATAATTGTTCAATCTTCATTGCAGGTATATATGATTGTTCAACCAGATTAAAATTTGTATGATGATCAAAGGTTTTAAAAACCACTATTGAAGAATCATCAACCTTAAATAACAATCCCTGATAATCAAACGGTTCTGTGTTGGTTTTGACCCAGGTTTTATAGATTTTAGGGATCTTTAAAGAGTCTGGTTTTTTCAATTGGGCAAATATTAATAATGAAATAAGCATAAAAATAACCAGAAGCAGGATTCTTGTTTTCATTTGCAATGCTTTAAGTGTAAAAGGATTATCTTCAAATATATGAAATCAAACAATTTATGACAAGGTTATTCGTCTTTAATTCGTGCATCCGTGGCAAAAAAACACAGCCAGGGATGCAAAAATGAACGTTGCGATCTTTACAATATTTCAGGAATTTCTGCAAGCGAATGAACCGATCAATATGGTTTCAATATCTAGGGGTGTCCCTGGTTTCAATATAAAAAGCCTCTACACCGATCTCTTTCATTTGTTTTTGGATATTTACCCATCTTAACCGAAGATGTTTATCAAAACCGGTATGATCACATGGAAATTCTGAACATTGAAAACAGAAGTCAACTTTTTTATCAATACAGCAATCCTTGACCTTACACCCTTTAAATATCTTGCAATTTTCTTTTCGGCACCCATTGCATTCAACGGATGTCAGATGATCTAAGAATGCTTTAAAATCAGGATATTTGTCATAGATGGGCATATTTAGCAACACGGCAAAACGTTTTGCATAAACATCGAAATTACCAAGGTATTTTTTTAGCTCAGTGCTGTGATGTTTGATCTTTCCATCGGTACAGGCAGCACATTGCTCACAGCTTAATCCGCAAGGACCCAGCTTGTCGAGTATATCTTTATATTTCATGATTGGAATTTTTCGGGATAATTATGAATTTACCCTCTCCGATCTCTAAGGTTTTATCTTCAATCTCCAACTTCAACCTTCCTCTAAGTACCAGGAACATTTCATCTTCATGGTCGCTTTTATGAAACACGAAGGGATCTTTGACATTTACTTTTTGCATGATATTTACTATGAAGTGGTTTCTGTGCTAAAAGTATAACTTTCGTGTGAGTCATGAATTGCATTCATGATTATTATAATATAAATCCTTCGGGCTAATCCTGGAGAATCCGAAGTCACCAAATTGCGTTAATAGTTATTTATATAATAGCCATCCAGACTTTCTGTCAAAATCACGAAGTGATTAAATCTCATTCAACTTGGGTGCAACGCAAGGAAGTTACCTGCTGACAGGAAACCTCAACCCTGGAAGGGTTGAATTGACTGTAATTGAAATATAAAAAGTAATTGCAGATTAGAATTTTCCGGATTGAACAACCAGGTTGAATTAATAGTGGGCATGACCACCCGGATTCTTAATAATATTAACAGTCAGAAAACAAGAAGACCACTAATCCTCATCCTCCTCATCGTCATGATCGTGGTCATCCTCCTCATCTTCATTTTCTTCTCCATCATCGTCCGCCTCACCTTCGTCATCGCCATCATCTTCACCTGATTTTTTCTTTATAAAATTTCCATCCCCATCAAATTCAAGTTCAAATTCCTTGTCTTTGCTTTCGATCTCAATTTCATAGAATATTCCTTTTTCAGTTTTTTCTTTAACGGCTTCATCTATCGAAAACCCATCATAGTTGCTACTTACATAATCCTGAATCGCTGAGGGAAGGCTTTTTTCAGGAATTTCAGTTTCTGTGGAAACGATATTGCCTTCAATATCATAGACCACCTCTTTTTCAATCCTGTTTTCTTTGAATTCCACGGCGTAGTATTCCCCTTCTTTTTCCCAGTACACTTTATTTGCATCAGGATGCTGAGCCTGAAAAGTTTTAGTTAGCTTTTCCGGCACATCAGTGCATTCCTTTTCTTTTGATTTATCACAGTCACAGGAAGCCAGAAATAATACGAGCATAATAAATACAATTGTTTTCATAATTTGTGATTTTAAGTTAAGGGTGATTTATCTTATAAAGGTAGTAATAAGATATTTATTAGCATGATTGGTAAGACTGGTAGCTATTTTATTGATTAATAATTGAAGCCATATAAAACATCTGGAATATCATAGTAATATGACGCTACCCCTGTCCATAAATGACTCATATGGCTTTTTCGGGAATTATGGATGTAGATGAGGATGAGGTTTTCAGATTGACAAAGTCATTTAAATGCGGGCTAAATAATAAAAAATTGGGATGTTAATATTAAAGGAAGATTAAATTAAAGCATGGTATGCATCTGGTAAAAAAGGAATCCTATCTATCGCTATTGGATTTACCAAGGATGGGCTCAGGAATACCCGACAAACGTATTTCAAGTTTAACCTCGCCTTCATTCCCATCCATAAATTCGCAATCATAATTAAGCTGATGTGTTCCATGACTTAATAGAAGATCTGGCTCATTGATTTTGATTGTTCTTAATACATTCCAGTTTTTATCATATATCGTCGTGTTATCTCCACTGGTATACTTAATGATTTCATGCTGATGGAGTAATACCGGTAATATTATCTCTTTGTGGTTGTCTAATTCCAATGCGATGTTTTTTATATCTCCTTCCACTGCGGTAATGATAAAACCCATGGATTGATTATCGGCAGGATTAACAAAGCTAAAGGTTGAATACAATGGTTCTCCCGGCTGACGAACTTTCTGTTGATGCCTGAATTTATAGGAATAAACCCGGGTTAACATCCAGCCGGTATCATTCAGCGCTTCAAGGTGAAATTCATTGCCGATATCTTTCATTTGTTTTTTCAGATCCTCACTGAAGGCGTTCGCCATTCTTGCCTTTTCCCACAACCCAAGCATATTGAGGATCTCTTCAGACTGACCGCTTTCCTCAAGCACTTTATACCCTGTACAAAAAGCATATCCGGCATTAAATGCCGCTGAGCGTGCCAGCATCCATTCAATATCTTCAGTACTGGTTTGGGGGGTCATGTTAAACCACCCGAGCATTCCGGGCATCAGGTTGCGTTTAAAGTATTTCTGGTTTTTCATCCGGTAATCGGTCTGGCTTTCCCTGAATCCGGCATACCATGGCTCACCCCAGTTCATGCGGGTAAACATATGCCAGAAATAGTGTGAAGTCCGGCTGGCATCAGCAATATAATGATGCTTGATTTCATCGCTGAGATTATCATACCATGTTTGTGTAAACAAAATCTCACCATAGTTGCCCATCCCGGTAGAACGGTTCCCTTCAAGTCCATCGAACGAAATTTGCCGAAGGCCGGTCTGGTTATATAATTCTGCAATGTTAGTTGCAACCTCAATACTTAGTTCGGGATTGGTAAGGAATACTCTGTAGGCATGATCAGCCAGTTTACTGACTTCTTCCCCGTTCAAATGTTCCGAAGGAGTTGTGCCAAATGCACCACGCTGACAATCCATTAATATCCATGGGGCTTTATCTGCTACGGAGCCATAGCGTACCAGTTCATTACCAATGACCACAGTTTTCAGATGATTGTTTTTATATTGATTAAAGAAATCAGGTGATCCTACAGGTATTACTGTTTGTACCGCATCAATGTCTTCTGTCAGCTTATTGGTTCCCACCTTCGCAAGTCGTTTATCGGGAACAGGAGTGACATATGGATCATTGGTTGTAATGAAATTAGAAAGTGTATGAACGCCCAGCATAATACCTGCGTCCTGTGCCTTCCTCACACAATTCTTCATGCTTTTTATTCCATCAGGAAATTGTTCTTCCTTAAGTTTGAAATGTCCCCAGTATTCGAATGGTCCGGGATGATAGAGGTATCTAAGTCCTGCTTTCTTTGTTACCGCCAGGGCTTTTTCAATATCATCTTCTCCGAATCCCATGATCAGATAAGCGGCCGAAGCGCTTTTCGATTGCTTCCCCCAAATATCATCGATCATTGGATGCGGCAGGCCTTCATTAATTTCGATTTCCCCAATGGTTTCGAGGGTTTTACCAGTTTTACATCCAAACAGGGCAATGCCGGATCCAATGATCCCCTCATCCTCATAAACCGGTGCTGTATATTTTTCATGGTGCCAGTTCATCAAGATCCTTTCGGTGTTGCGGTTCCTGCAATAAGCCTGTAAACTGCTACCGAAACCGGCCGGTTTTGCCGCTTCCACCCGGTAAAGGACATATCGTTTATTTTCCTCCTTCATATCGGTAAAATCATCCTGCTCAAATATATCGATCTGGGGCATGCAATCATTTTTATTCCAGGGATATCCACCCAGCGTCCTGGGATTCAGGGCCTGAAGACCGATGGTGAAATCCTCACCCTGGGCAATACCAACAGTCTCTCCGATAGAATTGTTGAGTGTGGTACAATACGGCCCCCAGACGATCAGATCAATACTCTCAGCATCGGTAATTGATTTCAGATAAAAAGTGAGATAGTCCTTATCTTGTTCCACATGGATTATTGCCTTAATATCTTCGCTGAATGACAGGACTATGTCATTGTTTTCCTTATTGAAAACCATTGATTCGGGATATAACATGATACTCTTGACCTGCACAGATAAAAGAGGTGATACAGTATCTGAAGCAAGATAGTTGGTGCCATTGCTTTTATCGATTAATCCAGTTAACTCCCCATTTTTATTCAATGTGATTTTGAAGCTGCCATTTTCTGACTCGAAATCATATGATGTGCTGGTGCAGGAGGTAAACAAAATGCTGCATGCAAAGTAATAGAAAAAGTGTTTTTTGATGTTCTCAGATGTTTTATAGAAAATGTACTTAAAGTTATTATTCATCGTTTCAGGCTTTTAATATCCGTCAATTGATACCCTGCTGTTTTAGATTAGTGATTTCCTTACTGCTTTCTTGTACTTATAACCAGCGGCAGACTTTTATCTGTTAAAGGATTCATTTTAAAATCACCAAACAGATTGGTATCCACGAATCCATAATCAGCCAGAATTTCTATCAGTTCATTTTTTCTTATTGGAAATAATTTGACAGAATTCCTGAAAACCTCTCCTGATCCCTTAACAGTTAGTTTGGTATTGAAATCGATCAGCACCGTATCTTTCAAATCATATTTTCTTTCAAAACAGACCTTCCTGTTATCTATAAGTGGTAGTTCCACAATCTTATTTTCAAGAATATTATCATAGTTCAGTATTTGAAGCAGAAATTGACCTCCTTTTTTAAGTATTTCTGAGACCGAAGAAATTAAATATCTGATATCCTTAACTGATAATAAATGAACCAGTGTATTTCCAAAGCATATGGATACATTAAAAAATCCAGGATTGAAATTATCTTTTAAATGCAACATATCCATCACATCGAAAACCAGGTATTGAATGGAACTTCGTGCTTTTGCCATTTCAATCATGCATGGGTCATTATCGATACCGTAAACCTGTTGCCCCTCAGATGCCATATGCATAGAAAGGCTCCCTGTACCACAGCCTATATCAAGCACTTTGTGATTCTTTTTCCTTTTGGTTTGAATATCAATAAAATCAAACTGAACAGGGTTATAAGGGAAGATGAAATCATAATTACGGCAAATATTTGTATAAAAGTCCATGTTGCAAACATAATCAAATTGAGATGCTTCATCAGCATATCGGGATAATTTCTTATACTTGCTGATACCAAAAGCAAACTTTATGAATAGAATTATTATACTGCTTTTCCTAATCGGATTTATCGTTCGATTGCCGATAAATATTACTGCACAGGGAATACAGATAAAAAGCCCTGAAGCATATTTTGGTTTTAAACCTGGAGATGACAGGAAACTGATTGATTATGAACAGTTGATAGAATACCTTGAAACCCTTGAACAGGTAAAGACAACCAATCATGTATCGCTGCAATTGATAGAAATAGGTCATTCCCCGATGGGTAAGCCAATGTACATCGCCTTCATTTCATCCGGTGAAAATATTACCAGGCTTGATGAACTAAAGGGGATCAACAAACAACTGGCCATGAATCCGGATTTATCCCCTCATGAAGTTGATGCTCTTGTTGAAGATGGAAAGGTTTTTGTTTTGGCAACACTTTCCATGCATTCAACCGAAGTTGGCCCTTCGCAATCAGCGCCATTAATTGCATATGATCTTTTAACAACAGATGATCCCGACAGGATTAAATGGCTTGACGATGTGGTATTCATGATGGTACCTTGCCACAACCCTGACGGGATGGATATGATCGTGGATCATTACCGGAAGTATGTTGGGACCAAATATGAGGGGAGTTCCATGCCGGGCATTTATCATAAATATGTGGGGCATGATAACAATCGTGATTTTGTTACCCTGTCGCAGGAAGACACAAAAGCCATAGCGGAGATATATAATACAGAATGGTTCCCACAGATTATGGTTGAAAAACACCAGATGGGATCAACGGGGGTAAGGTATTTTGTTCCGCCACCTCACGATCCTATTGCTGAAAATATAGATGCAGGAATATGGAACTGGGCTGGGATTTTTGGTTCCAACATGATTACAGACATGACAAATTCCGGTCTTCAGGGGATCAGCCAGCATTACCTTTTTGATGATTACTGGCCTGGTTCAACAACCACATCAATCTGGAAAAACACCGTTGGGTTTCTTACTGAAGCAGCAAGTGTCAGGACTGCCACACCCATCTATATCGAAGAAAACGAATTGCGTGCCTGGGGTAAGGGACTATCAGAATACAAGAAAGGCATCAATATGCCCGAACCCTGGCCCGGAGGCTGGTGGCAGTTAAGCGATATCGTTAACTATGAAATTGCCTCAATCAATTCTATGCTTAAAACAGCTGCCAATCATAAAGTTGAAATTCTTATATTCAGGAATGAACTATGCAAAAAAGAAGTTGAACGAGGATTGTCTGAAGCGCCTTTTTATTACATTATGCCTGCTGAGCAACATGATGAAAGCGAACTTGCAGGTATCGTAAACCTGATGATAGAACACGGGGTACATGTTTATAAACTTGATAAGGAATTACAACATAACCATTCAATAATTGAAAAGGGAAGCATCGTAATACCGCTATCGCAGCCTTATCGTCCTTTTATTAAGGAGGTGATGGAGAAACAAAAGTTTCCGCTCAGGCATTATACACCTAAAGGAGAGATCATTAAACCTTACGATATAACCAGCTGGTCATTGCCACTGCATCGTGGAGTAACATCGGTAGAAGTAAATGAAAAGATAGAAGGTATTGATGACGCGCAGAAACCTATAGAAAATGGTTTAATAATCAAGACTTATATTCCGGAAGATTATAAAGCAGCTATGTTCTCAGTGAACAATAACGGAAGCTACAGGGCTGCATTTAAAGCTGTAAAAGAAGACTTAAAAGTTGGCCGTATGGAAAATGGCAATTTTTTGATCATACATGACCAACATAGCGATTCTATTTTGAATGAGATCATTCAGGATGTTCATGTGACACCAATATTCATAGATAGTATCAGTGATAAGAACAGCAAAGAATTTACTGTACCTCGTATTGCCCTTGTAGAGACCAATATGCACGATATGGACGCTGGTTGGACCAGGTATGTGTTCGATACCTATGAAATACCTTTTACTGTTGTTAAGCCCGGTGATTTTGAAAAGACCGATTTTATTAAAGACTTCGATGTTGTTGTTTTCCCCAGCGCCAATAAATCCATCCTGATGGAGGGTAAATACAAATCCGAGGGCCAGTTATATCCGACCAGTTACCCTCCTGAGTTTACAAAAGGTATAGGTAAAAAAGGAATGGGGAAATTAATGGAATTCTTTGAAAAAGGGGGCATCATTGTTTCCTGGGGACGTTCGACAGAATTATTCACAGGTTCTTTATCCTTTAAGCATGGTGACGAAACCGAAGACTTCCGTCTTCCTGTAAAGGATATTTCCAAATCAATCAGGAGTGCAGGTGTTTATTGTCCGGGATCGCTTGTGAAACTTGAGTTTAAAAAAGACCATCCGCTCACACTGGGTATGGAAGAAAGTGCCGGGGTGTTTTTCAGGGGTAGTCCTGTTTTCTCAACCTCCATTCCACGTTTTGATATGGATAGAAGGGTGATCGGGAAATTCCCGGAAGAAAATATCCTGATGAGCGGATATTGTGAAAACCCGGAGAAACTTGGGAATAAAACAGCGATGGTATGGATAAAAAAAGGAAGAGGACAGATAGTTCTGTTTGGCTTCAATCCACAGTTCCGGGCCTCCACCCAGGGGACTTATAAGTTGTTGTTTAATGCTTTGTTGTTGGAAAGGTTATAGGGTTGCCAACTCTATAAGGTTGGCAACCTTTCAAAGGTTGGCAACCTTGGTTCAAATATCCTTCAGAAATTTCTTATTTACAATAAGCTTAATGCTTTTTGGGATGATACTGAATTCAAGTGGTGAATGTCCCAATGATTCTCCATCGGTTTCGAGAAAAATGGTGTTCCTTGGTTTTGATATGATGGATATCTTTTTTCCCTTAAAGGTTTCAACGATTGGAAGTTTTGTAAATGAACCATCATAAAGGTTCTTGATGTTTTTTACTACGGTGAACTTTGTGGTTTTCTTGATAATTGTAATGTCAAGGATCCCATCATCAGGAATGGCTTCAGGCAATTGCATCATCCCCCCGCCATTGTATTTACAGATCCCCAGGCTCATGCTGAAAACATTATCGGCAAATACCTTTTCATCATCAATTGTAATTTCAAGAAAAGTATTCTTGTATTTGAAGAGGCCTTTCAGCAGGTTGATCAAATACGCCATTGTCCCACCTTTACCCTTTTCTTTCATTTCGTTGGTCATCTTTGCAACCAATGCGTCATAACCCATACCGGCCATGTTTGCAAAATATCGCCCTATTGGATTTTGATTGTCATGATAAACTACATGCCCGGCATCTTGTATAAAGGTATGCCCCTTTTTGATGGTCTTAATGGCTTTTTTATATATATGCGGAATGTGGTACATCCTTCCCCAATCTTTACCCGTGCCGATATTGATCATTCCAAGGGTTATGTCTGTGGTGGGGTATTCTTTCTGAAGGAATAAACCGTTGATCACCTCATTCATGGTACCATCACCACCCACAACAATTATGTCTTTATACCCTTTTTCGATATATTCCTTTGCTATTTCAACGGCATGGTATTTTCTTTCGGTAAATAAAGCTTCAAAAATAATTCCTTCTTCACCAAGTAATTCGGCAATTCCTTCCCAATCCTTTTCCCCTTTTTTTACTCCGGCATTGGGATTAACAATTACCAACCATTTTTTAGATTCATTTTGATTCAAGCAACTTCCTCCATTAGTTTATTCATAACCATCTCGGGGGTGATCTCCTGCATGCATGCGCAAGATACATCTATTCGACATTCCGAACATTCCTTATCCAATACAAGGTAGGTGGCATGTTCTCCAACGGGAGCCCATCTTCCGGGATGCATGGGTTGGATGGGGGGATAGATACCAACAGCGACTTTTCCAAGGGCAGCTCCGATATGCAGGGGACCGGTACTGGCTGCTATTATGCCATCGGCCTTAGAGATAAAACTGATTAATTCATCAAGGCTTAGTTTGCCGGTAAGATCCACAATATCTTTATGTTTGTCAATCAGGGATGTTCTGATTTTATTTCCTTCTGCTTCTGTTCCCGTAATATAAATCTGAAACCTGTCCTGTGGAAGAATATCAATTAGTTTGTTGAAATGCTCAATATTCCATTCCCTGGCGCTTCCTTTGGATTTTGGATGCAGGATAAGATTGAATTTAGAGGCATTGATCAGGTTATTGAATTCTTCAGCTAAGGGCTTGAAATTATTTAAGCCGAAAAACGGAATAATCTCATCCAGGTTATAATGATCTTTAGCTCCGAGTAACCTGATCAGTTTCAGGTTAAGCTGGGCTTCATGGCAGGGCGATCTCCGGCGTGAAAGTCTGACCAGTTTGTTACAGGTAGTATAATGATAAAGCCGCCCTGTTGCTCCCACCCTTATAGGTATACCTGCTTTTTTTGATAGTTTGGCTATTTCTTTCACGGGGAAAACATGAATGATAATGTCTGCTTTCAACTGCCTGAAATAATCAAGCTGTTTATCAGGTGATAAAGCTGTAATTTCCGTCCAGTTTACAAACTCATCTATGTATTTGCAGGCTTCTCCAATAGGCTTCGTATAGGATTTCCCAAGTAAAATGATTTGGTGATCCGGATTCAGGTATTTCAACACTCCTGCAACAGGCAATGACAATACCACATCACCAATTCCATCGGTCCTGCTGATGATTATCCTTTTAGCGACTTTCATTGCGGTACAGTTCCTTCAGTTTTTTATATTTCATGTACGTAGCCAGGGCTGATAACCTGCTGATGGTATATCCGGCTTTTCCGTCCAGAAAACCTAGTTTCAGGAAGTAAAGTTTAATGAATTTCGCAAAGGGAGCGGAGTAAAGCCTTAGAATATTGCTTTTAGTCCCCTTTTTATATAATGCTTCAGAAGCAACATTGGTAAAATGTTCTATTTGCCTCAGGTGATCCCAGCGCCTGTGGTAAGAATAATGAAGCAAATCACCCGCTAAATGTTTTGTAGAGGCATTATTTGGTATGATCAGTTTATCATGTGGGTTCACACCTCCCCACCGGATCTTTTCCCGGTTGAACAATCGGTATTTTACATCCGGGTACCAGTCGCTGTGCCTGATCCATTTCCCACAGTAATTGGTCATGCGGTTCATGGAATATCCATCATACATCGGATTCTTTTTTGCCTGCATGATAGATTCCATGAGTTCTTCTGAAAGAGCCTCATCTGCATCAAGAGATAGAATAAACTGGTTTTGAGCCTGGTCTATGGCATAATTTTTTTGCTCGATATAGCCCTCAAATTCATGACTGATGAACTTTACTTTTTCGTATTTCCTGCAGATCTCTTCGGTTTTGTCCTGAGAAAAGGAATCTACAATGACAATCTCATCAGCTACTTCCTGAACAGAATCGATACATCTTTCGATGTTCTTTTCCTCGTTGAGTGTGATTATTGCGACTGATAAAGGTGTCATACTGAAATTAACAGAAACACAAAAGTATTGAATTTAAACTAAATGCGCAAAGGAGGTGATTTTAGCGATAAAGCGACGTAAGCGAACAAAGCGATAAACAGGGGATTCAAACCCCGATTTTACATCGTTGTATTTTTTAACCGCGGAACGCTAAGATTCGCAGAGAATTACTTGTGATTAAAAGAATCTAACATCGAACGGCCTGTCCTGAGTTTGCCGCAGGATCGACAACCGACAATCATCAAATCTCCTTCCTTTTCCACCTTCCAGACTTCAGATAAAGAAGCGAAAATCCTCCAAGGAAAAAGAAATAGATATATTCGGCTACCCAGATGATCTCTGGTGAGGATGGCCAAACAATGGAAACCAAGTAAATATAAGCCACGTAAATGAATATTGTGATCAATTCAATAATCAGTGCCATCTGGGTATTACCGGTACCTGATACAGCCTGGAATATTACCATGCTTACCGAGAATAGGATCAGAGCACCTGTGATTACTCGTATCACCGGCAGGGTCATTTCCGACAATGAGGCATCCAGGGTATAAAGTGATATCATAGGGCCGGGAATAACTATAGTGATAGCAACAATAATAAGGGTGCTTAACAGGCTCATCAATGTTACATTTCGAATAGCTTTATAAACCATATCCTGTCGTCCTTCACCGATGATATTACTCACCAGGGTATTCACCGACTGGCTGAAAGCCCAGATTGGGATCATCAAGATAATGTAAAGGCTACGGGTGATATTGGAAATGGCCAGTGGTCTTTCACCGGTTTTTTCGATAAGCATAAAGAATACGAACCATCCGGCCATAGACAGGAAGTACTGGAGCATGATAAAAACAGATAATTTTAAGGTTCCCCTGATAATCATCCAGCGAAATCCCTTAAAACGAAACAGGCCATATTTACCGGTATCTCTTTTAAAAATTGTATATACAACGAAAAAGACTGTTGAGGATGCTTCTGCAATTACCGATGCCAGTGCGGCCCCGGCAATGCCCATTTCCGGAAATCCCCAGTGTCCGAAGATCAGGGCATAATCAAGAATAATATTCACTATGGCCATTACCATGGCACTGGGGGTAATGATCCTTGTTTTTGTAATCCCGATATAAAATGACCTAAATAAAACATTGAAATATGCAAAGAATAAACCCCAGATCCTGTATTTCAGATAAAGCCGGGCTGCTGTATATATCTCTTCCGATTTGATGATATGTACCAGTAAATTATCGGCAAGAAACTCGATCAGAAAGAACAATACAATAGCCAGGAAAAGCATGAAATAAATACCATGATCGAACAGCCAGCCGATAGCTTTGTAATTTTTCTCACCGTTTCTGCGGCCTATCAGTATTTGTGTACCTATTGCAAATCCAAAACCAGCAATGAAGATTGCGAGATAAAATACACCTGCAATTGCTGAAGCTCCCAGCTCAACTTCCCCAACCCTTCCCAGGAAAGCCGTATCAATAACCTGGATAATATTCTGTGCCAGCAATCCTAGGATGATGGGGAATGAGAGTTTCCATATACCCCTGTATGTGATATCTGTTATCATTTTTAAAACTAACCGCAGAGCACGCCAAGACACGCAAAATTATACTTTAATACTGATATCTTTAGCGTATCTTAGCGTACTTCGCGGTTAATTATTTCTTCCAGAAGGCCGGCGCAAAGATGATTAATACCGTAAACAGCTCCAGCCTTCCCAACAACATTAAAAATGCAAGAAACCATTTCCCGAAAACGGGTATTGTTTCATAGTTCCCTGTTGGCCCAACATCTCCAATACCCGGACCGATGTTACCAAGAGTAGCCGCTGTTGATCCGATTGCCGTTTCAAAATCAAGGCCAAGGATAGACATAATCATCGTTCCAAATGCGAAAATTATGATATAGATCAGGAAGAAGGCCATCACCTTATAGATGATATCCTGGGGAACGGCTTTGCCATTGAGTTTTACAGGGATGATGGCACTTGGATGTATCAGCCTTTTAAGTTCCTTACCACTGTTTTTGAATAACAATAACTGACGGATAACTTTAATACCACCGCCTGTGGAACCTGCACTGCCACCAACAAACATCAGTAGAAAAATGATCATCCATAATGCACCCGGCCATAACAGGTAATCGGCAGTAACATAACCGGTGGTGGTTACTATGGAGACAACCTGGAAAAGGGATTCCCGGAATGCAAACTCCAGGTTTTCATCACGGAGCAGAACCAATGAAACAGTAATGGCGGCACACACAATCAGTATCAGGTATAGATATTTTCTGAATTCTTCATTTTTCCATACTTTTCTGAAACGTCCATGTAAGCCTAAATAATGAAGGGTAAAATTGGTACCTGCAAGGATCATGAAAATAATGATCACATACTGGATAAATGGGTTAAATTCAATAATACTGGTATTCTTTGTTGAAAATCCGCCAGTGGCTACCGTACCAAAGGTATGACATAGTGAATCAAAAAATCCCATACCACCAACCATCAACAATATGGTTTGTGAAATCGTCAGAATTAAATAAATTGCCCAGAGCCTTTTGGCAGTCTGGGTAATACGGGGATGTAATTTATCATGCTGGACACCTGGCATTTCAGCAACAAACATCTGTTGTCCCCCAATGCCTAAAAATGGCAGGATTGCAACTGATAACACAATAATTCCCATACCGCCGATCCAGTGTGTTAGGCTCCTCCAGAAAAGGATACCCTGAGGGAGGCTTTCGATATCGGTAAGGATAGAAGCCCCTGTGGTGGTAAATCCTGAAATGGTTTCGAAGAAAGCATTGGTAAACTGAGGGATCGTTCCGCTGAATAAAAAAGGGAGGGTTCCGAAAAGGGAAATCACGATCCAGGTAAAAGATACGATGATATAGCCTTCCCGTTTTCCGATATTTTTGTTTTTAAATTTCCAGGTGAATATCATCATAGTCAGGCCGGAGATAGCCGTAATGATGCCAGATACCAGCAGGGCCATGAACCCGTTTCCGAATTGAAAAACAGAACCGGTGTAATCATCCAGCAGCGCAAAAGGGATACCCGTGAACATAAACAAACCTTCCACGATAAGCAGAAAACCCATAACACGGATAATAATCCTGTAATTGATCTTTTTCATTTCGGTTGCGAATATATAAAATTAGGGAAATTGGGAATGGAAGATTATAATAGAATGCGGATTATCATGAAATTTTATGTTGGATTGTTAAGTGGTTGAGTGGATAAGTAGTTGAGTGGTTAAGAGGGGAGTCGTTTCCATTGGTAGGGGGTGTTTGTTCTATCTGACTTATTTTCCTTGAGCAAACATTTTAGATGTTTAACCACGAAGGGCGCAAAGGGAACCACGAAGGACACAAAGAATTTTAACCGCTAAGCACGCTAAGATCACCAATCCTTTTTGTACCACAGAGGATACAGGGAATTCACGGGGAACACAGAGATTGAATCAATTTTAAAAATAACCCCAAATGAATACCTATCATTGACCTCAGAGAGGTCATATTATTATAGCTATGAAATACGACGGAAGAGAAAATGACTTCGGAGAAGTCACATTTTTATGATCTTTAGTGTTTCTTTTGAATTGCCGGAAAAAATTTCACAGAGGTAGATCCCGTTCGGTATAATTTCTTTGTTGTTAATTGTCTTCCATGTGAATGATTTTGAACCTGCTGGTAATTTCCGGTCATAAACAAGCTTCCCGGTAAGACCATAGATTTTTGTACCTGAAATTATAACATCATTCTTTTCCGAATAGAATGTAATATGATTTTTAAATGGATTGGGATAACACTTCCAATGATTATTGTTCTCAGAAAATTCAGATAACTCCGGCTTTCCGACCGTTCCACCTGTTGTTGTCCTGAAGATCACTCCATTATCACCCATGGCAACTCCCATGTCTTCTGTAAAGAAATTGACGGTATTTAGTTGTGACCCACCGATAGGTTCCAATGGATCCCAGGTGTTTCCTCCGTCTGTTGATTTGAATACGATATTATCCCCAGTGGCATAACCGATATCAGGGGTGGGGAAGTGGACGAAATTATAAGATCTGTTGCCAGGAAGGTTGACCATAGTAGTATCCCATGTCTGGCCGCCATCAGTTGTTATAATGATCTGATTATAGCCATAAATAAAACCCAGATTATCGTTATAAAAGTATACTCCATTGGTCCAAAAGTTTTCGAAGGGAATGCTTTCAATATACCATGTTTCTCCGCAATCTTCTGTTTTTATTATGGATCCACCAGCTGACATATCTCCTGCAATATACCCTATTAAATCATCCTTAAACTCAATATCAAAAATCCCTGATATAAAACCCATAACCTCAGATTCTATCAGATTCCAGGTTTCACCACCATCAATGGTTTTATAAATTTCATTCCATGTGTCGTCATTATAACCGCCAATAAAACCGGTTTGCTCATCGATAAAACAAATACTCGAGGGGCCCATACGGTTGTTCTCATCATAATACTGTTGCCATGTCAAACCACCATCAACTGTTTTATAATATTCAAAACCAAAGTGAGCCCCACATAGAAAGCCCAGCATATCGTTTACAAAACTTATTGACCGGGGCTCACTCAATCCCCAGATTTCAGGTTTGCTCCATGTTAACCCGGCATCATTTGATCTGATAATAGCTCCATCAGGAACCCCTCCTGTACCTCCTGTTGTTACAGCAATAATCGTACTATCACTGATAATTTGTGCATTCAGAACCTTTTCATTTGTAATGAAATTAGAAGATTTTATAATCCAGTTGAAACCATAATCAATACTCTTGTAAATCTGACCGAACCTTCCGGTAAGCAAACCAGTCCCATTTTGATCCATGCATATATCTTCTAAAAACCAGAATCCAAGGGTGTCAATTATCTGCCAGGTCTCACCTGCGTTATCGGTCCTGAGTAAACTATTGGTATACCAGGGGAAAGCACCGATGCATAAACCAATGTCATCATTCATGAAGAATATATTTTGAATGATTAAAGAAGGCCCATTGAATACTTCGTACCATGATTCCCCACCATTTTTAGTTTTTAAAATAATATGTGTGCGATAACTTCCTTCATTACGCCAACCTCCGATATAAGCGATATCTTTATTTAAAAAATTGAAAGTACAGGCTTCCAGGTTTTCTATCGAAGGGTCAACATATAAGGTGTCCCAGGTATATCCCCCATCAATGGATTTAAAACAATAATCAATACCGGCTTTCGTAAGATATCCGGTATCCTGATTAATAAACTGAAAACCACTAAAATCTAATTGATCGGGATAAAGAACGGTATCCCAAGATGATCCCCCATTACTTGTTTTTAGTAGAAAATCTCCCCAGTAGTTACCGGATAGAAATCCCATACTGTCGTCCAGGAATGTTATCTTATTATATCTAAAGTAATGATTAACAGCTCCTCCAGAAACCTGTGTCCATGATTCACCACCGTCCGATGTTTTTAATAGTGTGAAATGAGACCCAGTTATATAACCTGTGTATTTGTCAATAAAATAAACCGATGTAAAGTATGTTTCATAATCCACATTAGCTGGCTGGCATTGAATGTTCCATGTTTCCCCAAAATCATCAGTGATCATAATTGTTGCCCCGGTTCCAACAGCAACAATTCTATCATTCGGAAGTAATGCAAGATCATTTATGGAACTTTCTGAGGGCAACGGGTTAATCCGCTCCCATGCAGGGTTCTGGGCGGTTAACAGGAAAACAGAATCCATGAAAACAACAATGAGAATATAACTGATAATATTCTTCATGGTTTTGAATGGTAATTACATGTAAAGATATTGAATATTTTTTAACTGCTAAGAGCGCAGAGATTCGAAGAGCTTTCTTTAAGCTCCTCCGCTCTCAGCGGTTAAAAATTACAACAATGTAAAATCAGGACCTTAAACCCTCCTGTTGTCGTGATTTGTATACACTGGTAATCGCTATATTCGCTTAAGTCTCTAAATTTTCTCAAGTCGAATCTACTGAAGTCAATGCTAGTTAAAAAGTTTTTCAACTTTATTAATTGCTTGAGGAAGTGAAAAGACCACCACATGGTCATTCTCCCGTATCTGGGAATCGCCGGTGGCTATAAAAGATTCACCATTACGAATGATACCTCCAACAATAGCCCCTGAAGGGATTTTCTGTAGCCTTAATGGTTTTTTGGTAATGGCCGAACCGGGTTGGGCGATCAACTCCATCACCTCTGCATCGATGCCGCTGAGGCACTTCAGGGAAGTAACCTCGGCGCCCATGGTAAATTTTACAATGTAACTGGCAGTGATCAATTTTTTATTGATGATGGTATCAATACCAATATTCTGAGAGATGTCGATATAATCAATGTTCTCTACCAGGGCGATGGTTTTCTTGACCCCGAATTTGCGGGCATGCAAACAGGTAAGGATGTTGGTTTCGGAATTATCCGTTACAGCAATAAAAGCATCCATTCCCCTGATCTCTTCATCTTCGAGTAATTGAATATCCCGTGCATCCCCGTTAATGATAAGGGTTTCTTCAAGATAATCGGTGAGGAAGATACACCGTTCTTTATTAATCTCCAGCATCTTGATATTCATCTCTTTTTCAAGCTGCCTGGCGGCGGTTCTGCCTACCCGTCCACCACCCACGATCATAATATTTCGGATATCTATTTTCTGTTTACCGCCAAGCATCATCAATTCGCTTACCCCTTCGGGCCTGGTAATTACATAGGAAAGATCATTTTCAAGGAAAACATCTTCACCACGTGGAATGATGGTTGTAGAATTCCTGTGGATGGCTACCGAGCGGAAATCGAGATGTGCATAAGACTGGGCAATTTCATTCAGTGATTTATTGATAACCGGTGCCCCCCTTTCCAGTTTGATCAGGAACAGGGATAGTTTGCCGTCTGAAAAATCATGAACTTCAGTGGCAGCCGTTTGATGCAGCAGGTTAATGATCTCCTGTGAGGCAATGGCCTCCGGACATACCAGGGCATCAATACCCATCTCTTCGTATATTTTTATATTTTCTTTAGAAACTGATTCAAGGCTGTTGATACGTGCAATGGTTTTCTTGGCGCCCAGTTTCTTTCCTAATATAGCTGTGATGATATTGATCTGCTCGTTATGAACTACTGATATCAGCAAATCGGCTCTTTTGATATTGGCACTTTTTAATACGTCGATAGAAGTAGAATCCCCGGTAATGGTCATCAGGTCTGTATGGGCTTCTACCATTTTCAGAAGCTCCTCATGCGGATCAACAATAGTGATGTTATGATTCTCACTGGCAAGTTCCTTGGCCAGGTGCAAACCCACTTCCCCGTCGCCGGCAATTACGATATTCATAGCTGTAAGTACCTGTAGTTTAATTTATCTGTGCAAATGTATAATTTAATTGGGATATGGTTGAGGGGTTGAAAGGTTGAAAAGTTGAATTGTTGAGTTGGAAATTTTGATGGGTACTTCATTTTTGATATTTTCACCATCAGGGTGTAAAGGACGGGGCAATAGAATGAGAACGACATGAGCGCCTTTAGCGACTTCAAAATTTGGCCGCAAAATTAATTGGTTCAATGCGGATTTTGTATTATTCCTCTGTTTATTTTTTGCATGAAGCCTTTTATCCTTAAAGATATAGAACGCTGATTAATATGATTGTTATGATCAGATCTAATTTCCCTATTCGCTTATGTATTTTAGAATTTGTTTAAGTCGCCCAAATCATTTTCTTCATTTGTACCTTGCACTATGTGCATCAGTTGTCATCACTTAATCTCAAACCTATCCCAGTCCAAAGCAACGTTAAACTGTTTTCTGAAATCGGCCATCTCATTATAGGAGAGTTTTAATGTCTGAATATCTTCTTTGTTGGGTTCGGCCTGATACAGGATTTTTCCTTCCGGATTAATGACCATGGAGTCACCTGTGTGATCGATTCTGTTTTTGTCTTTACCAACACGGTTAACCCCAATTACATACGCCTGATTCTCAATAGCCCTGGCAATGAGCAATTGTATCCAGTGGTGGTTTCTCATATGGGGCCAGTTGGCGATATAAAAAAGAACGTCATATTCATACTGTCCGTCCTGATACCCGTTTTTACTCCATACCGGGAAACGAAGATCATAACAAATTTGCGGGCAGAAATTCCATCCCTTGAAATTAAGGACAATTTTTTCCTCACCCGGAGAAATATATTCCGATTCTTCTCCAAGCTGAAACACATGCCGTTTTGAATAGGTTATGAAATCACCATCGGGATGCATCCAGATCAGGCTGTTGTAAAACTTCATATCTTTTTCAAGAACAAGGCTTGCAACAATAGCACATTGTTTTTCCTTCGCTTTTTGTTTAAGCCAGCTTACAGACCGGCCCTGAGTATTTTCAGCGAATTTTTTTGGATCAACCGGAAAACCGGTATTAAACATCTCTGGAAGGAAGATGACATCGGTATGGACGGTTATTTCATCCAATTTCTTTCCGAAAGTTTTAAGATTTGCCTCTGGTTTTTCCGGTACAATATTTGCCTGTACAAGGCTGATGATTAAATCCTGCATAATATATCTGCTGCTTGTTTTAAGGTATGTTGCTGTTTTGCGAAACAGAAGCGAAGTAAACGTAAATCATTCTTTTTGGAATAAAAGGGTGAAAGGGGAATGGAAGCTATACCATATTCAGTAACCAGTCGCTCGGCGAAATCCATATCATGTTCATCGGTAATGTCGCTGTAATCCAGTAACTGGAAATAGGTTCCGAATGAGTGAATGATCCGGAACCGTGACCGCTGCAGTAGTTTTGCAAAATAGTCACGTTTCTTCTGGTACATATTGCCCACGTTCATATAATTACGTTTGTTGCGTAAAAATTCCGCAAGTGCATTTTGTACGGGAGTATTACAGGCAAACACAACGAACTGGTGTGTTTTCCTGAATTCCTCCATCAGGTTTGCGGGTGCCAGGGCATAACCCATTTTCCATCCTGTCGCGTGAAATGTTTTCCCGAATGAACCGATTACAAAACTTCGCTTTGCCAGTGAGGGAAACCGGCATACACTTTGATGTTCCCTTCTATCGTATATCAGATGTTCATACACCTCATCACTGAGGATAATAATGTCAGTCTTCCTGGTGATCTTTTCAAGCCTGCGAAGGTCATCTTCCCTGATCAGGCTTCCGGTAGGGTTATGCGGGGAGTTGATGATAATTAACTTGGTCCGGTGTGTGATGAGGCCGGTCATTTCATTCCAGTTTATCTGGAAATCGGGATAGGTAAGTTTGCTGAATTTGACCCTGCCGCCATTGAGTTTTACTGATGGAGCATAACTGTCGTAGGCAGGGTCAAATATTATCGCTTCATCATCCTCCCTGATAAAAGTGGAAATAACAGTAAAAATTGCCTGGGTGGCCCCTGCAGTAATGTTGATCTCACTTTCGGGATCATATTCAATATCATAAGTGTTTTTCACCTTACGGGAAATCATCTTTCTGAGCTCAGGAGTTCCAGTCATGGGAGCATATTGATTATGTCCCTCTTTCATGTTATGATGTACCAGTTCGATGAGTCTGGGTGATACCTCGAAATCAGGGAAACCCTGGCTTAAATTCAGGGCATTATGATCGGCGGCCATTTTCGACATCACTGCAAAAATGGATGTTCCCTCATGCGGGAGTTTTGAGATTGTTCTTCCTTCAAAATTCATCATTACTATGGGGTGTTATAGCCACAAATGTAATGAATTATTCATCGTTAAATTGTAATTTTGAAGTCCAAATCAAATAATTAAACATTCTATGAAAAGTATCAATGATTTCAATTTTAAAGGCCATAAAGCCATTATTCGCGTGGATTTCAATGTACCCCTTAATGATCAACTGGAAATAACCGATACAACGCGGATAGATGCCACTATCCCCACCATTAAGAAAATCTTACGCGATGGTGGTTCCGTTATATTGATGTCACATTTAGGCAGGCCCAAGGAAGGGCCCGAGGTTAAATTTTCCCTTAAAAACCTTGTAAGCTATTTATCCAAACAACTGGAAACAGAAGTAAAATTTGCCGGTGATTGTATTGGAGATGATGCAAAGAGGTTTGCCAATGAATTAAAACCCGGTGAAGTATTATTACTGGAAAACCTCAGATTTTATAAAGAAGAAACCAAAGGTGATGAAGCCTTTGCCAGGAAACTTTCAGAACTAGCCGATGTTTATGTTAATGATGCATTTGGGACGGCCCACCGTGCCCATGCTTCCACAGCAATTATCGCAAAGTTTTTCCCTGAAAACAAGTTGTTTGGATACATCATGGAGAATGAGGTGAAAAACATGAATAAAGTCATGGAAGATCCATCCAGGCCGTTTACAGCCATTCTGGGAGGTGCCAAGATATCCGGGAAACTTGAAGTCATCAACAACCTGCTTGATAAGGTGGATAACCTGATTATCGGCGGAGGTATGATGTTTACTTTTATAAAAGCCCTTGGGGGAAATATTGGTAACTCACTTGTAGAAGATGACCTTATCGATACTGCAAATGAAACCATTGAAAAAGCCCGTGAGAACGGGGTGATGCTTTACCTGCCTAAAGATGCAATTGCTGCCAGCAAATTTTCGAGTGATGCTGAAACCAAAGAGACAAACTCTTATACCATTCCCGATAACTGGATGGGACTGGATATTGGCCCGGAAAGCCGTAAACAATTCGCGGAAATTATTGCTGCCTCAAAAACCATACTCTGGAACGGGCCCATGGGTGTTTTTGAAATGCCGGCGTTTGAAGCAGGCACCAGGTATATTGCACAGGCAGTTGCCGAAGCAACCGAAAAAGGAGCCTTCTCATTGGTCGGCGGAGGTGATTCCGTAGCAGCTATCAACCAGCTGGGACTTGCCGAAAAAATAAGCTATGTATCAACCGGTGGCGGCGCCATGCTGGAGTATATTGAGGGGAAAGAACTGCCGGGTGTGAAAGCCATTAAGCAATAACTTAACAAGGCATAAGGACAAAGTAAAAAGGCAAAAGGAAGGATAGCTTGTGTTTGTAATTCGTTTAATCTTTGCACTTCCCCCTTTGGTGGGAGAACAAGGGGCCGGGATTAATTTGGTGATTTTTGACTGAATAGAATACAGATGACGCTGATCTCCGAACACGGATGAAAGCAGATAGTTGACGAAAGTTGTTAAGGTGGAGTAAGCTTCCAATTCGATTCCCGCTTTCCGAAGAGAGATTGAAGATAATAATTGATTTCACGATTTAATGATTTCACGAGTTCACGATATTCGAAATTTTTGCGATTCGCAATCTGTCGAATATCGTTACATCGTCTAATCTCTAATCGACCAATCAAAATCCGGGATCCCATCCCACTCACCCTTGGTGAGGCAACTGGTATCCCATGTTTATTTCACTACTTTGTACTTTTGCCTTTGTCCTTTAGACTTTTGACATAAGGCTAGTGTACATTCACATTCCTTGAATTTTTATTCCCCCCCGTATCTCTTGGCCAGCCTGAAACCGCCAGCGGCCTGTCACCCTGAAGGGCATATAGTATAGATGAGCCGGGATAATTTGTAGCGGCAGATACATAGATAACATTGTTATTCCCTATCGCAACGCAAAGCGACGCACTCATGCTTTGATACTTAGCCCATTTGGTGGTGCCATCCGGCCTGAATACCTGGAAGTTGCCACTTCCGTGATCAGAAGCACTAACATAGGCATTTCCATCTGAGTCGATAGCTATCTTTGCGCCAGCTCCCCAGTAAGTACCACTTTGCCATTTTAGGGATCCATCCGGATTATAACAGTACAGATCAGAGGCCAATATGTAAGATGAACCATTGGGTCCTACAGAGGGATAGCCTCTCAGTGCGTCAACCTGCCAGATAATCTCACCTGTTGCAGCGTTCATTTTTACAAGTTTGTCTGGCCCGGATTGAGAAAAAATCAGATTACCATCAGTTGAGATCGCTATACCATTCGGGCCCTGAAGCGTTCCTTCAATGATGCTGGTCCAATTGATGGCTCCTGTGTTTGGATCCAGCGCGGCAATGGTTGGAACATCCCCCAATTCTGACCAGTATGCATATAAGGTGCCATTGGTTCCAACGATCAGATTTCTGGCTCCCCAGCTAACAGGAAGCTTCCACATCAACTGCCCATCGCTATTCAGGGCGTAAATATGTCTTGCATAGGATCCTGCTCCGATATGGGCAAAGAACACCTGTCCGTCATTTCCAAGGGTAAGCCACCAGATCTGATAATGTTCATTCAGTTCGGCAGATACTTCATAAGTCCATTTAAAACTTCCATCTGCAGGATTGATAGCATAAACAGTATAATATCCTATTATATAAATTGTCCCGTCTTCACCAACAACAGGGTTGGTTGAGCCTACATGATCCAGGTCAGCTGTGGCCCATTTAAAGGTACTGTCAGGATTAATTGCATGTAATTTTGCAGGAACCCATGTTCCTGTTCCACCTCCTGAAGCCACATAAATAGTGCCGTCAGGTCCTATGGCTGGGGCAGTGATCATCACATTGGCAGTCGGTTCAGGATTAACATTAAATTCGCCATAAGTCCATAATACCGTTCCCAACTCCTCAACAGGTGGATCAGGATCCAGGATATCTTCATTACAGGCCATGAACTGGGTCATGGAAAAAATTAAGGCAATAGTGCCGATCAGGTTCAATAGATTTTTCATAGTCGTTTTCATGGTAATCAATTTATAAGTTAAGTTAGTTGTTCTTTCTTCACAATACATAGCTATACATCAAGTTGTTAACTTAGATATTGTTGCGAAATAACCTGACCATTCAAACTTGTTCTTTTGCACGCTAATTGCGTTAAAACGCCTCGCTAAAGCTGTCGCTATGCCTGCGTTTTTTGCCTTGTTATCGCACAAAATAACTTCGCCTGTTTTAGCCAACTTATTTCGTAATAATACCTTAATTATTCAGCCAGCTAATTAAACAATTCAATAATCTCCTTCAAGGGGATAAATATTCAGATTGGCTTTAAATGTAAGGAAAAACTTTTAGTAAGGCAAAAGGACAAAGGCAAAAGACAAAAGGTGAAGAGTGGAAGTAATAAAGGGACGAATTCCCTACCGGTTGCACATCATGTTGATATAGGAATATTCTGGGATTTGTTTGTAAGCCATACCAACTCTGCTAAAACCGGGAGGAGAAATCATAATAAGGCAAAAGTGAAAGTACCAAGTTAAAAAGTCCCGGTCACGACTCACTACTCACGATTCACAACACCCACTTTTGCCTTTTCACTTTTACCTTGTTACAACTCCTTTATTTTAATATTCCTGAACCACACATCATCCCCGTGATCCTGCAATCCGATATAGCCTTCTTCAGCTGTGTTGACAAATTCTTCCCAGTCTTTGAATTTGCTGTTGGCAACCATGTTGTTCCAGTCATCGGTCCAGAGATGATACTCGAGTACTTTTTCACCATTCATAAAATGGACCACGGTTCCGTTATAGACCAGGATGCCGACTTTATTCCACTCACCTGCCGGTTTTGCATTTTGTGGTACTGCCGGAATCAGGTCATATAATGCTCCGGCCTGGCGGTTACCATCTTTGCCAAGCCTGGCATCGGGATGTTTGGCGTTGTCGAGGATCTGCATCTCGGGCGCAGATTTCCAGATCGGTGTTCCGGGAATTTCTTTGGCGAGGTAAAAAATGCCACTGTTGCCACCTTCCGACACTTTCCATTCCAGTTCCAGTTCAAAATTTTTGAACATTTTGTCATAGATGATGTCTCCGCCACCACCACCTGCTTCTCCTTTGCCGGAACCTATGACATGAAGTGCGGTATCTTCGATAATCCATCCTATTCCCGGAAAGGCTTCACCATCATAACTTCTCCAGCCATCAGTTGTTTCTCCATCAAACATCAAAACCCACCCTTCGTCGATCTCGGCCTGTGTTAAAGTGTTTGGTGGTTTTGGTTGATCTGAACATGATACAAGGAAAATAAGTGTAATACTGCTTAATAAGAATAAATGTTTCATATCGCTAATGTTTTGATTGTTTCTTAAATAACAAAATACAAACACCAAATAACAAACCTGCCCAAACGGAAGTCAATAAATTCCAATATCAAAATTCGAATGACCAAAACATATTTACTTCGTTAGCTAAAAGAATGTTTGAAATTTCGGTCATTGATTATTGGAATTTATTTGTTATTTGGAATTTGCCATTTGGCGCTTTCATAATTTACTAACTATAATTTCCATCCTTCCCTATAAGTATGCTTAATATACTCCTCCGCTGCCGGTTTCGCCTTCAGGGTAGCATACTGTGTGTCAAAATGTGGATGTCCGTCGATCACGGTAAATTTATCAGAGGTCACCACACGTATTTCATCTTCATCGCTGATGTTGGTGATCTGCATGTTTTCGGCGTCCCATTTGAGCCTGCGTTTCAAATCCTGAAGTCTGATGGCCAGATTACCCATAACCACCACCTCATTCATCGGTCCTGAATACCCGAACCATGAACTACACTGAGTGCGGCTGTCGGGGCTTTCTTTACATGCCCTGATCCAGTCTGCTTCATGGCCACCCTGCATGGCATTTTCTATTCTTCGCATACTTGGCTCCGGGTGTTTGTAATCCTGGTCAAGTTCTTCCGGGAGCAGTTTCGGATTTCTCCCATAAGCACCACATACAAGTTTCCCTTTTTTGCCAACGAACAAACAGCCTCCGCTCCAGTCACCCATGGGCTCTGTGTCTTTTAATTCTGCCGGGCGTGGGGGTTTTAATCCACCATCATACCAGTTCACTTTTACAGCTGGTAATTTCACTTTATTGTATTTACCCCTGTCGGGAAATTCGTAATGAACCATTGATGCAATAGGTGCACTTTCTGTATTCACCTGGCTTGAGCTAGCAGAAAAATAATCGGGTTGGCCGAGCCGTAGGGCCATATATACCGGATCGAAAATATGGCAGCCCATATCACCAAGGGCCCCGGTTCCAAAGTCCCACCAGGCTCTCCAGTTCCATGGGGTATAGGCAGGATTATAGAAACGCCAGGGTGCCGGGCCGATAAACAGATCCCAGAATAATGTTGGCGGCAGTGACGGTGTTTGTGTTGGGGCCTCAAGTCCCTGTGGCCAGATAGGCCGGTTAGTCCAGGCATGTGCCTCCTCCACTTCGCCGATAGCGCCGTCCCATATCCATTCACAGATCTGGCGTATGCCTTCTCCCGAATTTCCCTGGTTGCCCATCTGTGTGGCGACACCATACTGTTCAGTGAGTTTGGTTAAATACCTCGATTCATAAACCGAATGGGTAAGCGGTTTCTGCAGGTAAACATTTTTTCCCATTTGCATGGCCTGTGCGGCTGCAATAGCATGTGTATGATCAGGGGTTGCGATAACCACCGCATCAATTTCCTTTCCCATCTCATCATACATCTTTCTGAAATCCTTGTAAAGTTTTGCATTGGGATATTTTTCAAAAGTTCCCTTTGCATAACTCCAATCCACATCACACAGTGCAACAATATTTTCGCTGCTGCAATTGGCAATATTGGTGGCGCCAACCCCACCCACACCAATACCTGCAATATTCAGTTTTTCATTCGGCGACCTTGATCCCATTCCACCGAGAACCACATTGGGAAGTATGCTTACACCTGCTGTTGCTACAGCAACATTCCCGATGAACTTCCGGCGCGTGATTGCATTTTCTTTTTTGTTTTCCATAAATTTATTTTGGTTTAAGTTGAGAATATATTTGAAACTTTAGCAATATTTTTTAGATGAAACACCCTTCGGCATCGCTCAGTGTGACATTGATAATGATTGAGATTATATAGATCTCGGCTCCGCTCGATCTTTGTTAGCACTTTATAGAGGTCGAGCGGAGTCGAGACCCTATTATTACTTAGTACCCATTCTGTCACCCTGAGCGAAGCCGAAGGGGGACTGATACAAATATGTGTTTTTTTACAAATTCTCATCTATATTCATTACTTTACCCAGCCTCTTACTTTCAAAGGCCTTTTCAATAAGAAAAATTACATCCCGGGCTTCCTCCGGCTTTACCGCCTGCTCTGCATCATTTATTATCACATCATATACATTGTTGTAAAACTCCTGGTAACATCCTGGTCTGGTTTCGATGGTTTTATATATTTCCGAACCATTCTCTTCGATAATTATTTGTCCATAGTTTTCAATTGATTCTTCTCCCCAGAAATTACCAACAGGCATCTGACCATTTTTCAGTGCTTCTTCCTGTGGATCGATGCCAAATTTAACGAATGATCTTTTATCCCCATGAATAATGTATCGTGGCAACCTGGCCCTCACCATCATGCCCGCTTTAAGTATTACTTTAAGTGATTGGTAAAAAAGGCTGATGTCAAAGTAATCATCAACCTTACTACCAGGCCTCTGTGAACGAATATCAGCAAAGATTCTTTCAGGTTTACCAAAAAGTTGCATGGCCTGATCGATAAGATGTGAACCCAGATCATAAACAAGACCTCCCCCGGGTTGATCAATATCCCGCCAGGAATTGGTTTTCAAAACAGGACTGAACCTGTCGAAATGGGCTTCATATTCAACGGGTTTACCCAGTTGCTTTTTCTTAAGAAGATTTTTTATTGTATGGAAATCACCATCCCACCGCCTGTTGTGATAAACGAATATTTTTTTGTTGAAGAGTTTTGAGAGCTCGATTAGCTTATCAGCCTCATCAGTGGTATTTGTAAAAGGTTTTTCGACTACAACGTGCTTTCCGGCCTCTATTGCCATTTTTGCAAAATCAAAGTGTGTGGTATTGGGAGTGCCTATAACAATGAGATCAATGTTTTCATCCCTGATGATCTCATCAATATCCTTAACAATATTAACATATGGATAAATCTCTTTTGCACTATTGCTGTGTCGTTGAAGAATGGTTGAAAGATGAAATCCAGGATGCGTATGAATGAATGGTGCATGAAAAACTTTTCCTGAAAGCCCGAACCCTAGAATTGCTGTATTGATCTTTTGCCCCATTTTACAGCTTTAATGATTTTAGATTATTGTAACTGGTTGTTATGCTTTCGATTTCGGGGATATCGCACTGGTCCTGTTCCACAAAGAAGAAATTCATCCCAGCCTCTTTGCTATGTTTGAAAATATTCTTGAAGTTTATTATACCTTCACCAACTTCTATAAATTTCTTCTCTTTTTCATTGTTCATATCCTTGATATGCCATAACCCAAAACGGCCCGGATATTTCATAAAATAATCAATCGGATCATATCCGGCATAAACAATCCAGAACAAATCCAACTGCATTGTTACCAGATCCGGATCGGTATAATCAAGTAAGGTATCATATCCTTTAATACCATCAATTTCATCAAATTCAAAGGCATGATTATGATACCCAACCCTAATTCCCATTTTAGCAGCAACCTGACCTGATCTATTCAGATCCTCAGCAAGTAGTTTATAATCGTCAGCTTTTTCCCTTTTTTCTTTGGGGAGATATGGCAGCACGATATATTGTATTCCGGCCTCAATATGATCCTCTGAATATTTCCCCATATCAACAGGATTGAACATGGTATGCGAACTGATCAGTTTCATGCCCAGGTCCTCAACAACACCTCTGAATTCACGGGGAGATAATCCATAAAATAATCCATCATGGTAATCAGCAGCTTCAAGGTATTTGTAACCAATCTGAGCGATCTGCTTAAGAGTTCCTGTCATATCTTTTTTCATCAGGTCACGGACGGTGTAAAGTTGTAATCCGATGGATTTGGATTTTGGTGGTAGAGCCAGCATCCGATAAGGCATAAGGCAGGTGACCGCAATGCCTGCTGTGGTTGTTATGATGAATGATCGCCTTGTGGTCATTATTTATTTTTAAGTTTTTGTTCTTTCAAATAGTTATCGATGGTACCTTTCATTTTCATGGCATTTTCGCCCATAGATTGCTTTATATAATATGTTGTAAAGTTCAGGTCATTTTCATCAAGGTCATTTTTAGTTCTGGCGATTTTATAGATATTAGTAGGTATGATAGGATTAATTGATTCAAAATCATCAATAGTTCTCGGCGGTTTTGTAGAGAATATTAATATACGATCTAATAAAAATGCTGAAATTTGTGTATTTAATGGTGACTTACAGACTGTACCATAAGAACGTCCGTTAATAAAGGTAAATCCGGAGTTAGGATCCACATGTGTTTCGTCAACGATGATCACAAAATCAATAGAATAATCTTTTTCTAATACAGAAAACCAATTCTTAAGTATTTGGTTTGGGCCACCAACCATGTTCTTATAACCTTCTAACCAAGTATATTCTGGTGGCATCCTGGAATTTAGAATTTCATAATCCGTATTGTTAAATCTATGTTTGATAATCTGATCATAATCATCCCTTAAATCAATATCAAGATAGGTACTTTTCCTTGCAAATGCAGTTACCCCCCAATAAACATGGGAATATACCGAATCAAGGTTATTCACATATGCAACCCTGTATTTCTCCTGTGCTTGACTAGAATCAGGAAACAGGACAATGAATAGGAATATTATGCTGATAATTAGGATTTTCACTTTTATAGATCATTAACTTTTTTATTACCTGTTAATTTTAAGAATATACTTTGTGATTAATGTCTTGGGGATTTAGTGGCGGAAATTTTTACCACAGACACCAGGACACCAAAAGTCACTAAATAGTAATTACTAATATCAACCACCAAATTACAAAACTTGTTTGAATATCAGAAACAAAAGTTCGCTACCGCAATATTGGTTTGCCCCTCGGCTTCGCTCAAGGTGACATTTTATTATTAGGTCGTATGTGGTCTCGGCTCCGCTTAACCTTACCTGTTTGCATGGTTTGGTCGAGTGGAGCCGAGACCAATCAATAATAAAGAAATTCTATGTCACCCCGAGCGAAGTCGAGGGGCAATGTGTTTCATTTTCTGTACTTTAAAAATAGTTGTCATTGGTAATTTGCGAGTTCTTCTTTAGTAAGCGAATAGAAATATCATAAGCAAATTAGGGTGATTTGACAATTGGTGGCGAATTAATAAAAAGTTAAAAAATTTTTTATTAACGAACTACCGAATAGCAGGGAGGTCCTTCCTCTCTCGCCGAAGGCGAGATCGTCAGGATGAAAGGTGCAAGTAAAATTATGTTCGGGATCATTAAACTATTTCCTGCTTTTCATTATCCCAATAAACCTTCCGGTTTTCTCTATAGGCAATGGTGCCCATATGTGCTGACATGGCTTCCTGGAATCCCTGGTCAATGTTACAGCTGGGTTGTTTTCCTGAACGAATACCATCTATCCATTCCTTGATATGCAGATGGGTGGTATTGACTCTTTTCCCTCCGCGATAGGAGTAGAGCAATCCCCTGCCCGCAAAATATCTTTCTGTGGGTGAAGTGATGGCATCCACATTCTTCATGCCGGGGGTATAGGCATACATCGGCACATCAGGATCGATAATATGATCATCGATCTTTTCCCTGAATTTAGTTGAATCCCTGTCAACATTGATGATGAGGTTTAAACTAAGGTCCATGGTTGCATCATGGCCCATGATCTTTTTTCCCCTCCTGCTACTGCTTGCCAGTGTGGCGCTGTAGATCATGGTCAGGTCTCTGTTGGGATATTCGAAAACAGTTTGCAGAACATCGGGTACTGTCCGGCCATCTTTATAAAAATATATACCGCCCGAAGAAACTGCGGAACTGGGAATTCCGAGATCCAGGATCTGGTTCATGGCATCAAATTCATGGGTGAGAAGATCACCGGAGAGGCCAGTGCTGTAGTCCCACCAGCAACGCCACCTGAAATATCGTTCAAGACTGAATGGATGATACGGAGCGGGACCGAGGAATTGCCCCCAATCGATATTCGCTAGTGATGCATCTTTATCAATAGGATAAACCCAGGCGCCATTAGGACTGTTCCGGTTGGTGGTTACTTCTATGAGTGTTACCTTGCCAAGCACACCTTTTTGGATGGCTTCCCTGGCTTTGAAATAACTATCATTTTGCCTGCCCTGGTGGCCAAGCTGAAATACTATTCCGTTATCCTTAACAGCATTGACTACCGCGTATGTTTCCGGAACGGTCCATGTCATGGGCTTTTCACAATAAACATGTTTACCGGCATTGGCCGCTGCTATGGTAATAGTCGCATGCCAGTGATCCGGGGTGGCGATGATCACAGCATCAACATTTTTAGCTGCAAGTAACTCTTTGTAAGTTTTATATCTTACAGGGGCTTTTCCCATCTTTCCCCCTTTTCCTTCACGGTATATATTCGCCCCTGCAGCAATAGCCCTTTCAGCTCTTTTATCATATATATCGCAAATCGCTGTAACCTCCAGGTTCATATTCTCCTGCTCCATATAATCCCTGTACCGATGATCGGTGCTTTCCTTCATTGCTGCTTCCCTCCATGAATCTATCGTTTCCGGATGCGTAAATCCAGCTGCCCTTGTTAGATGTGACCCTCTTCCTCCATAGCCGATGACACCCAATCTTATTTTCTCACCGGATGAAGCTGTTAATGGAGGTGGCGAAGCCGACAGGTTTAAGTCTGATAATATATTTTCCTTTAGTAGATTATCATATTTATGCTTTCTGTACCATCCATAAAACAATGCCCCAAGAAACGGAACCGTTGCCAGTCCTTTCAGGATATCCCTTCGGTTAAAACCTTTCCCTTCCTGTTTTCCTGATTCTTCCATGTTAAGTTGCTTTTTATATTTTATTTCAGTCTTCTTCCTCTAAAGATGAACTTATCGATCCCATATTCGAATTGTGTCGGGAACATATATAATACCGCGAATACCAGTATTTCAATCAATTGATTGTTAACGAATAAGTAGCTGCCTCCGGTTGGAAACGCATATTTAATTCCTACAAATGGAGGATGTGAAAAATAATAGAGGCTGAGTAACACAATCCCTCCGATCAGAGCCACTCTTGTAAACAATCCCAGAAAAATTGCGGCTCCGAGGATGATCAACCCCCAGATATTCATAAGATCTATAATTTCAAGCATTGAAGGATTGCCAGCCAGCCAGTAATAAAACTCCTTCAGGAATCCTTGCGAATCTAACAGGTACCGGGCACTTGACCAATCGGGATTGGCCAGTTTAACAAGGCCTTCGTATAATAGCTGCCAGCCTATGGCCATACGTAAAATAAGCAACCAGATTTTTTGCCAGTTAGTAAAACTCATAATCTTCCCCAGTTCAATAATTAATTCAAAAAAGCACCCAAAAACAAATCCTAAAATTCAAATAAATTCCAATACTCAATAATCCAAATCCCAAATTTCGAAATCGTTGTCTGATGTTGTGAGTTTTGGCCATTTTTTTACAAATATAATTGATAAAAAAGTGTTCATGAGATCGCTTCACTAAGTTGAATTTGTATTTTGGTGCTTATTTGTTTTTTGGAATTTGTTATTTGGGATTTATGGTTATAACTCACGAACATAAAGATCTTTCCATCTCACCTTCACATCTTCTCCCGAATGGATCTGCAATGCAATCACCCCTTTGCCCTCACCGATCTTTTCATCTGTAAGGTCTGTCATCAGTTCATTATTAAGCCATATCATAACCCTGTCTCCATCAACCTTAATAACATAATCATTCCATTCGCCAGGTTTTAGAACGTTTTCCCTCTCATCAGGGATCTGGTGCAACCAGCCCCTGCCCCCTGATTCGTATATGCCTCCCGAGTCTTTTCCTTCAGGGGCAACCTCTACCTGCCAGCCTTTGATATTCGTACCATCCAGTACCGACCTGAAAAACACACCACTGTTACCATTGGATTCCTGTTTGAATTTCAATCGCAGGATGAAATTATCATATTCCTTAATAGTTGATAAGTATCCGTATTTCTTTTCAGGTCCGCTTTCACAAATAAGCTCCCCATTGTCAACATACCATTTTTCCGTTCCATGGATTTTCCATCCCTCAAGATCATTGCCGCTGAATAGATTTTTCCCTTTATCAGTCAAATCCCTGATCTTGATATTCCTGAACTTAATCGTATCACCATGATCCTGCAGACCAATATACCCATTGTTTGCAAGGCCATAACCGGGATAGTCTTTCCATTTGCAGTTTTGTACCCTGTCTTTCCAGTCATCCGTCCATAATTCATAGGCAAGCACTTTTTCTCCGTTGAGCCAGTATTCTACCTCCCCATCCCTGACAATTATTTTTGAAATATTAAACTCACCTGCCGGTTTAAGCTTTTTCTTTAAAGTGTCCGGATTATACATAGCATAATCAGCGGCAGTTTTCTGCCATTCCTCAAGAGGATGTGGGTATCCTTCATCATCGATTAGCTGGTATTCGGGGCCGGTGGCATAAACTGTAGGATAATCCCCTTCAAGAACATGAAAAAAGATACCCGAGTTACCACCCTCACTTATTGCCCATTCCAGGGATAATTCAAAATCCTCGAACTGATCTTTACTGATAATATCCCCACCTATATCACCTCCTTTTCCGAGGGTTACCAGGCAATCATCTTCGATTATCCAGTTTCCAGGAGTACTATCCTGTTTAAATCCCTGCCAGTTATCAAGATCTTTACCATTGAATAGAAGGTCCCAGCCACTATTGATTTCTTCGCTGGTAAGCTTATTATTCTCAGGCTTGTCATCAGCGGTTTTTTTAGATGCAGGATTACATGAAACGGCAATGACCGCTATTAATACATATACTACTAATTTTTTAATCATATATCATGGATTTGGTTCGAGCGAGCGTAAATTTATAAAACTTCAACAAGCAGCGATCATTTTATTTAACAATAATTTCATCAACGAATAACCATGCCCGTTCCCCTTCGGCAAGATGACCTTCGGGACAAACACCAATATTCGTTGCAGTAATCCGGATAAATTGTATAACAAGAGGAGGGAGGCTGCCCACTGCTCTTATAGATCCATGTTTGTTAAGTGAAATATAGTTTTCTTTTGGAATAACAGCCACTTGTGTCCAGCATTTCCCATCATCCGAAACTTCAATTTTAACCTGATCAGGAGCAAACACCCATGCCAACTCATCTTTCAGTATCCCCAGTTGGATTTCCCTGATTGTATCTTTTGATCCAAGATCAATTTCTGCAACCATATCAACTTCGCGATATGCCTGCCATGCCCTGTCGCCGATAGCCGGCAAACCAATAATTCCATCGGTAAGGGCGCTATCACCTCCGCCGGTATATTTCCTGTCATAAAGATTGACCAGGCTTACAGTAGCCCCGACAGCCCTGTGATCAATTGTTTTTTCTACCTCAAAAAGATACCCGGGGTCTCTTACATTTTTTCCTGCCATTCCACGGAGCGCATCGCCAAGGTCATCTCTGGAATTGTCGGCCAACACTTTCAGATCAGCTACAATATCAGGATATTCGTCACAAAGATTCATTGTTTCGAAAGGATCGGTTTCGAGATTATACAGTTCAAGGCTTGCTTCACCCCTGGCATACGGGCCTTCAAAACCATCATTACCTGGCTCCACCCCAACATATGAATTATAGGTATGGGGAAAAACAAGTTTCCAGTTATTCTTTCTTACAGCACGTAATTGATTATTTGCATAGTAAAACAAAAAATCCTTACGGGGATCTGCAACGATATCGCCTTTAAGTAAAGGCAAAATACTAACACCATCGATCTTATGTTCCGGAAGATCTGAATTAATGATCTCAGCGATGGTTGGAAATATATCGATGGCAGAAGCAAGGTTCTCAATGGTAACAGATGCAGGGATCACTCCCGGCCATTTCATCACGCAGGGTACCCTATGGCCACCTTCCCAGGTAGTTCCTTTCCCTTCACGAAAACCTCCTGTTGAACCGGCATGGTTGCCAAAGTTTAACCAAGGCCCGTTATCGCTTGTAAATATGATCAGGGTGTTATCCTCAAGATCTAACGCATCAAGTTTTTTTATGATTTGTCCGACCGACCAGTCGATTTCCATGATCACATCACCATACATTCCCTGTTTGCTTTTTCCCCTGAAATTTTCAGATACACCCAGCGGGACATGAGGCATTGAGTGGGGGAAATAGAGAAAGAAAGGATTATGCTTATTTTTCTCAATAAACGCAATTGCCTTTTCTGTTAGTCTGGTCGTTATCCCTGATTGATCTTCCAGGTTAATTATTTCCCCTGTTTTGTCATTGCCATCTATGTAAGATAATAAGGGATAATTAACTTTCCATGGTTTTTTTGATTCTTTTGTAGCCGGCGTACCATCAAAATCAACAGGCCACATGTCGTTAGAATAAGGCAGTCCGAAGTATTCATCAAAGCCATGCTGAAGTGGGAATAAAGGTGGTTGATTACCCAGGTGCCATTTCCCGAATATGCCGGTTGTATATCCTTTTTCTTTTAACAGTTCGGCGATGGTAATTTCTTCGGGGTTCAGGCCTTTCTTTGCCCAGGGCATCAACGCCCCCGAAATGCCTATTCTGTTTGGATAACAACCCGTTAACAGGCCGGCACGTGAAGCCGAACAAACAGCCTGGGCGGCATAGAAATCGGTGAATTTGATACCTTCCCTGGCCAGCCTGTCAATATGAGGTGTTTCAAAATCCTCTGCACCATAACAACCCAGATCGCCATAGCCCTGGTCATCAGTAAAAATTATAATGATATTTGGCAGATCATTTTTGGTTTGTCTGTCAGGACAACCTAATAATATCAATATTGATATTGTCAAAACCAGCATATTCCCTACCAACCTGATATTTCTGGAAATAATCATCGGGGATTCAGCTATACATTATCCAGGTCTTCCTGTAAAGGCCTGGTAAATTCATCAAGTTTTTCAATGTTGAGTTTGGGGATGATATATGGTGCGAAAGACTCAATGGGTTCATAAAGTGCTGAACCATTCCGGAGTTTGGGCGTTAGAACATTCTGGTTGTCGTCAAAGATGTGAATGATATAGATCAGGACACTTAATACAAATGCCCATTTAATAATTCCAAAAAACAGACCGGCCAGGCGGTTAATAAAACCAAGCATCAGGATATTGACAAACTTTTCAATAAGTTTTCCAATGAGGAAAAGCGCAAAAACCACTATGATAAAAGTGAGTATGAAGGCGATGATATTGATGTATTTGTCAGCAAGATTTACATTATCGGTTAGCAGGTCGGCGATATAATATGAAAAATTAATGGCTGCAAAAATACCAAGTACCAGGGCTGCCAGGGAAGTTAATTCAATCACAAAGCCTTTCCTATACCCATGATAAGCGCCCCAGGCAAGGGGAATCAATAAAATAATATCCAGAAAATTCATTACGTTTTCAGTCGTTTAGTAAGTTCGGTCGAAAATACAAAATCATTTAATTCATTATTATTGGTATGCAGAATTTCATCCCTTGAACCCTCCCACCATAATTCGCCTTTATATAAAAAAGCAACTTGATCACCAATATTAAGCACAGAGTTCATATCATGGGTATTCACAATGGTGGTCATCTGGAATTCCTGGGTAAGCTCGTGAATCAGGTCATCGATAACATTAGCTGTTCTTGGGTCAAGGCCTGAATTTGGTTCATCGCAAAACAAATATTCCGGACTGAGGGATATAGCCCGTGCTATCCCAACTCTTTTTTTCATGCCTCCACTGAGTTCGGCAGGATACATAAGATTGACATTTTCAAGATCAACACGTGTGAGGCAGAAATTTACACGATCGAGTTTTTCTTCAAAGGTCTTACTGGTGAACATATCAAGCGGGAACATCACATTTTGCTCAACGGTCATGGAATCGAACAAAGCCGACCCCTGGAAAAGCATGCCCAATTCTTTTCTGATCTCTTTTTTTTGTTTAAAGCTCATGCTGGAGATATTCCTTCCGTCATACTCAACCCTGCCTTCATCAACAGGAAACAAACCAACAAGGCACTTCATGAGTACAGTTTTACCGGAGCCGCTTTGTCCGATGATCAGGTTGGTTTTACCTTCTTCAAACTGAATGGAAACATCTTTCAGGACGTTGTGATCGCCAAATGCTTTTGAAATATTTATTGCCTCTATCATGAAAGTAACATTTGGGTAAGGATCAGGTTGAATAAAATTATCAGTATGCTACTGTAAACCACTGCCTTTGTACTTGCATTGCCAACCTCAATACTACCACCATCAACAAAATAACCCATGAATCCTGATACCGAGGTAATAATAAATGCAAACACAACAGTTTTAATCAGGGCATAGAAAATAATAAAACCCTCGAACCAGTATTGTAATCCAGCGATATAATCCTGTGGAGTAACAAGGCCAGTGAGCAGGGATACGATCCAGCCACCAAAAAGCCCGATACCCATACTCAGAACTACCAGTGCGGGAAAGATAATCATAGAAGCTGTGATCTTAGGAAGAATAAGGAAATTGGCCGGGTTCACACCCATGATCCTCAGGGCATCAATTTGCTCGGTGACTCGCATGGTACCAATCTCAGAGGCGATCCGGGAACCCACCTTACCAGCAAGAATAAGACACATGATAGTAGGTGAAAACTCAAGAATAATGGATTGTTTTACAGTAAACCCAACCATGGTCATGGGGATAAAAGGGCTATCAATATTGTAGGCAGTTTGTATGGTTAATACAGCCCCCATAAATATGGATATGATGGCAACAATTCCTATTGAATCAACCCCCAGGCTTTTAAACTCCCTGAAGAGATGATTCCAGAACACCCGGTCTTTATCGGGCCTCTTGAAAGCCACAAACATTAATAAAACGTATCTGCCAATATTTTTAAACATAGGGATGCCTTATTCCATTGCTAATTTACGTAATATTTATTAAACCACATTCAATTTGAATTTGATTAACTTTGGCCGCCAACTTTGCAATTTGATATGAAATCCGGCGTTGATAAGTAGTATCAAAAATCTGAAAATTATATGTTTCGTTTAAGTTTTATAATTGTGTTCGTGATAACCGTATTATTATCTGCCTGTTCAGGAGGCAGGCATACTTATAAACGCAAAGTAAACAGAAAAAAGTGTGACTGCCCAAGATGGAGTTATCAAAAGCAGGATATAAACAGTAATAATACTTTCCTGGTTTATCGTGAAAAAATATAAAGATATTCTTGCCAATTACCTTCCAGGTGACTCAGAAGATATTATCATTGAGTGGATTATCAGCTATAGGATACATCTTAAAATTACCAGGCACCGCACCACCAAACTTGGTGATTACCGGCCTCCGGTTAAGAATCATGGTCACAGGATATCTGTTAATCATAATCTGAATCAATATGCATTCCTGATAACCCTTGTTCATGAGATCGCACATTTAATTGTATGGGAAAAACACAAGAATAAAGTGAAGCCGCATGGCAGGGAATGGAAACAGCATTTTTACGAATTAATGCAACCATTTTTAAAAGGTGGCATCTTTCCAGACGAGATGAAAAAACCATTGGAAAACTACCTGGGGAATTCCAAGGCATCAAGTGTTTCAGACCTGGAGCTTACCAGAATCCTGAAAACATTTGACAACAATAACACACCTGTTCTTGAGAACCTTCCGGAAGGTGCGGTATTCAAATTACCCGGAGGAAGAAGTTTCAGGAAAATGAACAAACTAAGAAAGAGGTACCGTTGTATCTGCCTTGAAAATAACAGGGCCTATCTTATAAATCCACTTGCAGAAGTGGTAAGGATTGACCAATGAGTCGAATTAAACCTGTTTTCATATCTTTGCTTGCAGGAGAACAAACTCAACCAGATTATGAAAAACCGATATTGTGTAATTATGGCAGGAGGGATAGGGGCTAGGTTCTGGCCTATGAGCCGAACATCCCATCCAAAGCAGTTTATTGATATCCTGGGAACTGGAAAAACCCTCATTCAGCAAACTTATGAACGTTTCACAAAAGTTTGTCCTGAAGAGAATATCCTTATTGTGACCAATGAAATATATAAGGATCTGGTTATGGATCAGTTGCCCGGGATAAAGGACAACCAGGTGCTTTGCGAGCCCTCCAGAAGAAACACAGCCCCCTGCATTGCCTATGCGGCTTATAAGATACAATCAGAGAATCAGGATGCAGTGATGGTTGTCGCCCCTTCAGACCATATTATCCTGAAGGAAGATATCTTTTCTGATGTCATAAACGCTGCACTGAACACAACGGAAAAGAATGACTGGTTACTCACCCTTGGAATTGAACCCAGCAGGCCCGATACCGGTTATGGATATATACAATTCAATGATGAAATTACCTATAAGGAAGATGCCAGGATCAAGAAGGTAAAAACCTTTACCGAGAAACCCAACCTTGAAATGGCTCAATCATTTCTCGATAGTGGTGATTTTTTGTGGAACTCCGGAATTTTTATCTGGTCACTTAAAAGTATATTGAATGCTTTTCAGAGCTATTTACCTGAAGTGAATGATATCTTTAAAGAAGGCATTGGAAAGTATAATTCCGATCAGGAAGTTCAATTTATTCATGGGACCTATTCCATTTGTAAAAAGATCTCCATCGATTACGGTATTATGGAAAAAGCGGACAATGTATATGTGCTGGCATCAGATTTCGGCTGGTCGGACCTGGGCACCTGGGGGTCATTATATGCCATAAGAAACAAAGATGATAACGGCAATGCCATCATTGGGAGGAATGTTTTAACCTATGATTCCTCTAATTGCATCATCAATGTTCCCGAAGATAAACTAGTGGTTTTACAGGGACTGGAAGATTATATCGTTGTTGAAGATGATGGAGTGCTGCTGGTTTGTAAAATGCAGGATGAACAAAAGATAAGGCAGATTGTTAATGATGTGAGGGTAAATAAAGGGGAGAAATTCGTTTAATCTTTTCACCGCAAGGATACCATAAAGAAGACTTAAGCGACTTTAAGGACTTAAGCGAACGAAGCGATTTGAGGATTCATGGTTTCATTGTTTCATGGTTATGTTTGATTGATCAATTGTCCGATTGTTAAATATCCAAACAAAGGGACAAATTCCCTGACGGAGGAAGGGAACGCGTCCATGCTTTTGATTCTGTTAAAACATCCTTTTGATTTCAATATTTAATATAGTATATTTGGGGATAGCAAAGCAATTGTTGTTTTACTAATTCTCCTGTCATGAAACGGGTACTTCTATTAATCATTTTGATATATTGTATTTCGATCTGCTGCTTTTCCCAGGAAGCCATAGCTTACTTTAAAGATGACAGGGAACTATCTTTCATTCCCATCGGCCAGGCAGGCAATGCCTATGGTTTCCGGGGAAATCCAAGAACATATTTATGGGCTGATCCAAGGATTGATGCGGTGGTTTTTACGCATAGGATGCTTCATGATTATGGCACGACGGGTGTGGACAGGATTGCTTATGATGTTTCAATTGAAAGAGGACTGAATGGAACATGGATAAATAACTTACAGGTGTATGAGGCTCTTATTATTCCACCCTATTATTTAATACCTGCCAGATATCCGCAGGGGGGAATATACAATCCGCACGGAAATACGAATCCTGATAGTGCATATTATACCTATTTTGTGCCAACCCTGGATCAATCGAATGAGGTATGGGGAGGATATGGTTACGGAGTTAATAGATTAACAGAAACGAATCCTACGAATTACACCCAGCACAACGAAAAAACATCTGGAGACAATATTTGGAGATATATTCCCAATACATTTACCATTACCCAGGATGGTTTTTCCTGGGTGGTTGATATGAATTATTCGATAATGGATGATAGGTATTATTTAGGCTACCTGATCATTAATAAAGGTACTTTCAATACTGATAGTGGTGATTATGAATACGAAGAATGGTTATTTCCAGCCCTTTCGGAAGAGGACAGCATTATTGATATCAAAGTCGCTTTCAGCCCTGATGGGCAGACAGGATATATTTGTATATTAAGTGATTCTGAAAGTGACAGGATTCCCTATACATGCTTTCATCCAATACTTTATATTACTGAGGATGGTGGGGATACCTGGTCGGAAGAACCCATACATTGCCAGCTGGGAGGGCCGGAAGGGCTGTATGAAGTTAAATACTTTGTCCCGGATGAGTTTTTTATTATACCGCCAATGCCTGATCGCGACAGTCTTTATTATGGCATGGGATATCATTGTGATATGGTGGTTGATAAATTCGGCAACGCACATATAACCGGTATGATTACACTTTCAAATAGGGATTGTAGCTGGTGCCATGAATATGAATGTATGGGAACGTTTCACCTGATTTATAATTTACAAAACCAGGAATGGGAAGGCCATCATTTATATTATAATCGAACATTTGATGGTGATCTGGGTGGGATGACACAGTATAACAGGCCGCAGATATCTTCAGACATTGAAGGAAAATTTCAGTTTATCTCATGGATAGATACCGATCTGGAAGGTGTTGAAGAAAATACTTCCCCTGATATTTATTGTGTCGCATATGATCATGTTGACGAAACATATACTGAGGTATATAATATAACTGCTTTTACCCAGGCAATGTGGACTGCCTATTTTGGTAGTCAGTCACACTATGTTTTTACCGAATATTTAGGTAATGATGCGGATATGAGATTTACCATTCCGTTTGTTTATGAGGAATGTAATCCTTACGATCCTTATGACCCGGTTCAATTCTGGTATATCGATGGTTTTCATATTGATATAGTTAACTACTGGTGTAATACCGAAAAGAATTCCGGAAAAATCTCGAATGTTAAACAAAACCACCCCAATCCCTTCGATTCAAAAACAACCATAACCATTGAACTGGAAGCAAAAACAAACCTGAGTCTTGAGATAACCAATCTGACAGGGCAGGTGGTCTATTCAAAGGATATAGGTTTAGCTAAAGCAGGTTCTCATGACATTAAACTGTATGGCTCTGATTTTGAAAGCGGGTTATATTTCTATACTGTAATTGCAGGGGATGAACAGGTAACGAAAAAGATGGTGGTGAAATAATGTGTAATAAATTTAGTGGGATTTGGAGTTTTAGTGCTTTTGTGGCATTTTCACATCTCAAAGGGAAGGATGCACATCCAATAGTCATTTAAACATAGTTTTTCTCAGTGCCCTATGTGAATTTTCCTTGGGAACCCCTGTGGTAAAAAAGAAACCCCAGGGAGCACTGAGGTTTTGCACAGTGAACACAGAGATAAATATGACTACAATGATTTCCCATATTCTAAATCTGGAGAAGGTACTCAGCAGCCAAATCTGAACCATTGTTTGAAAACCGGTTGTTTATTAAAACTTTATCGCTGCCAACAAAAACTGAGTCTTCTCCGGAAAGCTCCCTCACATATCGGACAACCGAGTCACTGTTGACCTGCTGGATAATTTCGTCAATCAGCGGATCGTATGTTTGTTATACGGCAGTATCAGAAATAAATAAAGCTATAAAAGCAGTAAACCAGTTCTTCATCATTTTATTCAGGGGCACAATCATACAATAAATTGGATTACATTTTATGACCAGATGAATCAGTGCATTGATAATTATTGTATTTTAGTTATTTAAACAAACCGATGATCAATATTCTTATTGCCGATGACCACCAGCTTCTGATTGATGGCATTAAAGTTACCCTGCGGGATATCGCAGATTTCGCAATCGTTGCAGAGGCTCTAAACGGATATCAGGTTATCGAAATACTTGAATCTGGTATTGAAGTTGATGTTATTCTGATGGATATCAATATGCCAAAACTGGATGGTTTGGAATGCACAAAAATGGTCATCAAAAAATTTCCTGATATAAAAATAATTGCCCTTTCGCAATATGATGAAAAAAGATTTGTTAAGAGGATGGTAAAAAATGGTGCCTTTGGATATCTTTTGAAAGACTCGGATAAGGACACCCTGGAGAAGGCTATCAGACAGGTTCGTTCAGGTGAGAAATATTTTTGCGATCGTCTGAACCTGAGATTGGTGGAACAGGAATTAAAAATGGAGGATACAAAGTCGTTGTTCCCAAAATTAACAGCCCGGGAAATTGAGATCCTGAACCTGATTTGCAAGGAGTTTTCAACCCAGGAAATAGCTAATAAATTGTTTCTGAGTTTCCATACTATCGAAAGCCACAGGGCCAACCTCATGCAAAAAGCCGGGGTGAAAAATACTGCCGGGCTGGTGCGTTGGGCGGTAGAAAATGATTTCATCGATTAAGCACGTTCCATTGTCAGAACAGATTATCCCAAATTATGCATTGGGATTGAAATGAACCAATGCATTAGTTGGGATTATTGATTATACAAAAAAAAGCCCATCTCGTCAGTTGACGGAAGGGCTTTTATGCTGGCACCACTGAAGTGGTATAAGCGGTTTAGTTAGTAAGATTCTTATTCCCTATTTTTCCCGGAATTGCATGTTTGATAAAAAACCTTTTCCACTGTACCCAGGTACCGTAGATCAGGTAATAATTACCTTCATAATTAAAAGGCACCTTGTACAGTCCCTGATGCTGAAATTCAAGAAACCTGCGATCGATCTGGCTTAACATGGCAGCTGCCATAAAAGGATCTTTAATCGCCTGTTCAAGGGTAATCTTGGTGTACTCCTTATGAGTACTGAGTTTTGGTGATTCTTTGGCATAACTCATTAATGCGGCAGAAACCAGTGCTGTAATAACTAACAATTTTAAAGTTTTCATAATAACCTCCTGTTTTGTTTGATTAGTAATTTGTTTTGTTTGTTTGTATGGATAATTTTCCGTTTTCATTTCTTTATCATTTACCAGCAAATTTATACCGGGTGGGGGTTTGAAAGGTGGCAGAATCTTCTGATGATTTTTTTTGGTGGTTTTCAGGGATGTTTATTTGAAATTATAACCAGGCAATTCTTTTTGCACATTTATAGTGATTAACTTCAACCTCTGCTTTCTTCATAAAAAAAACACCATTACTTATACCATGGTGTTTTTTCGCTCTTTGTTGACGATCCTGATCTTTATTCTATCCATTTAGAAAATCGATATTAACATAACGATTATTACATAAACCGGATAACCAACGAACAGAATCGCTTCCAATGTATTAACCAGTGTTTTCATGATAACCTCCTGTTTTTAGTGTTAATGAACCTGTTTTATTTTAATGATATCAAAAGAGCATTTAATTTAAATTTTTCCTAATCATCACATTTCAAAAGTAAATGCTGCTGCGTTCTGAAAGGTGGCAGATATTGCCCACTGTATTTTTTAGTGGTTTTCTGCCATGGATTGAATATCGTATTGATGTAATATTGTTGTGTTGATTATATTAAACTTGCTTTTACATCAGAAATGTTATATTTTTATAAGGTCGTCAAAATAAATTAGTTAATAACCAAAACCTTTATGCCATGAGTTTCTTAGGAGTACCATTTCAGTATTTAAAGTTTGCTTATAACCAGCAAACAAACAAAGTAACATTAAGATCTTTTATCAATGTATCATTACCGGATAGAGTTATCTTGATACCGGATGAAGATAATATCGAAGATCTTGGGAATAATCACTACAGGGTTCATTATATACCTTCGCTTATCCAAGGTTCTGATGAAGAGCGTACAAAACTATTTAAGGCTGATGTTAAGATAATCAAGGATAATTGGAGTTCGAGTCCCCCACCACCAGTAATATTAGATCAAGTTCGTGGTGTCGTAATGGTCCATTTTGAACACCTAAAGGTTACAAAATATACCGTAACAGCAAAAGTACATTCTTTTGAAGGATCTCCAGGCGGTGAAGTGACAACAACAATTGATGAAAACGGAGAAATTGATTTATAATTAGCAATTACACATTTACTGCCGGTTTATACCGGTTTTGGAAACCAGATGCCTGGGATTGCAAGGAATCAGGAGCTGTTTAAAAGCAGGATGCTTACATTGGGGTGATAGGAAAATGTCATTGAAATAAAAATAATACTGATGAGAATCAATTATGTCATAGGGATACAAATTATCTGCATACTCATGATATTTTCTTTTACTGGAAAACAAACATTAATAGAATCAGATGGTATTGACAGCCTGGTTCATATAGTATCAGTTCAGGAAGACAATACGGAGAAGCTTGAAAACCTGCTAACCATAGCTACTAAATATCTTGCTCTATCTAAACTCGACAGTTCTTTATTATATTATGAGCGGGTCCTTTCACTTTCCTTAAAGCTCGAAAATGATACCAGTTTAATGGATGCCATGTACTTTGTGAGCCTTATCAATAAAAAGAAGGGAATTATCAAAATAGCGACTGAACAGGCGCTCAAGCTTCTTGATGTTTGTGATTCATTAAATAACAATAATCAGTTGGCCCGAGCTTATAACCATTATGGTAATCTCATCAGTAGAACTGGTAATACTGATTCAGCAGTTAAATGCTATTTAGGTAGCATTGAGTTATATCATAAGTTGAATTACTCAAGGGGAATATTTGTGAATTACAACAGCATCGGCAATATTTATAAAGATCGCGCCGATTTTGTATCTGCCGCGGATTACTATATAAAGGCAATGAAGTTTTGTGAAGAGTTTAGGATGGAAAAAGATCTTGGGATCATCTATAATAATCTTGGGAGTGTTTATGGTGAGCTGAATGATTTTGAAAATGCAAATAAGTATTTGAAAAAAGCTTTAGAGATAAATAAAAAGTACCATGATACAAAGAAACAACTTGCATCAACATATAATATTCTTGGAAATATCGCAAATAAAAAGGATAAACTTGATGAAGCCCTTGAATATTATGATCAGGCAAAAGTAATAAACCTGGAACACGGATTTACATCAGGAATGGCACATCTCTTCAATAATGTTGGAGAGGTATATGAAAAGCAGGACAAATTATCCCTGGCTCTTGAGAATTATGAAAAGGCCCTTGAATATTACATAAAACAAAATCATGTTGAAGGTATAAATACAGTCATGAAGAACCAGATAGATATTTTTATCAAACTGGGAAATACAGTCAAGGCTTCAGTTTTAATCGATTCATGTTTGAGAATGACATATGAAAAAGATCTCCCTTCATTGCGTCTGGATCTGTTAAAAAGCATATCAGCGTTTTATGATAGCGTCGGGAATTACCGGAAAGCAATAGAATATCTTGGTTGGTATTATCAATTAGATGATAGTCTTAAAAGCATAGAAAAAGCAACACGCATTGCTGATCTTGAATCCCGCTATGAAAATGAGAAATTGACAGCTGAAAACCTAAGACTGGATAAAGAAATGGTTGAATTTCAACTCGATTATGAGCGAGCCACCAAAGCACGTAACAGTTCAATTTTTATTGGTCTGGGAATTATCACTGCAATTCTTTTTGGTGCTTTTTTATTACGCTACAGGGCAAGAAAAGCAAGGATTATTGCTGATTTGAAAATCAGCCAGCTTGAAGACGAGCAGAAGGTGCTCGGTGCGAAATATCTCATTGAAGGGCAGGAAGAAGAACGTAAACGTGTTGCCCAGGAATTGCATGATGGACTTGGAGTATTGCTGTCAGCAACGAAAATGCAATTTACATCCTTAAGGCATAAAACTCCGGAAAACATCGACATCGTCGAAAATGCTACCAGGTTGCTCGAACAGGCCAGCGGTGACGTCAGAAAGATATCCCATAACATGATGCCCGGCCTGCTGACAAAATTAGGCGTTTATGAAGCAGCCGAAGAACTGCTCGAAAATGTTGGTGAAACAGAAGGAATTAAAACATATGTTGATATTTCAGGAGATCAGGTCCGGTTGCCTGAAAACAAAGAGATCATGATATACAGGATCATACAGGAAATGGTTAATAATACCCTTAAACATGCCGATGCGAAAAATATTAGCCTTGAAATGGTCATCCTTCAAGATCAACTTAATATAAAATATACCGATGATGGGAAAGGATTTGATGCACATGAAAAACTTAAATCAAAGGCTCTGGGATTGCAGAGCATACAATCGAGGGTTAATTTCCTGAATGGAGAATTGTCAGTTACTTCCACGCCTGGCAGAGGGGTACAGTACCATATTATAATTCACAATCCATAAACAAAAAAGCTGGGTAAATTATCCGGCTTTTTTTATGAGAAAAGTATCCAATATCAAATATCCAACGCTCAATGTCCAACAAATTGGAAATTGGTTATTCATTATTGGCAATTCAATCGAAAACCGAAAATTGACATTCGAAAATATAGATGAGTCCCTTCACATCCTTCTCCCAAATAGTTTTCAGCATATCATCTGTCATCCCTTCCAGTATATTCTTATACATAATTCAAGTAAACCTTGAAATTTGTATGACTTTTCTATAGTTTTGTTGTATGCTAATTAAACGAACAATACAAGAAGAACTCATCAGTTTAATGCATCAATATCCTGTTGTTACCATAACAGGCCCAAGGCAGTCTGGTAAAACAACCCTGGCAAAGATGACTTATCCTGAATATTCCTATTGTAATCTTGAAAATCCGGAAATCAGGCAATTAGCAGAAGATGATCCTAACTCGTTTTTCAAACAATACAAAATGCCTTTGATTATTGATGAGATACAACGGGTTCCATCATTACTTTCTTATATACAAACAATTGTTGATGAAAAGAATGAAAGTGGCTTATTCTTACTTACCGGAAGTCAACAATTATCAATGAGTGCAGCGATTACACAATCCTTGGCAGGTAGAACTGCATTGCTAAATCTTTTGCCTTTATCGATAAGAGAACTGATTGATGCTGATTTCAGTATTGAACGAGACAGTGTTATTCAAACAGGCTTTCTTCCAAGGATATATGACAAAGGCCTGGATCCTTTTAAGGCAAACAGAAATTACTTCCAGACTTATATTGAAAGAGATTTAAAACAACTATCGCATGTTAGAAACCTTTCAAATTTTGACAGATTTATGCGTATGTTGGCCGGACGTGTCGGGCAGGTACTTAATCTTCATTCTATGTCAAACGATCTTGGGGTTTCATCAACCACCTTATCAGAGTGGATTTCTATTCTTGAAGCCTCGTTCCTGATTTTCAGGCTTTATCCTTACTATGAAAATTTCGGTAAACGACTGATAAAATCCCCAAAGCTATATTTTACAGATATTGGTCTGGTGTCATATTTGCTTGGAATTGACAGCCCCTGGCAAGTATCACGGGATCCGTTAATTGGAGGCCTCTTTGAAAATATGGTAGTGATGGAAGCATTAAAATCAAGGCTAAATTTAGGCTTAGATTCAAACATTTATTTTTTTAGGGATAATAATGGAAATGAGGTTGATTTAATTTATAAGAAGCATAATGATTTGATTCCTGTTGAAATTAAATCGGCAATGACGTATAATGAGAATTTAACTAAGGGCATTAGTTATTTTCAAAGAATTTCTAAAAAAGCCTCCCGGGGATTTTTAGTTTACGCAGGAAATTTAAATCTTGAAAAAGAAAACTTCAGGATTATTAATTTTAAAGATACTGCGGAAATATTCATATAAAAAGCCGGACAATCCTGCCCGGCTTTTTTTACATCTTGAATCACTTATTATCCAGATCAGGGATGCTATCCTCTCCTCCGTCGCGGATGTCATCCCTTCCCATAAACTGTCCATCAAAAATCGAACTTCGACAATCGCCCAATCGACAATCTATATCAATCCTTTGGCGTGTTTCTCCCCGATCACCTTCAGCATATCATCGGTCATCCCTTCCAGGTTATATTTCGGATTCCAGCCCCACTCGGCACGTGCAGCTGAATCGTCCATTTTGTTGGGCCACGAATCGGCGATACTTTTTTTCATCGGGTCAACATCATAATTCATTTCAAAATCGGGAATACGTTCTTTGATCACTTTGCAAATAATTTCAGGATCAAAGCTCATGGCTGTTACATTAAATGCATTTCTGTGGATCAGTTTTGAAGGATCGGCTTCCATCAGGTCAATGGCGGCATCCAGCGCATCAGGCATATACATCATATCCAGGAAGGTTCCTGCAGGTAAGGGGCAGGTGAATTTTTTATCCTTGATTGCTGCATAATAAATCTCGACAGCATAGTCGGTAGTTCCACCGCCCGGCAGTGTCACATTTGAAATAATCCCGGGATAACGCAAACCACGTGTATCTACATTGAAGCGTTTGAAATAATAATCACTCAGCAATTCACCGGCAACTTTGGTTACACCATACATGGTACCCGGCCTCTGGATGGTATCCTGTGGTGTATTATCCAGGGGTGTTGATGAGCCAAAAGCCCCGATTGAGCTCGGGAAGAAAACTGCACAGTGATGCTCACGTGCAACTTCAAGCACATTATAAACACCATTAACACCTACATTCCATGCGGCCTGTGGCTTTTCTTCGGCAACTGCTGACAGTAGGGCAGCCAGGTTGTAAATGGTATCAATGTTGTATTTCTTTACAACTTCAACCATCTTTTCAGGCTCTGTTGCATCAACCTTTTCATTGGGGCCTGAATTCATGACCTCATCGCTGGGCATGGTTTTGCGAAAACCGGCAACGACATTGCTGCTTCCGTAAATCTCACGCAGTCTCATGGTAAGCTCGGAACCAATCTGACCTGCTGTTCCAATTATTAAAATGTTTTTCATCTTTTTATTTTTTTTACTTTTGTTAGCCAATTAACAATGCGACGGACAAAAGTAATCATTTTTAAAAATCGCCAAAGAAATCATATGAATAACAGAAAGTAAAACGATAAAAAATGTACGGAAAAATAAAAGATCACTTACAGAAAGAACTTGCCGATATTAAAGAAGCTGGTTTATTCAAGGAAGAAAGATTTATCTCTTCCCCACAGGGCGCTGACATTGAGCTTACATCAGGCGCTGATGTTTTAAACTTTTGTGCTAACAATTACCTTGGCCTTTCAAATCACCCAAGGCTGGTAAAGGCAGCCAAGGAAACGCTCGATTCTCATGGATTCGGAATGTCATCGGTTAGGTTCATTTGCGGAACCCAGGATATTCACAAAGTGCTTGAGCAGAAAATTGCAGAATTTTTTGGCACCGAAGACACTATTCTGTATGCCGCCTGTTTTGATGCCAACGGAGGTGTGTTTGAACCGTTGCTGACTGCTGATGATGCGATCATTTCAGATTCATTAAACCATGCCTCTATTATTGATGGTGTTAGGCTTTGTAAAGCCCAGCGCTTCAGGTATGAAAATGCCAATATGGAAGATCTGGAAGCCAAACTTAAAGAAGCTTCTGAAACTGCCAGATTCAAGATCATCGTTACCGATGGTGTTTTCTCTATGGATGGAAACGTAGCCCCGATGAATAAGATCAATGAACTGGCCAAGAAATATGATGCCCTCATTATGATTGATGAGTGCCATTCAGCCGGAGTAGTTGGTAAAACAGGCCGTGGTGTTACCGAACTGTTTAACATCAGGGGTGAAGTTGACATCATCACCGGTACTCTGGGAAAAGCTTTTGGTGGCGGTATTGGTGGTTTCACAACCGGAAGGAAAGAGATCATTGAAATGCTGCGTCAGCGTTCGAGGCCTTATCTTTTCTCAAACTCACTGATCCCTGCTGCCGTTGGTGCCGGTATCGAAATGTTCGATATGATGGCCCAGACCACCGAACTTCAGGATAAACTGCACTGGAACAGTGAATATTTCATTGGCAAAATGAAAGAGGCAGGATTTGATATTCTTAAAACCCAGTCAGCCATCTGTGCAGTGATGCTGTACGATGCAAAACTATCGCAGGATATGGCAGCTAAACTGCTCGATGAAGGTATTTATGTGATCGGATTCTACTATCCTGTTGTTCCCAAGGGAAAAGCCCGAATCAGGGTACAGCTTTCAGCCGGACACGAAAAAGAGCACCTCGACAAATGTATCGCAGCATTTACCAAGGTTGGTAAAGAGCTGGGTGTGTTAAAGTAACCATTAACAATCTTTAATATTAAAAGCCTGGTAAAATTCTTACCGGGCTTTTCTATTCTGCAGAAAGAATTATTGAGGTTGCGAATTATAGAATTGTTGAATAAATCATAGCAACAATTGAACAAATCATTTAGTATTTTTGCGTCATGGAAAATAAACTCTACATAACCAATTCGTTAACAAAGAAAAAGGAACTTTTTGAGCCGATAAATCCACCGTTTGTTGGAATGTATGTCTGTGGTCCTACGGTTTATGGCGATGCCCACCTGGGGCATGCCCGTCCGGCTGTTACCTTCGACCTGGTTTACCGGTATCTTATTGCCCTGGGATATAAAGTCAGGTATATACGGAATATTACTGATGTTGGCCACCTGGAAAACGATGCCGATGAAGGGGAAGATAAGATTGCAAAAAAAGCCCGCCTTGAACAATTGGAACCCATGGAAGTTGTTCAACATTTTACCAATCGTTACCACGATAATATGGATCGGTTAAATGTTTTAAGGCCCAGTATTGAACCTCAGGCGTCAGGGCATATCATAGAACAGATTGAACTGATAAAGAAAGTTCAGGAAAAAGGTTATGCCTATGAGACTGAAGGCTCTTTGTATTTTGATGTGGAAAAGTATAACCAGGATCATCCTTATGGCATTCTTTCCGGCAGGAAACTGGAAGATCTTATTTCCAATACCCGTGACCTGGAGGGACAGGATGAAAAGAAAAGCCCTGTTGATTTTGCACTTTGGAAGAAAGCACAACCTGAACACATCATGAGATGGCCTTCACCATGGAGTGATGGTTTTCCCGGCTGGCATACAGAATGTTCAGCCATGGGTACGAAATATCTGGGTGAATATTTTGATATTCATGGGGGCGGTATGGATTTGTTATTCCCGCATCATGAAGCCGAGATAGCACAGTCTCAGATTGCAAACGGCCAGCCATCAGTTAAATACTGGATGCACAATAACATGGTAACCCTCGATGGTCAGAAAATGGGTAAGTCGCTCGGCAATGCAATACCACTGTTTGAAGTCTTCAGCGGGGATAATAAATTACTTGAACAGGCATACAGCCCGATGACCATCAGGTTTTTTATCCTGCAGGCCCATTATCGTAGCACCCTTGATTTTTCAAATGAGGCCATGAAAGCTGCAGAAAAAGGTTTGAAAAGATTGATGCAGGCTATTGACACCATGCAAAAATTACCGATCTCAGATGACTCAAGCGTTGATGTTCATAAGTTGGCTCAGAACTGTGCCAAGGCCATGAATGATGATTTTAACAGCCCCATCCTGATCGCTCACCTGTTTGATGGTGTCAGGATCATCAACGCCGTATCTGATGGAAAAGAAAAAATCACGGAACATCAACTGGAGATCCTGAAAAAGACCTTCAGGGTTTTTGCTTTTGAAGTACTGGGATTAAAGAAAGAAGAAAAAGACACCTTCGATAACCAGCTTGTTGATGGATTGATGAGCACTATTCTTGAACTCCGCCAGCAGGCCCGTTCAAATAAAGACTTTGCCACCTCTGACAAGATCAGGGATGGGCTGGCGAAGCTGAATATCCTGATCAGGGATACAAAGGATGGGGCGAGCTGGGAGAAGACGGAATGAGGAAGATGAATAAGTAAATTCCAAATAACAAATCCCAAAATACAAATAAGCACCAAGATGCAGTCCTTGCATTGGCCTTCAATAAACAGGTGCCTTTTACAAATAACCTTGCTGAAAGGGATATCAGACCGGCAAAAGTCAAACAAAAAATATCAAATTGTTTCCGCACACTAACCGGTGCTGATATCTATGCCCGGATTGAAGGGTTCATTTCAATCCCAATGCATAATTTGGGATCATTCATCCTAAATCCTTATTCATTCCGCCAGCAACATGCGGCTGATGGTATGAGCTCCCTGGATCGAAAAATATCCTTTCGATTGATAACCGGTTGCACACGACAGGGTAATTCATATATTAGAATAGCATGTTATCCAATATCAACGTCGAAAGCGAAACCATCCCAATATATTCATTATTTTCTTCCACAGGTGCCAGTCGAAGGTCAGCTCGCATCAGTAATCTGGCTACATAGCGTACATCCATATTGGCCGGTACACTGATCACTGGCTTGGTCATAATCTCAAAAACATTAACCTCCTCTGAAGTTTTATCCGGAATAATCACACCGTTGATGAAATCATGTACCACTACAATTCCGCAGGCATCTTGTGGGTGGCGTTTTTTGACTATTAAAGCTTCGACTTTTTTGCTTCGCATGATGTCAACAGCTTCTTTGGCAGTGGCCATACCGTCAATATAAACTACATTTTCTGCCATGACATCCCTGGCGCTCTGAAAACTTCTTTTTTGATTCATCTGTTTCTTTTTTAACGTTATAATTGAATGCAAGCTCCTTAAAAATACTCGTCACGAGCCTGATCCTTAAATTTTTTCATTTGACTTTCCAGGCCTGCGACATGTTCTATGGGTAAAACCAGAGCAATGCCAGTGCCAGGTTTATCGAACTTACCCGCCAATTTTAAGGCTTGCATGAGTTTTTCCACTACGTGTTCTTCAACAAGGAACACAATGATATCGGTTTGGTCTTCAATACTAAGGCCAAAAAAGGACTTTGCCTCATGTATTCCTGTTCCTCTGGCAGGAATAATGGTAGCTCCGGTAGCCCCCGCCTTTTTCATGGCATCGACTACATCATCAGTGATACTGGGTTTGACAAAGGCCATAATTAATTTAAATTGCATCGTTCTTTGTTTTTATTTTTGATAATCGAATTTTCAGATCCATAAATTGAGCATATCCCAATACGGAGATAATCGGAAACAAACTGGCAAATGCGATGAGGCCAAATCCATCTATGGCAGGGTTCCTGCCTGGTACGGCACTGGAAAGCCCCAGTCCGAGAGCAGCCACCAGGGGAACAGTGACAGTGGAAGTGGTAACCCCTCCTGAATCGTAGGCAAGTGCAATGAGTTTCCTGGGTGCAAAGATGGTTTGAATGATCACTATAATATAACCTGCCATTATATAAATAAATAATGGCGTACCCGTGACGATTCTAAATGTGCCCAGCGCCAGGGCAAAAGCCACTCCGAGTGCCACAGTAATCCGAAGACCCCATTGACTTATGGTGCCGGCAGAAACTTCACCTGCTTTCAGTGCAACAGCGATAAGCGAGGGTTCGGCAATGGTTGTGGCAAATCCGATCAATGCAGCAAAAATGTAAATCCAGTAATAAGATCGCCAATTTAACAGTTCACTTTCCGAAATCCCAATAAAGTCCGGATTAGATAATTGAGTAGCCATAATCTCACCCAGAGGGAAAAGTGCTTTTTCCAATCCCACAAGAAATAGTGCAAGCCCAAGCACCACATAAATCCCCCCGCGAATCACCTTGTTTAAGTGGGGTATGGGTTGTTTTAAAACTACAAGCTGAAAAAAAATGATCAATAATATGATAGGCGCTACATCTCGTAGCGTATAAAGTAAAACCCAAATAAAATCCATTATAAAATCAACCATAAACTTCGCCTTATTATTTAAACCATAACAGACCATATGCCATCACAAAGATCATAGGCAAAAGTGAAGCAAAGGCAATAAGACCAAAACCATCCCTTAAGGGACTCCTTCCTTTTATTACGTTAGCAAGACCTACTCCCAAAGCCGCTACTAAGGGTACCGTAATTGTGGATGTTGTAACCCCTCCGGCATCATAGGCCAACCCAATGATCTCCCGGGGGGCTACGGTGGTCATCAGCATAACCATTAAATACCCACCAATGATCAAATAATATAGCGGCCAGCCCTTGAGAATACGCAATACCCCGATCACGATAGCCAAACCAACAGAAAAAGCCACGCACAACCGTAAACCCAATGCATAAATGTCCATGGTATTTTCAGTGGTTTCAATCAAGCCTGCTTGTGAGGAAATTATTGCAGCCTCTTTCGCTACCGCTATTAATGCCGGTTCGGCGATGGTTGTAGAAAACCCAAGCACAAAGGAAAAAATCAGCAGCCAGAAAAGACTTCCCTTTTTTGCCAGGGCATAAGCTATCGTTTCTCCAATTGGAAATAATCCAATCTCCAGGCCTTCTACAAAAAGCGCCAGCCCCACAATTACAAATAAACTGCCGATAATAATTTCGCCAATTTGGGGGAGGGGCTGCCGAATAATAACACCCTGAAAAAAAACAATTACCAATATTATGGGAATCAGATCCGTCATAGCAGCCCGAAGTTTTTTCTGAATGACCAGGAAATGATTTTTGTACCTCATTTATTTTCGCTTTCCTAAATGTAAAACGAATATACCAGAAACATCAAATTATTTTTCTGAATTATCAAGAATATTATACTTTGCTTTTCGCTCATTCCATCTTTCACGGGCATACTGTTGCATATCTATTATCCTGTCCCTCTCATCTACAATTTCAATACCTATTAGGGTTTCAATTATGTCTTCCATGGTTACAATCCCATCCATTCCACCATACTCGTCAACAATAAGGGCAATGTGTTCTTTATTTTTGAGCAAAACTTCCCATAAACTTAAAAGTGTTTGAAATTCGTGAACAACCACAATCTTTCTACTAATATCCCGAAGTTTTAAATTCGTTTTTTCTTCAGCAAGTTTTTCAAATACAGTTTGACGAAAAACGTAACCCGTAATATTCTCGTTGTTTTTTGAATAGATCGGAATGCGGGAATAATGAAGGAACTCCTTTTTTATGAGAAATTCTTCTAACGACATATTTTCATCTGCTACCGTAACAACGACCCTGGGTGTCATTATTTCCGAAACTTTTATAGTTTTAAGCCGTATTAAATTTTGAATAATTTTATTTTCTTTTTCCTCAAAAACACCTTCCTCAGTTCCAATATCAGCCATCGCAGATATTTCTTCCCTGCTCACTGACAGTTCATTTATATTCTTAGAAAAAAGCTTTGTTATGTAATCCGTCATTTTCACAAGGGGATAAAAAATAATTACCATAGTGTTTATAATAATTCCGGAAACCATGGCCAGTCTTCTCCAATACCGTGCACCAATCGTCTTGGGAATTATTTCAGAGAAAACCAATATCAAAAGTGTAAGTATGGCAGAAATCACACCAAAATATAGTTCACCAAACATTTTTGTTGCCTGGGCGCCAACCCCTGCTGCTCCAATAGTATGTGCAATTGTATTTAAAGAAAGTATTGCCGCCAATGGCCTTTCAATATTATTCTTTAATTTAATAAAAACTGTGGCAGATTTATTACCGTTTTTCTCTTTTACAAAAAGGAAAGATACTGGTGTTGAAAGCAATACAGATTCCATAACAGAACACAGAAATGAAACAAATAAAGCAAGAAATAAATAAATTATCAGAAGAAGCATTACTGTTTAATATTTCAAAGATTCAACAAAGATAATTAAGGTAAAAATATACGCTCATTATTTATCTTCAAATATATTAAAATGTTTTATGTGTCCAGTAAATCAAAAGGATTTTGCATTTACCTTCCAGATCCAATTTGTTCGGGAGTTTATAATCTCAAAACCCACGACCAAGAGGCTCACATATTGATTATAATTAGCTTATTCAGATATATAATACAATATACCTTAGCGCCCTGAATGAATGTCTGTACACATTAATATTCACCTGAATGATGAAATGCAACATCTTCTAAACCGGGTTAACCCCAACTAATGCATTGGTTCATTTCAATCCCAATGCATAATTTGGGATAATCAATGTCGAATTTCCAGGTGTTGGGGAATACTTCGAAATTGGGTGTTGGGTGTTCGATATTCGATATTCAATTCCACCACCGTTTTGAATAACGAGCATAGATTAACCATTGAAGATCTTATTTAACAGGTTCGCCCCCTCCTGAGATTAATGCCTCCATACAAATACCCCTTCATACAACAAATAAAATCGGTCCATCCCTGTGTTTGCCCCATGGCTTTACTTACGTCCTCCTCATTCAATTCAAACGAACTTTCTGTAATTTCAATTTTTGTCAGGTCGTCGCTTTCAATTTCAAGGTAAATGTTTATTGTTGTTGGTTTACCGCATGCACTCCATTGAAGGGAAATCAGACTGTCTTTTTGCACCTTCAAAACATCCACCTCAAGTTCCATCCCGACATCTTCAAAACTCCAAACTACTTTTTTGTTTTGAGTCAGGCCACCACTAACCTTTGAGGCAAAATATTTCGTGATCTTTTCAGGATTGATTATTGCATCAAAAACCTCTTCGACAGGTTTTAGGATAGTGTCGTTGACTTTTACATTAAAACCCATACTTATCAATATTTCAAAAACCGAAAGCTGACATCGTTAATCAGCAACGGGCTGTTTTACGTTTTTTACCAAGATAACCTTTGTCAGTTACCTTTTTGATATATGCAGTTGCAAGTGGTACTTTGCAGGCAGTACCTCCCATATCAACATTTACCTTACCAATCTTTTCAGCAACGGAGGTAGCTTTGTCAGTGAGTTCTTTAATACTACATCCAATGGCAATTACAAATCCATTCATGCTATAGCGTACCCTGTTCGGTGCCTTATGTATATTTAGCTCAATCCTGTCGAGTAATTTATCATAAGTATTGATATCAAGTTCATTATCGGGTTTAATTGAAGCATAAGATGAAAGCGTATTCCAGCCGGCAGATTTAATTCTTTCTTCGTTGGAATCTATCCATTCCAGCCCCAGCTCAAAGCCATATTTACTTTCTGCTGCAATCCAGGGTACCGTATATTCGCTGATCATATACCAGGAAGCTTCATCGGCCCATTTATTCAGGTCACTTTTCGTGATCTTCTCTTCATCGGCTATCAGGCCCGCAAGATACATGGCATCAGAATTACCCGTTGCATAAAGCTCCAGTGATAATTCATGGTCCTTTTTAATTTTTTTCTGGATCTTTTTAAGGTCTCCAACCCTGACTCCAAAAAACGGTTCCCTGGCGCCATGTTTCAGGAATATCTTTTTTATCCCTTCATCGCCATAATCTTTAAGTTCTTTTAATATTTCTTTTGTTGTCATTTATTTCTCATTTTACAATTATTTAACAATACCTTCTACTATAGAAAAGGGGGATATGGTTTTAATTACCCGCTTTAGCCTGAAACCTGCCTGTTCTAATATTTCATCAAATTCAACCCGGGTACGTTCCTTTCCTCCATCCAGGCCGAGTAACATCTGCAGGTCGAATATCTTGCCAAAAGCAGGTTTGTTATCTTCCTGAATAACAGTATCAACAATCAACACCTTGCCGTCATCAACCATGGCATCTTTTATTTTTTGAAGCAATTTGATGCAGGAATCATCATTATAAGCATGCAGGATGTTCTTCATCATATAAGCATCACTACCTTCCGGAACAACTTCAAAGAAGTTTCCCGGTATGACTGTTGCCCTGTTTTCCACACCGAATTTTTTAAAGATTTTCTGAGCCGGTTCTACAACATGAGGGAGATCCATTACCAGCCCCTTCATTTTTGGATGTCGTGAAAGTATTGCTGATAGCAGGTATCCTTCGCCTCCACCAAGATCAACAATCGATTTTATCCCCGAGAAGTTATATGCTGCTATGATTGACGCACTTGAAACATCGGAAGTATTGGTCATGGCTTTATTGTAAAGCAGATTTTTTTCCGGTGATTTCGACAGATGAGTAAAAATATCTGTGCCCAGAAGTTCACGGGCAGCATTCTTCCCGGTTCTGATACTGTAATCAAGTTCATTCATCAAGGCCCAGTTGGTCTTGTTCAGCTGGTGTTGTATCATATATTTCAAAGAGCCTTTGCCATCCATCAAAGCCCTGGACATCCCTGTATTTTTAAATACCTTTTTATTTGTCTCTTTAAAGATACCTTCACCAGCCAGGGCACGCATAAAACGATATAATGCCCCGGGATCGGTACCTGACCTGGAAGCAATCTCTTCAACCGGCATTGACTTTGAACCAATGATATCGGCAAGATTAAGTTCGCAGGCCACTCCCAGGGTTTTGGCAATAAAGAATCCCTGCGCTTTTTCAAACACAGCTACATTGGCAGGTACAAGTTTTGTATAAAGCTTGATAAGAAAATTCCTGATAGCCGAAATAAAACCATATAACCATACGGGAGGCAGCTTTGGGAAATTGGTATTCTTATTCATAATTATTGATTGTCATAAAATTATAATTAATTGATTAATCAGGCAGTACAAAACGGTACCCCATTTCTTCAATATGTTGTAGAAGACGTTTTATTTCATCAGCCTCACAACGCTCCACATCATCAATGGATATAATATAACCCGGTTTTATTCGCCGGGCTTTTCTTGTGGTTTTATCAGTATTCGCAAAATCCTTTCCTTTAAACAAAAGTTTCCAGCCAATCACCTCATAACCGAGTTTTGTAACTGCTTTTTTGATAAAAGGATTGGTGATCCCATAAGGGGGCCTGAAATATTCTACTTCACAGCCTGTTGCATCAGCTATCAATTGATCTGTTTTCATAAGAATAGTGACCAGGGTCGCTGAATTTAAAAATCCGAACCGCCATGTTTTGACAAAAGATAAATTAGCCAATAAATGCCCTTCTGTTTTTATCCGTTTTAAAATTGCGGTGTTGTTTTTTGTAAAAGATCCTGTGCAGAAAAATAAAGCATTGATATCTTTCTCTTGAAGAAAATCGATCAATTCACTTAAACTATTATATGAATCATAAAGGTTAAAAGTAAGTACAACCTCTTTATTTTTGGTATTTAACCTTGAAATAGTTTTCAAATATAAATTGGACCTGATATTAAGCGAACCATAGGCCAGGATCAATAAATAGATCAGGAAAGCAATCAGGTAAAATGTAAATTCCATGCTGGTGATAAGATATATCGCATAAAGGATACCGAAGTAAATGAATGATATTTTCCTTATATCAAATCCGGGCATGGCTAAAACAATCATTTTTCAGAATGCTGATCAGGATTCAGCATTTTGAAAGTACCGTAAAAGTATGATTTTTGTCAGACCTGTGCTGATAGATCAGGATGTTATTAACGGAGGAAGCGGGTATATTATTCAGCTTAATGAAATCAGGAATACGTTGCGTTTTTAATATCGTTGATGCAAGTAACATGGCATAACTCCCTGAAGTATCGTATTCGCCGCAAAGATGCTTGTAATATGCAAGATGCTGGTTTGGGAATATCTTATTTGTAAATATATGGTAAACCGGATCTTCCTCCACATTTCCATTCAATCCCAGCAAAACAAGATCTATATTTTCTATTGAAAGACCTGTTGAATCCAGGATTTCATCTGTTAAGCTATCAAGACCATTATCTACGCTATAAACCGATCTGGCCAATTGGATACTTGCGATGCTTTTTTCATTTTTATCTGATGAAAGGAGGAAGAAAACGGATCCTTCACCAGGGATTACTCCGGCAGAATTATTATGTTCCAGCAAATCAATGCTTCTTATTGGTGGTTTCCAGAGATCAACATGTTTTTTAAGCTGGTAGTTATCATCAGTAAGTTCGTCAGTACCGCCTACAAGAATATTAGAATAATTACTTCCATTCAGCTTTATCAGGGCATCATTTATTGCCTGTTCAAATGCTGCGTTTTTCTGAACATAAGTCATATTGTATTCATTGCAGCCTGTGTCGATGGCTATCCTGGCAGCGATGGCATTATGGGTTGACTGGATGAATGGGGTTGGATTCAGCATGCTTTCATCATCATCGGTCAGGTTGTTCAGAAACCTGTCGGTATCTTCCATACATCCTAATCCGGTAGCAGTAATAATAGCATCAGGATTTGAGATTCCTGAATTTTTCATGCACAGCAGGGCAGAGGTAAGCCCCATTTTTATTATCTTGCTCATCCTCCGTAATTGCACGGGTCCGATGAATTCAGTATAATCAGGTTCAATAGCTTTCAGTAATCCTGAGTTATCAATCACCGGTTTCTTCAGGAAATCATCCGAAGGATAACAGCCCTGCGGGGTAATAGCTCCTATTCCATTTATATACACACTCATGGTGATGATATTACCAGGGTTGAATTATTACCTCCGAAACCAAACGAATTCGATAATACAGATTCGATCTTTCTATCGGTAATCATATCACGTACAGGTTTCAGATCAATTTCTTCCATGGGTTCCTTAAAATTCAGGTTCGGGAATATTACATTGTTATTGATCGCGAAAATTGAAAAAACCGCTTCCATGGCTCCGGCTGCTCCAAGGGTATGGCCGGTAAACGGTTTTGTGGAACTGAAGGGTGGAATTTGTTCTCCGAATAGTTTTTGTATGGCAATGGCTTCGGTGAGGTCATTGTTTGAAGTGCCTGTTCCATGAGCATTGATATAACTTATCAGCTTTGTATTAAGTAAGCACATTTTCATCGCCCTTGACATCGATAAAAATGCCCCTGTTCCTTCATCCGACGAAGCAGTCTGGTGATAGGCATCATTGGCATTTGCGTAGCCAACAAGTTCACCAATTACGCTATCAGATCTTCCCTCAACGGCTTTCTCCGATTCCAGAACAAGATAAGCTGCCCCTTCACCCAGATTCAATCCCTTTCTTCTGCTGTCAAAAGGTTTATTATGATCTTTATCCAGAATCATCAATGAATTGAATCCATTAAGTGTAAATCTGGATAAGGCATCTGTTCCACCTGCGATTACCCTGTCAAGCTGATTGTTTTTGATCAACTCTGCGCCGCTCATGATAGCATTGGCTGAAGATGAACAGGCTGTGCTTATTGTTGAAATGTAGTCTTTGATACCAAGATGATCTGCCATTAATCCGGTGTTGTAACCACAATCATGGCCAACAATGAAATTTTTATTGTTGTCGGTGATATTTCTGAACAGCAATTCGGTGCGATCCATCCCACCAACTGTGGTTGCTGAGATCAATCCGGTTTTTAATTCTCCGGGGATTTTAATGCCTGATGATAATACGGCCTCTTTTGCAGCGATCATTCCAAGAAGGGCTGTTCTGGAAAAGCTTTCATTAATTTTAATACCAGCAATATCAGCCAGGTCATCATTAGAAAGCTTGATTTCACCACATGGGAATTCATGGGTGTGAACAGTATTAAGGTATTGAAGGTGACTGATACCATGCTTGCCGGATATCAGTGCACGATAGTTTTCCTTTTGATCAATTCCGATGGCAGAAATAATACCGATTCCGGTAATATAAATCCTCTTTGTCATTTCTGGTTTGCAGTAATGAATGCTGCCATACTTTTAACAGAATAGAAAATTTCCTTTCCTTTTTTGGGGTCTTCTATTTTAATACCGTAATTTTTTTCCAGCAGAACGATAAGCTCCAATGCATCAATAGAATCGAGTCCAAGACCTTCGTTGAACAAAGGCGCCTCTGTATCGATATCATCCGGTTCAAGATCTTCAAGATTCAGCACTTCAATTATCTCGACTTTCAACTTGTTTATTAAATCTTCCATTTATTCACTATTAGATCATGCAAAAATATAAAATCCTATTTGTAATTGATATTCAAATCAAATGATGTTCTTTTTTCCAGTTTAAAAAGTATTCCGGATTTGTCAGGATTAATTCACCATCCGCAGTTAAGAATACCTGTACGCTTCTTCCCGTAGCTACAAGTTCGTTATCTTTTGCATTAAAAAGTCGGTAGTCGAAGATAATTTTTGCTGCATCGGTATTTATAAATTCTGTTTCAACAATTATTTCATCGCCGTAAAGCAGGTATTTCTTGTAATTGCATTTAATATCAACAACAGGTGTTACCAGTTTTACCCGGTAGAAATCGAGATAACCAAGTCCATATTCCTTTCCGAATGATTCCCTTCCATCTTCAAAGTATTTTATGAAATTGCCATGCCAGACTATCTTTAAAGAATCAACCTCACTGAACCTGACTTTAATCCGTGTTCGGTTAATCAGTGTGTTGACTTTATCTTCCTGTTTTTTGCGTTTTACTATCACTATAAAATTATTTCAAGTGTTTATTATAAAAGAAAAACCTTCATTTCACATTCAGCAATCACCTTTTCTTCAATAGAAACAATGCCTCTTATCACTTTTGCATTCATTATTTCATGTTCGATGATAATCTCTGTTTTGATTTTGTTTCCAGATTGCGGTAGTCTTTGTATTGCCAGATTTTTAACACCCCCTATCATTCCACCTGGGGTTTTTTCTTTTTTCCCTGCAGCCATATATCCGGCATGCATTGCAGCAGATTGTGCAATATTCTCGATTAACCCGGCCTCAGAAAAAACCCCATTTTCGGTCAGAATATTATCTTCAGAAATATGCAGGGATGATTCCAGTCTTTTTTCATCAGCATAAACAAGCCTGTCGATCATTACAAATGGATGACGTTGAGGTATCAAACCGGTGACATCATGGTTTTCCATGTTACTTTAATTTGCACCTGAATATTGTATGGCTGATACCAACGTTATTAAATTCCTCGTCAAGATGCAGGCCTGATTTTTCGATCAGCTGGCGAAAATCATCGGAATGATACATTCTGCTGTTTCCATTTGCCATGCAAGTAAAATATAGTGATGTGGCATGAAGGCTATAGGTAGAGGCTTCGAATTTCTGATCATCCCAGAAAGTTTCCATGATGAAGATCTCTGAATCGGGTTTCATAACATCTTTGGCTCTTTCAAGGATACTGAGTATTTCTTCTTCCGAGAAGCAATCAAGGAACTGACTCATCCAGATTACATCATATCCTTGCGGGAAACCGGCCTCTTTGTCGAGGAAATTAACCGGAATGGTAGTCAACCTGTCCGACATGTTTTCTTTCCTGAAATTGGCCGTTGCTTTTTTAAGTTGCCCCGGAAGGTCCATCAGGGCTACTTTCACAGTATCGGAGTATTTGGCACAGGCGAGGAGGAATTTGCCTGTATTTCCACCAAGGTCAATGATACTGGATGGATCACTGGCAAATACAACTGGTAAAACTTCATCAAATGCAAAATCGGAATAATAATGATCGAATTTAAACCAGCTTTCATGTACTTTCTCCGGAAAATGTGCAAGTGATTCGTAAATAGTATTCCAGTCACCAAATACCTCATGAAGACCTTTTGGCTTTCCTGTTTTTATTGCTTCCTGCATATGAAAAGCCCCTTTGTAACAGATGTCGTTGGTAAAATCAAGATTAACACGGGTAAGGTCATCCACCTCAATAAAAAATCCAGTTTTTGTGAGGGTGTATTTGTCATCCTCCACCATGACCAATTCGAGGCTTAAACCTGCTTCAAGCAGAACGGTGACACCATATTTCGATAACCCTGTTTCTTCAACCAGTTCCTCAATGGTCAATCCCTTATTGTTTTCAAGTAATTTTTTAAGTATCCCGAAATCCCTGAGTGCTTTTGCTGCCTGGAACATTATTGGTGCGAATGCGATTTTCTGCGCATCAAACTTTGCTTTTAATGCCGACGTGGTATCAGACCCAAAATTTCTTGCCATAATTAATTTGATTTCTGGTGTTTGATGTTTGTGATTTTATTCTTCTTACCCCGTATTTTTATCTATTTCCCAAAAGTCGTAAAAATTAAACCATTGATCGGGATATTTCTTAATTGTTTTTTCGATGATAGAAATATAGTTATCGAGGATAGTATTCAAAGCAGCCTTTTTCTCAGCTGGTTTTGTTGATGCCGTATAGGTTTCTGGTTGTGTTGCATAAAAGTGATAATGCCTGGAAGTTTCTTTCATGGAAGTAACAAAACTTACCGGGGCATTGAATTTGATCGGGATCATAAAAGGGCCGGTGGGGAATCTGGCAGCTTTGCCGAGAAAGTTTTTGCTTAAGGTGCCTGATCCAGGCATAAACCTGTCACCATGGATGGCTACAATCTCTTTGTTTCGCAATGCCGAAGAAATCTCAAACAGGTGCTCAAAATCATCTTTGATAACAATAAATCCAACTTCCTGTTCTTGGTATATATCAGAAAGAAAATTTCGGATCTGTTCATGTTCATTGGCAAACATAACGATATTGATTCTGGTGCCGAGACGTTTCAACAGATTACCGGCCATTTCCCAGTTCCCTGCATGGACACCGATCAATACTCCTCCGCCGTTTTCTGCCATTCTTCTGAGGTGTTCTTCACCTTCAAAGTCGAAAGTGAATCTTTTTGTCATCCCGGAAAGAAATGACACCTTATCGATCAGTACCTGTCCGAGGCGATAGAAATTACGGTAAATATAGAATGTTGATTTAATCCATGAGAATCCCAATCTTTTATTGAAGTAATAATATGAATACTTAACAGCCCGGGGAGCAAAAAACAGGAACCAGATTACGACAAAACGCAAAACAAAATAGGCAAAAGAAATTCCAAGGTGTTTAATTATGAAAACGAATGTTTTATATCCGCTTATTCCCCCCCTGGTTTTACCTGTCCATTCAGGCATTTTAGGATTGATTAACTCTTTCTATAATGAAGTCGTAAAGCTCACGGATAGTTTTCACTTTTACGATCTCTGTGGGTTTGACTTTAATGCCGAATTCCTTTTCTATTAATACAATAATGTCAACAAGGTCAAGACTTTCGATTTCAAGTTCATCCCTGAGGGAGGTATCCATTTTGATTTGCTCAGGTTCCAGCTCAAATTCATCTATCAAAAAGTCGTTGACTATTTTGATTATTTCCTGTTCGTTCATAACACCATTATATTCTTTTAACAATCAGTGTGGAATTTGTTCCACCAAAACCATATGAATTTGACAAAAATACATCAATTTTTTGATTTTTTGTTTTGTCAATGATATTAAGTTTTGAGGAATATTCATCAGGATTTTCGAAGTTGATATTGGGTGCAATAAATGAATTGTGCATCATCAACAGGGAATAGATAATTTCACTGGCTCCACCCATCCACATTTCATGCCCTGTCATCGACTTGGTTGAACTAATGGGTGGTTTAACATCTCCAAATAATTGATCTATCGCCTGGGCTTCGGTTTTATCACCAACCGGTGTTGATGTCGCATGAGCATTAATATAATCGACATCCCTCACTTTTAAACCCGCATCTTTCATACACATTTTCAGGGAGTTCAGCGGGCCATCAATATTTGGAACAGAGATATGATCACCGTTCGATGAAAATCCATATCCAATAATTTCACCGAGTATTTTTGCGCCACGCTTTTTAGCTGATTCATAACTTTCAATGATAACTGTAGCTGCTCCGCCACTGGGTACCAGCCCATCCCTGTCTCTGTCGAAGGGCCTGGAAGCTTTTTGAGGATCATTTGTCTTTTTCGAGAATGCCATTAAACCATCGAAGCTACCCATGGAATAGGCATTTATTTCCTGTGCTCCTCCACAGATAATCATATCCTGAAGGCCTGATTTTATCAAATGATAACCCAGGCCGATTGCATGGGAACCGCTGGCACAGGCAGCACTTACAGTTAGGTTGATCCCTTTAAGCTTTAGGATTACCGCAAGGTTCATGGTAACGGTAGAATTCATGGATTGAAAAATGGAACCTGATCCAATCAGTGTCGTGTCATGCTTTTCACGCATGATATCGGCTGCCGCAACAACTGCTGTAGCAGAACTATCATTCCCATATATAATACCAATGATGTTGTTGTTAAGGTATTCTTCATCAATCCCGGCATTTTGCAGGGCTTCTATTGTTGACACATATGCATATTCAGCAGGTTCCGCCATACCAATCCGCATGCGCCTTGAGATTACACCTTTTAGCACGGGTCTCTTGATTACTCCTGTCAATGGGGAAATAAAACCGAATGTTTTTCTTTCTTCATCTATACCAATTCCTGATACACCATTGTAGAGAGCGTTTTTAACTTCATCAAGGTTTAATCCTATCGTAGAATAAATACCTGTTCCTGTTATTACAACCCTGTTCATATCAGCGTATTTCTGTTGTATAATTAAGTATATAATCCTCCGTTTATCGAAATTACTTCGCCTGTAATGTAAGAAGCGCGATCCGAAGCCAGAAAATCAACGGTATCTGCAACTTCTTCCGGCAGTCCGAAACGATTAAGAGGAATAAGCCTTTTAAGTTCTTTTTCATCAAGATCACCGGTCATACCGGTGCGAATATAACCCGGGGCCACAGCATTTACTGTAATATTTTTTTTGCCCACTTCCTGGGCCAGTGCTTTGGTAGCTCCTATAACACCTGCCTTGGCGGCCGCGTAATTGGTTTGACCCGGCAAGCCTTTCTGTCCGGATAAGGAAACAACATTTACGATCCTGCCATGCCGGTTCATAAGCATATCCTTAACAACAAGCCTGGTAAGGTAAAAGAAACTATTCAGGTTAATATCAATCACCTTTTCCCATTCAGTATCTTCCATGAAGATCATCAGGTTGTCGATGTTCATTCCGGCATTGTTAACCAGTACATCGAAATAATCATCTGGATGATTTTTTGTCCATCCGGTGTAAAAATCTTTAATCGCATTTTTATCTGCAATGTCAAACCGGATAAGTTCGCCGGATCCTCCATTGCCGGTGATAGTACTTAATGTCTTTTCAGCACCTTCCTGATTTTTATTATAATGAACCAGAATATGATATCCTGATTCGGCCAGCCTTACACAAATAGCCTGTCCTATTCCTCCTGAGCCTCCTGTTACCAGTGCATTCCTCATTTCTATAATTATATTAATTCCTCAACACAATTGTTCTGAATGAAACTGTTAATCTTTTCGATGTCCTTGTTTTTTGGTGTGTCATCTGTAAATTTTGGAACAATATTACGTAACACCATATAAATTGTTTTGGTCTTATCTGACATTTCATCAGCGATTGATAAATAATCAATAGCCTGAAGGAGTGAAATCAATTCAATCGACAAAACCTGAAAAGCATTATTGATCACCTTCTGGGTGATCAGGGCCGAATTGGTTCCCATGCTAACAATATCCTGGTTATCATTATTATTGGGAATACTATGCAGATACATAGGATAAGCCAGTGTTTGATTTTCGGCAGTTGTTGAGGTGGCGGTAAACTGAGCGCCTTGCATGCCAAGGTTAAGACCAAGGGTGCCAAGGTTAACAAAAGGCGGAAGTATTTTATTCAGTTTATCATTCATGAGGAAATTTAACTGCCTGTCGATGATCATGGTAAGTTTAGCAACAGCAATCTTTAGTTTATCAGATTCGAATGAAACATAATCTCCATGAAAGTTTCCACCATGATAAACATTCTTTGTTTTGTGATTGATCACAGGATTATCATGTACCGAATTGGCTTCCTCAAGGAAAATCTTTTCGGCATCAGTGATCGCATCATAAATAGCCCCGAATATTTGAGGAACACAACGTATGGAATAATACTCCTGAACCTTGGTAGCTATGGTTGATTTATGGTTATTCCCATTATAAAACTCATTCTCACGTTTTCTTATCCGCTTACTTCCCCGAACCAGTTCTCTCATTTTTTCAGCGATGACCTGCTGACCTTTATGGAGCTTGACCTGGTTAAGACCTTCAGAAAAATAGTCATCAAACGATTGCACCACTTCATTAACAAGTGCTGATGCCATTAATGACCAGTTTAACAAACGTCTGGCATTAATGGTATTAACGATACTGATACCTGTCATTACCGATGTACCATTCATTATGGCAAGTCCTTCACGGATGAAGATCTCTATGGGCTTGAGATCGTGTTTCTTCAGCACTTCGGCTGTATTCTGAAGTTTGTTATTATAAAAAACTTCCCCTTTGCCAATCAAATTCAGGCCTATATGGGCAAGTTGAACTAGATCGCCACTGGCTCCAACACCCCCATGTTCCGGTACAAATGGAATTATATCCTTGTTAATATATTCCTTAATAAGCTTTACAACATTATGATGGATCCCCGAATATCCCTGGATCAGGTTGTTCAACAATACTACCATGGCAGCTTTAATATACACTGTTGGTATCGGATTGCCAGCACCTGAAGCATGGCTGTTGATCAGGTTATATTGCAACTGTAACTGATCATCTTCCCTGATGGCATATTGTGCCATGGGCCCAAAACCGGTATTAATTCCATAGATGATCTTTGCACTTGAAAAGCCCATCAGGAAATTAAAACTATCATCAACTCTTTTAAGGGACTCTGGCGATATAGCAACTTTCTCACCCTTGTACAGGATACTATAAAACTCTTCCAGGTTAATATTTTTATCTCCAAGGATGATCATAAGTTCAAATCAATTTTATGTAGCGCTGTTCCTGTTAATGAGATATCATAATATTCCTTCAGGGATTATTTCAGATATCACGTTTTGTCCTATAGTCTGCAAAAGTAACTGATTTTCTATTCATAGCTGGTTGCTGAAGTTTATTTATTTGAGCAGGTGTCAGTATTTGTACTTCAGGTGCTACCCTTAGTTTTGCACGGAAATGATCCTTGATTATCTTTTCATAAATTTCATTGGATTCCTTACATCCGACTTTTACCAGAAGATCATCAGTTCCAAGGATGCTTGTGCTGACTTCGACATAATAATTTTCCACAAAATCGATAGCATTCAGGATATCATAGATGGCTACCGGATAAAGTGTGGTTCCTTTATATTTTATCATTTGTTGTTTCCGTCCTAATACCGGCCCTAAGCGAATTGTTGTCCGGCCACATTTACAGGGTTCGGTAAAATGGTAACAGATATCACCAGTCTTAAAACGTAGTAAAGGCATTCCTTCAACACCCAGCGTAGTAATAACCACCTCTCCTGGTTCACCTTCCATGACGGGATTGTCAAATACATCGATGAATTCAATAATGATCAATTCAGGATGATGATGGCCACCGCAGCCATAGGTACACTCATTAAATGCAGCCCCCATTTCTGTTGAAGCGTAAGTGGAATATAATTTGAGATCCCATTTTTCGGTGATTCGTTTACCCAGGGTGTTCAGCGAAAAATCACTATTCCTGATAGGTTCACCGATACACACAGCTTTTTTAACCGACATGCTGTTGTAGTCTATTCCCTGCTCGTCAGCATATTCGATGAGCTTGATGAGAAAAGAAGGCACCGCAATAAAGGCTGTTGGATGAATACGTTTTATTGTATCGATTTGTAACTGAGGATTCCCCGGACCAACCCTTACCATCCCGGCTCCAAGTTTTCTTAATCCCAGATAATAGGCAATACCAGCCATGAACCTTCGGTCGATGGTAACCATAAGCTGGTAGATATCATCATTTGTGCCATCGCTGCAACTTAATGAGATATGCTCGTTATATGCCAGCCTGTCAAGATCTTTATCGGTCATTACAAAAGTAACCGGATCACCCTGTGTACCGGATGTTGTATTATAATCAATGATCCCCTGCCGGTTAACACAGATAAATTCTTCAGACCTTTGCTGCAGATCATCCTTGGTAGTAAAAGGTATTTGCTGCAGGTCATCGAGTGTTTTAATAGCCCTGACATCGATATGATTGTCATTAAACTTTTCGGAATAAAATCTGGATTTTTCTGATAGATATTGAAGTAATTCTTTAAGACGGCTTTCCTGATATGCCCTTATTTCCCGACTTCCTGCAGTTTCAATATGAGGTATTACCATTTAAAGATTCTATTTTTTTTAGGATCAGTTCCCGCTCAGCTTTGGAGGAAACCTCTTTTTGCAGGGCAAATTTATAAAACTCTAATGATTTTTCATTGTTTCCTGCCCAATAGTAATAATCACCGGCTTTAACGTATGTATAGTAATTCTCCTGATTTAATTCCATATAGTTCATCAGTTCTGCTTCACTGATACCTGAGAAATCATCGTTACGTGTTTCGTTATTGAAATCTTTGAATAACAAATAATCAATATAATTTGTTGAATGAAGGAAAATATCTTCCGGAATTTCAAGCGAATCAACTGCTATTCTTGTTTGTATATCAGGAGGATTAAGAGGATCAAAAACCCTGTTGAGGTCGAAACATATAAACCTGCCAAGTAAATAAGGGGCTGTTGATACCCACATCAATTTTTGTTCAGGTTTAAATATTACCGCGTGATGAGCAATTAACTGGTTAATTGACTTTTCATTACCCATTCCAATGTCTTTATCATGAATACCTTTTTGATCTCTTAAAATTTCAGCAACATTAGCTACGCCTGGTTTGTCATTCTGATGGAGTAATTCATCGACTCGCCTGTAGCGATATGCTGATGTTTCATTGGCGATATTTTCCCGGTTAAGTTTTTCATTTGCAAATGCCTCGTCCTGAAAGTGATTGCTTGCAATAACATAATCAGTTTCCTGTGAGTAAAGGACACATGTATCAAGCGATTTTTCGATAATAGCAACTTTATGGTCATTGGCTGATCCGACCAGAAAACTTTCTGAAACAAATGTTTCTAATCCTTTAGCAATGCTGAAGGCTTCCTCGATGGTGGATGCATATTGTAAAATATTTCGTGCAACAATACTAACGGGGGTTTTGGCGCTATAAGGAATATCCGATTTTGCTGAATTAATGGTAATGGTAAGTCCTTCCATGTTCATCCCTGATAAAACCCCTATCATACCTGCCCATGTGACTGAGGCAAAATCATAGCCGTTTTCGGGATGTACGAAAGCCACGATCTTGTTTTCGGCAAAGTCCTCACCTGCATAAAAATCAAAATTTCTGCCAATGATTATAGAACTGTCAACGGAGAATGCATCCCAAATACCAAAAGAAGTACATTCAACCAGGTTCATGTTTTGGAGTGCATGACCCACATCATGAGCTGCATGATAATTCAGGATGCGGATGTAATTATCACCGATAAAGCTAAACTCATCGCTTGCGTTAAAGGATATACCGTAAATCTCCTGCTGATATTCAAGAGGAATATAATTGTCGAGGCTTCTGTTAAACCAGCTGATAAAATACCGGATAGATCGAAGGTAAATTTCATTGGGGATCATTTCCTTAATAAAACCAATAAATGCTTCTTCCTGTATAAAGATCAGATTCTTGATAAGTTTACCATTCTTTGCACCCAGTTCAAATGGATTTCCTGTAATGTACATTTCCCATAATCCTAATGTATCCTTCCGCAGCCAGCTGTCGCCAATTTCAAAATGATCTTTATCAATTTCTGCAACCTTCATGCTTAGTATACTTTTATTCTCAACTTTAGGAGGAGGTACATATACCATTATCCTGAAAATAACAATCAGGATTAGTATGATGACCATAATTCCGGCCAGCACCCTTAAAAGTCTGCGTTTTGTTATGTTGGTTTTTACTGGCATTTGTTTATTTTATTAACGATATTTTGCAGGTCAACAATATATGAAACCGTTAATAATGCACCTGTTGAAACACCCAGCATACCGTGTGCATTAATATTCTGTCCTGTGAAAAACAGATTTGGGATGCGTGTCGTGGGAAATAAAAGTGTATTGAAAGGATTTTCACTATCCTTTATTAAACCATAGGCACTTCCACCAGGCGAACCAAGATAGTCCCTGAAGGTTAGTGGAGATGCTGTATAATAGGATTTTACAGAATCCTTAATGCCGGGGAACCTTTGACTTATACTATTAATCAGCTTGTCAGCAAGCATTTCTTTTAACTCAAGATATGCTTTCCCTCTTTTATTTATTATGGTGTTATTCCATTGCTCGAATAACCCGGCTTTAATCGGGGACATGGCAATGATGCCTCTGGCATATTCGTTTTCATCTTCAGGAACCAGCGTACTTAACCAGTATTGTTGAGGAAACCCTTCATCAATATTTTTCTTATTGATCCAGGTGGAATCGGTCAGGTAGTCGTAATAGTTGTAGTTTAAGTAAGGGAATTTATTGTCTTGTAAAACAATAAATAAGGTGAATAAGCTGAGGCTATTTTCAATCCTGTTTATCCGTTTTGTATATACTTTTCTCAGGGTATTCTCAGGTAATAATTTAATGGTTTCAACCGGGTGTATATTTGAAATAAATGTATTTCCAAACACGCTAATGCCTTGGTTGGTATCTACAGAAGATATCCTCCGGTTTTTATCAGTATTAAAACCGGTAACTTTTAAATTCTTTATTACTGTTCCACCAGCCTCAGTTATCTTTAAGATTAATGCTTCGGTAAGCTGGTTGGAGCCACCTTTGAATCTCCACGCGCTTTCAAGGTATGAATAGTATATCAGCCCGAATATATAAAGGTTGGTTTTATCTTTTTCCCCACCGGTTAACATGTTCAGGCCAGAGAGAACATTCTGTAATGTTTTATTATTGGTTATGGATGATACAAACCGATATGCATTTTCAGAATAATATCGACTTATTTTTAAGTTACTGAAGTTAACTCCGGAAACCAGGTTAAATAAATCTTCCGACCTGCCTATTTCCTTAATTTTCTTAACAAAGGTTTTTATTGTTTCTCTCTGAGCGGGAAAGTTTACTGAAAGCTTCTCCACAAAATTCTCAAAACCCTGTGCAAACCTGTATTCTTTATTATTATAATTGATCACATCAAAACCATCAATATCCAGTCTCTGGAGTTTTAGTTTATCGTAAATGTCAAGATATTTAAAGAGCCGGTAAAGAAACTGTCCTTTATCAAAACTTCCAAAATAGTGCATGCCTGTGTCGAATTCAACACCCTTGCGTTTAAAAGTTTGCAGACCACCACCGAAAACCGGATTCTTTTCAATGACACAAACGTTATAGCCTTCTTTGCTTAACAAAGCAGCTGTTAATAAGCCCCCAAGGCCACTTCCGGTAACAACGACGTCATATATGTTCACGATCTAAGGAAATATGTAATATTAGAAGTTAGCCTTGTATTGTCAATCCTTTCAACTGTTAATCCATGCTCTGAGGCAAAGTCTGTAATCATCTTTCCGGACACAAATATCAATTTTTCTTTTGTTTTATTAAATCCAATACCTGTTGAAATAATTTCTGTAAGCCTGGTTCTGCGTGTTCTTTTTATCAAATCCCTGTCAGCATCCCTGATAATTATCATTCCTTTTTTATTAAGTGCTTTGAAGCATTTCAACATTAGAAGTTGCTGTTTTTCTTCAGACATATAATGCAACACATCACTTAGAATAAACACATCGCTATCAGGCATTTGTATGGCATTGGCATCAGCGGTCATAAAACTGAGGTTTTTAATTTCATCTGTGCAATGCTGAGCTGTGACAATCTTTTCTTCATCATAGTCAATTCCATGCACCTTTCTTTTATCCGTAATCAGGGCGAGCATGGTTGATAAAAATCCATAACCACAACCTATATCCGTAACTACGGCATTACGGGGAACGGAGTTGTTAATCAGGTTATAGTTATTCTCAAGTTTAAGTTTTACGCGCAGGTACCATTCCAGAACAGGACCGCGATAGATATACCTGTTGACGAGCATATGCTTAATGGTATCTGGTGTCCGGTATTTAATATTCATTTTTTCATGTTCGTCTCGATAAAACTTCAGGATAGTTTTAGTGTTATCATGATAGTCTTTACCCCAGGTTCCATCTTTCAGATCAATCTTATCAAAAGCTTTAATGCGTAGAATACTTCTTCTGAGATAAAACTCCTTTTTGCTCATTGCTTCAAATACTCCATGAAGCATCAGTGGCTGAACTTTCAAATTCAGTTTTTCGGCGATATAAAAGGCGCCTTTATGAAATCGCCTTATTTTGCCGGTATGGCTACGGGTTCCTTCAGGAAAAACCAGTACCGAATATCCCTGGTCCATCCTTTCCCTTACTACCTTTGCTATACTATCCAAACCCTCATCCACATAGATAAATTCGGTATATCGTATGATAGGCCCATAAAAAGGATTCTTCCACGCCATTGTATTTGCCAGAATCACCATCCTGGGATGCAGCATCAGCAACATTACCAGATCAAGCGTTGACTGATGATTGGAGATGATATAAACAGGTTCCCTGAAAGTGTCGCGATTGATATTCTGGAGCTTTTTTGGAACGTGGACATTAAAATAAACCACGGTTTTTGAAAAGAACCACATTGCACTGTGCACGATCCGCTTCTTTGTACGTTTGGTAAAAGGGATAACTTTTACCAGGGGTATCAGGATAAGAGCTGTTGATAGTGAGGCGATCAGGAAATAGACCAGCGAAACTATCGCGAAGAAAAAATTAAAAAGGGTGATGGGCAGTGCCCTGTATTCTCCCTTGTTCCTGGTTAGAAAATTAAATATCCAGGGCTGAATTGTGAATGAGATCAGGGCTGCAGATGTGATCCCGATAACAGAAACAAGTGCAATTGACCGGATAGCAGGATGTTGGGCAAATATCAAAACAAAAGTTGCTGTAACTGTGGTAATTGCTGAAAGAAGGATAGAGGTTTTGAAAGTGATAAGGTTATTTTTACGGTACTGCAATTTCTGCAACAGGCCCCTGGTTATGAAAATACTGTAATCAACCCCGAGTCCGAATATAAAGGTTGATATGATAACATTGAAAAAATTGAACTGAATATTGAATAGTCCCATTATTCCCAGCGTCCACACCCAGCTTAATACAATGGGTATAAAACTTACAAGTGCCAGTTCTATCCTTCCGAACGATAATAATAGTATCAGAAATACAAGCAATGATGATAACAGGATCAGTTTCCTGAAATGTGTTTTAATGATACTGAAAAGATATTGACTGACCTCCTGTCGATTAAGCACATGAATATTTTCCTGCCCTTCAAAATTATTATACAGTAATGATATCCTGTCTTTTCCCATTTTAACCATAGTAATTGTAGCAGACAGCCCGGGATTATCAATAATAAAGTCGGCGAGATATCCATTTTGCAGGGTGCCAAACATATCAATTGGAACAGGTTCAAATTTCTTATTAATGAGTTCAAAAAAACTGCTGAATGCTTCAGGACGGTACTTTAATAAGGCTCCATCAATTATCAGGTTGTTAGTTAACCGATCCCTGTTATTGGTCCAGAATTTATTCCATTTACTGATCCTATCAATCTGTGCAATTTCGGGAATGATTAGTTTACTGGGAGAATAGTATTCGTTTATTGAACCGTTTTCTTTCAAATCGTCCAGCCTGGAACAAACGTCAGTGGTTTTACTAAGTGCTTCATCAAGGTTTTTCCCTTTTGATACAACAAATACCGATGACATAACATAATCGGTCTTGCCCTGAAGGAAAGCTTCTGCTTCAGACAGTTCATCAGTCATATAATTCATGTCCATAAGGTTCTCATTGAATGAAACCTGTTTTCCGGTAAAGAGAAAAACGATTGTTAAAACAAGAATAATTAATAAAACGGGCTTTTTCCTTTCCAGATGAATGGCGGCAAACGTCTCAGGAAAGGACAATAAACTTTTCTTAGTAATCTTAAATTTTAAAAATCCGGATACCAGGGGAAGAATAACCAGTGCTGCAAAAGCGGTGGATAGAATACTGATAGCAGCAAATAATCCCAGGTCCCTGAACACATCTGAGTTGATAACAAACAAACAGAGGAAAGCTGCTGCTGTTGTGATACTGCTCATGAATACCGGCAGCGAGATGTCTTTTAATAATGTTTTAATCCCCTGATTACGTCTGTAATGGGTAAAGAAATGAAGGGAATAATCAATACCGATACCGAGTAGAATTGATCCCACCCCCATCGAGATTGCCGATATTTCCCCCTTTAGGGCATATATTACAATGATTGAAATACCTGCTCCAAAAACAACAGGTACGAATAATAGAAAGGGGATCAGATAATTCCTGAAATATAAACTGAGGAAAATAAACAATAACAATATCGTCAGTGTAACCGTAAGAATAATATCGGATTTTACCCTGCTGGCATTCGCCGATGCAACCACCGGGGCGCCGTAATATTGTACATTTGTTTGATCATTAATTGTCTGACCTGCAAGTTCTTCAATAGCTCCGATTATAGCATTGGTTTCACGTGTATTTGATGAACCATCCAGTGTTAGAAAGATGAAAATGGTATTACGGTCATTTGAGAAAATGCGGTTGTTCTTTAGCACGTAATCATCACCAATCTGGAACTGCTTCAGTTTCTCCATTGCCAGGCCGGTAAATCCAAAAGGATCCTTCAGCAAAAATTGCTTCATAGCGATTCCGGCAGGAGAGATCAATGTCTGCAGGTTGTTTTTTAATGTTGTCTTTACCGAAGTATCAGCTATGCGATCTTCAATTATCTTATAATCATTGTCAGTCAGGAATAAAGGAAGATTATCATAAAAGAAGTTATACAGCGTATAAAGCTCTTCATCAGTCACCAGGTATTTAATATCAAGGATAGAAACCGGGAAATTTTGTTTAAGGCTATCGCTTATCGCATCGGCCTGGCGGATGAGGATATGTTCTTTTTCTGTGTTGGCAGTATCCTTAATATTGACATAAACAATAATTCTGTCGGCAACAGCAGAATTATTCAATACCATATTAAAGGTTTCAAACTTTTCTTCCCTCGGAAACAACGCTGAAAAGTCTTCATTGGTTCTGAGGTTCAATAAAGAATAAACCAGGAGGGAAAGGAAAACAAGGGATGTTACGCCCAGCAGAAGTTTTCTTTTCTTAAGGAATCTATAAAGATATATGAAGAATTTCCCCATTTCTAATCCATAGCTTTATTTACATTTTTTGTATGACCGGTTTTTCTTGCAATTGTAAGAATAACCAGGGAAATTATCCCTGCAATTATTCCTGATGCTAAGGCCAGTGCAATACTACCCGGGATATAAATTGCCAGTATTGTCATAACTTTTTTTATCGTAAGATCATTGAAATGATGAATATTCGTATTAACCCCCGTAACCATCTCCCCGGCTTTAACAGACAGATATAAGATTACGGGTATCATAGGGGGGATGCTGATATTGGAGAAGATCAACACAATGACTTTGTTAAGCCTTAACACATAGGCAAGGAAGACAGCCACAACCATTTGATAGCCCCAGAGGGGAACAATACCCATGAATATGCCCAACGCAACGGAAAGTGCAAGATTCAGATTAGAATATTTCGGATTGCTGACCTGCTCCCTGAAGTGCTGTTTTATGGATTTGCTGAACAGTTTCCTGAATGAATCACGGGGTTTGATATAAAAGAATGCAATTAATACCAGAATGGTGTTCAGTATGCTTATCCTTGTAAAATCAGGCAATGGCCTGAAATGGGATACCCGCTCTGATTCAGGTGGGTAATAAACATCTATAGGGATATCAGTAATTGTGATACCACTCCAGGATAATCTTACCAGGACCTCAATTTCAAACTCATACTTTGTACCATACCATCTATTCCTGGAGATATCTTTTAACGGGTATAATCTGAATCCTGATTGTGTATCAGGATGCTTTTTACCTGTCTCAACCCGGAACCAGAAATTGGAGAATTTGTTTGCAAATTTGCTTTTACCTGGCTGGCCCTCAATATCCATTTCCCTGGCACCGGTAATAACAGCATCTTTGCCTTCTTCAAGTTTTTTAATAAAAGCAGGAATATCACTGGCAAAATGCTGCCCATCAGCATCGATAGTGATGGCATATTCATAGCCATTATTCATAGCATGTTTAAATCCTGTTCTCAGGGCATATCCTTTACCTCTGTTGGTATTATATGATACAAGTTGAATATTCTGATACGGGGCAAGTAATGAGATCGTATTATCGGTTGATCCATCATTAACAATGATGATATCTGTGCAGTACTTCAACACATCATCGATAACCGATGTAATGGTATCTGCATTATTGAAGGTAGGAATGATAATACATATTTTGTATTGTTCAGGGTTACTTTCAATTCCTTCAGAAACAGGCATAGGTTAATTCAGTGTTTACAGATACTGCTTGATTTATTAACTGACAAATTTAAAAGAATTTTCCATGAATAATTTTATTGAAACATACTGGTGGCTTGTTTCAACAGAAGAGATTTTGTATATAGATATTTAACGGATATTATTATGGACTGTTATACTTGGAGTCATCTGGTGCCAATTGTGCTTCTTACTGCAACAAAGGCACCGTGACTCAATAAACTACGAATAATACATTCTGCTTATATGCTCTTGAACGTATTAGCAACTGTTAACCAAACCAGCATTTTATTTCCCGTGTATTATTGATCCGGAACCGGTAATGGTGGAATTAATCACAGGATTCCCGAGATAATAAACATTGCCACTTCCAGAAATATTAACATCGAGCAGATCGGATACATTAACAAAGGTATTTCCCGAACCGGTGATATTAATAAAACAGGTATTAAGGGGAAGATCATAAGAAAATACAGATCCACTGCCACTTATATTAAATTCGCCTTCGATGCAATTGCCTGAAAAATTAAGATTACCAGATCCGATAATATTGCCTTTAACATAACTCGACTGGATGTGAAAATAAATATTGCCAGATCCTACAATATCCAGAAATAATTGAGGCGTATTAAACATATCACAGTACAGGTTGCCAGAACCATTAATAGCGGCCATTTCCAGGTCTGGAGTATGAATGGTGATCTTTATTGGATAGTGGTTATTCAGGCATCTGTTGTTCTTGGTATCAATTTCGAGTGTGTTACCATGAACCCTTGTTCCGATATAATCCATAAAATTGGATTCAGCCTCGATAATCACCTTCCAAACGGTATCCTGGATGATCTCAATGTTAAAGTGACCTTCGCTGACTATCCCTTTAAACCCGTTAAAATTTCTAATTTCAATAGTTACCTGATGATTGCCATCAATACAATTGTGATCATCAGAACAGGAACTAATTGTTAGCACTGCTGATGTTACCAGTAAAGTAATGAGTACACCAATTCTTTTCATAATAAAAAAATTATCCATAATATTAATCGACAGAAAAAATATTAAATGGTTGCAACAATTTTAAATGGATGATATCTGGCGTTAAAAAATTTTTTATTTTTGGAACCGATTGGAAAACAGCACCAAGTGATCAAACTTTCAAAATTCCAGAAGGAAAGGAATTATCTGAATATTAAAGACAGAGATTATCTTTTGTCTTAATCCATTGTTATACCTGCACACAAGACAGGTTCTGAATTATGTTCAAAAAATTATATAATAAAATTGCAAATTATGAAATTACCTTTCGCTGAATCATATAAAATCAAAATGGTTGAAAGCCTGAAAAAAAGCACCAGGCCGGAGCGTGAGCAATGGATAAAGGCAGCCAACTACAATTTATTCAATTTAAGGAGCAACCAGGTATTTATCGACCTGCTTACTGATTCGGGTACCGGAGCAATGAGCGATAAGCAATGGTCGGAAATCATGGTAGGGGATGAGAGTTATGCTGGTGCATCGTCCTATTATAAACTCAGGAATGCCATCAAGGAAATTACCGGTTTTGAATATTTTCTTCCAACACACCAGGGCCGTGCCGCTGAGAATGTATTGTTTTCGACGCTGATTAAGGAAGGGGATCTTATTCCTGGGAATTCTCATTTCGACACAACAAAGGGCCATATAGAGTACAGGCGGGCTATTGCTGTTGATTGTACAAATGATGATTCATTTGATACAAGCATTGAAAATCCATTCAAGGGCAACATTGACCTTGACAAACTGGAAAAGGTTCTGAAAAGCAATCCGGTTGAAAAGATACCTTTGATCATTGTGACAATCACCTGTAATACTTCAGGTGGACAGCCTGTTTCAATGCAAAACCTCAAAGAGGTGCATGATCTTGCAAAGCAGTATAAAGTACCAGTAGTTTTTGACTCTGCAAGATTTGCCGAGAATGCCTATTTTATTAAAACCAGGGAAGAGGCATATAAAGACTGGACCATTAAAGAGATCAGCAGGGAAATGTTTAATTATGCCGATGCCATGACCATGAGCAGTAAAAAAGATGCCATTGTCAACATGGGTGGATTTATTGCCATGCATGATCCCGAGTTATTTAAAAAAGCCAGTGTTTACAATATTCTTTTTGAAGGTTATATTACCTATGGTGGTATGTCGGGAAGGGATATGAATGCCCTGGCACAGGGATTATATGAAGGTACAGAATTTGATTATCTCGACACCAGAATAAAACAGGTAGCATACCTCGGCAATCGTTTGATGGATTATAACATTCCTGTACTGGTTCCTTTTGGTGGTCATGCCATTTTTGTGGATGCCAAAAGATTTTTACCCAATGTACCAAAGGAGGAGTACCAGGCACAGACCCTGGCTATTGAATTGTATCTTGAGGGTGGTGTTCGTGGTGTTGAGATCGGAGCACTGCTTGCCGACAGAGATCCCGTTACACGCGAAAATCGTTACCCCAGCCTTGAGTTACTTCGTATGGCCATTCCGCGCAGAACCTATACCAACAACCATATGGATTATACGGCGGTTGCTATGGCAAATGTTTTTGAACGCAGGGAAGCTATCGAAAGAGGACTGAAGATAAAATGGGAAGCACCTATCCTGAGACATTTTACTGTACAGCTTGAACGGATTTAACCCGGAAGTTAATCAGCATTAGTATTAAATAGAACACAGATTTATTATGGTCTTTATGATCGACCCTGATCATAACTTTTCATAATAATCATCAAAAATCTGTGTTCTATTCTTATTTAAACAAGTTATTATAATGAAAAAGGATAAAAAGGACAACAGGTACAAAAGATTGTTTGATCAGATTAATGGATTGATAAAAGCTGATGCTGATATCATTGCCAATATGGCCACCGTTGTTGCAGTATTGCACCATAAAATGGATTGCTTTTTCTGGACGGGTTTTTACAGGATCATTGATGGAGAATTAATTGTGGGCCCATACCAGGGTCCTGCGGCATGTATTCATCTGAAAAAAGATACAGGGGTTTGCTGGGCAGGGGTAAACAAACGGGCAAGTATGGTGGTGCCTGATGTCGAAAAGTTTCCAGGTCATATAGCTTGTGATTCAAGATCGAAATCTGAGATTGTTGTGCCCTTAAAGAATAAAGAAGGAGAAATAATTGGCATACTTGATGTTGATAGCAAGGATCTGGATTCTTTTGATGAAACAGATGCATTATGGCTTGAAAGAATTGTCGGCCTTCTTGCATTTTAATTGAATATCTTTGTATTAAATCCACAGGCACCTTGAATCTGTTTGATATAATAATAATTTCCCTGGCACTTTCATTAAGTGTATTTCCAACAGCCATGACCAGCTCGGTAGAGAATTGCATGAGTTGGGCCAGGTCAATCAGGGTATCCCTGTTGTATGGATTGATAAAAGGAGGCTTACTTGCCCTTGGTTTCTGGCTATGCTCAACCTTCCGGCATTTATTCGGGGATTCGGGATTGTATATCACCTTTGCGGTTTTCCTGATACTGGGAATAAAAATGATATTTCAATCAACAAAAATTGAACTTCATGAAAGAAGGTTTAAACTAAACAACAGTGTGATCCTGTTTTTCAGTGCAATTGCTGTAAATATGGATGGATTAATTGCCGGACTGGCATTTGCATTCAACGATATCAACCTTTCCCAAACTGTAATCATTATTGGTGTATTTACATTCCTGGTAACATTGACAGGAACAAGATGTGGAAAGAAAGTAGGTAACATGGCGATAGCTTCAAAAATTGAATTAGCCGGTGGACTTATTCTGGTTGGATATTCATTATTCATTTTGCTGAACAAGACCGGAATCATTATTTTAAATTAATTTAAGATTGTTGTAAACAAAAAAAACAGAATTGTGTCACTTATCAGGCTTACAAAACAGTTCAATTTCGAAATGGCCCATGCCTTACAGGGTTATGACGGGCCATGCAAAAATATTCACGGTCATTCCTATGAGTTATTTGTAACGGTGATTGGAAAACCTATTGAAGATAAAGGTTCACCCAAAATAGGAATGGTGATAGATTTTAAAGATTTGAAGTCTATTGTAAAAGAGAACATCATTTACGAATTTGACCATGCATTGGTAATCAGTTCTGAAACGGATACGGATCATATTAAGGAGCTTCAGCGGAATTATGAAAAGATCATAGTCACTCCTTATCAACCCACCACAGAAAACTATCTTGCTGATTTTGTGGAGCGTATCCGTAACAAACTCCCGGAAGGATTAAAACTCCATAGCATGAAGATTCAGGAAACTGTTACATCATATGCGGAGTGGTTTGCGGAGGATAATGAACCCCCCTCACCCACTCGAATGGGTGACGTCTTAACAGCTTAAGCATTGTTTTTATGTTTGGCGTTTTTTCACTAATTATCATTATCCTTTGCTGGCAATTACTTCGAATATCGTTACATCGCCTAATCTCTCAATCGCCCAATCAGCACCCTGTCCATTTAGGGAAGACCAGGGTGGGATAAAAAAAGCACCCCCGTTACCAAGGATGCTTTCGCATTAACTAACCAAATCAGCTATCACAATTTTACAAATTTGCGAATGACATTTGCTCCATCTTCAGTCATAACCCGTAAAGTATAGAAACCGTTTTGTAATGATGAGGTATTCACCCTGTACAGGTTCTTGCCTGAATAGCCTGATTCGGAAGTGTTGTGAACCAGTTGTCCAACATTATTATAAACCATGATATTAATATCGGAAGGTTGCAGCAATGTTATTTCAATCTGTGCCTGTTCATCTACAGGATTAGGAAAAATATCTCCAGCTTCTTCCAGATATGTGGATATATTATCCTGGACACCCAGTACAGCAGTCCCGTTATTAACAATAATATTAATATCAACTTCCTGGTTATCTTCTGTAAGCGTGATGATAATAGGAGTTGCATATATTCCAACCATTTCGGTATGCACCTTATAGGTGCCAAGGGCCAGCTGACTGAAATCAAATAAACCTTCTTCATCAGTTCTGATATAGGTTAATGGATCATCGTTTTCACTGAACAACAACATTTCAACACCATCGATCACACCACGGGTTTCCCCTGAATGAACCGTACCAGTTATCATTCCACCACCTGAGTTGATTCCATCCCCTGCCATCATAAAGATATCATATCCGATACCAACCGGCATTGGAAATACCGGCCATGCATCCTGCCAGGTTAATGCAGCGTAATGATAGGTTGGCATATATTCACCGTAATAGATCGACTGATCTGTGAGTTCTGCCTGAATGTAATAGATCCTCCAGTTGTCAACCTGTACATCTTCGAAAATATAATAACCATTATCACCCACCTGTGTGGTGTCAACTGTAACAAGGTTATTGGATAGTGTATCGAAGGTCATCAGGTAAACATTTGCATCATCAGCAAAACCATATTCAACATACACGAAGCCTGTAATATCAAATTCCATTTCTCCAACCCATACATCCATCATGGAGATCCATGTACATCCGGTACTATCAATAGTTGTTAGGGTAACGACATATATTCCGTTTTCTTCATAAGTATGTGTAACATTTTGTCCGGCAAGCGAATCGCTCCCATCACCAAAGTCCCATGTATATGTTGTTGGGAATTGACTATAAGTATAACCCTCAAAATCCACGGTCATATCATCAACATCAAAATTAAACCAGCTGAAGCAGTCACCACTTGGCCATTCTATTACATAAACACTGTCGCAGAAAGTATCGGTGCAACTGTCGTTAGCGATTGTAAGGCAAACAAAATAGGTGCCATAATCGGAAAATGTATGCATAGGATTTTGTTCTGTTGATGTAGTTCCGTCACCGAAATCCCAACTCCATGAAGTAGGATATCCCATAGAGATATCTATGAATTGCAATGTTAAGGGATCGATAATTCCGCCCATTGAATCCATCGGGAAATAAAAATACGCTGCTTCACAGTCTTCCGGACCATAAACCCATACTTCCATGCAGAACGTATTTTCACAATTACTCAGACTATCATAAATAGTCAGGCAAACGGTAAACTCTCCTGATGCATTATAGCTATGAACAGGATTTTGCTCCGATGAAGTGGTTCCATCACCAAACTCCCATGACCAGGAATCGATATTTCCGGATGGGGTAAAACTCATATCAACGAACTGGAAAGTATAATAGTTCGTACTATCCGGATAAAAGTAAAAACTGGCCAAACAATCTCCTGGCCAATATCCTACCCACAGGCTGTCGCAAAAGGTATCTGTACAACTGTCACCTTCAATCGTCAGACAGACCTGATAGGTTCCCTCCTCCTCATAAGTATGATATGGATTCTGTTCAGTTGAGGTATAACCATCACCGAAGTCCCATAACCATGAATCCGGATTTCCCCACGACATATCCATAAACTGAAAGGTATATAATCCACTGTCTGGTCTTGCCCAGTACATGGCCTGACAATCGAGCTGATTACCGACCCAGATCTCCTGGCATGAAACTGCCATACAACTGTCTCCAATTGAATCTATGCTGAAGGTTGTGAGGCAAACGAGATAGTACTGGATGCCCCCAACCGGATCAAATGTATGGGTAACATTTTGGCCGGTACCATAAGTGCCATCCCCAAAATCCCATTCATAAGTAGCATTTGTTGGAGGAAAGACTTCACCGGTAAAGGTGTAGGTCAGGTAATCGTTGGTTGTTGCTGTAAAATTATTCCAGCAATCCCCTCCGGGCCAGTTCTCTACAATTACTTCCATACAGAAAGTGCTTTCACAATTACTTGATGTTTCCTCAATGGTCAGGCAAACAGTAAATACCCCGGTTGAAGCATAGGTGTGTGCGGGATGTTGTTCGGATGATGTATTACCATCTCCGAATTCCCATGCCCAAAAATCAATAGATCCATCCGGTGTAATGCTCATATCCCTGAAATAAATGGTCAGCCAGTCAGTGCTGTCAGGGATATAAAAGAATGCAGCCTGACAATCACCTCCGACCGGATCGTTGCAGATTTCAAAATCAGCTACAATAGGATTGTTGAATGTTGTAACTGTTGTGTCATGCATTGTCCAGGTACAATCAAAAGTATAAATGTGTACGTATTCCACATATATACCTCCGGTTACAATGGTGTCACCATAATAACCCTGCTGGTCTGTTAGATACATGAAGAACCCAAGGCTGTCGTTAAGGTTAATAAAAACCTCGTGATTCGGAATTGGATCCCCACTGTCGATGTCTGTTATCTGCCCGCTTATGTAAATGTAATCCTGTGCTTGCAAATTGAACAGACCGGCAGAAAAGATCAGCATAGCAATAATAATCTTTCTCATAACGATTAATTTTTATAATTAACAATAAATTATTTGTTCTGTTTGTAGTTTCTGATTTCGGGTAGAGCTCTCTTTATTAAGCAGACATGAAGTTGACCGGATGGTTGCCTGCGGTAAACGTATTTTTTATTTTGATTTAATGAATTTATGAGTTTCCATAAAGCTTCCTTTTCTGTTTGTAATGTTGATCAGATATACCCCTTCAGTAAGTCCTTCAATAGATAAATTTTTTGTGAAAGTGCCTGAAGCATTATTAATTAAATCCTGTTTTAAAAGGCGTCCCATAATATCATAAATGCCAATTTCAAGATCGATTGTTTCGGAAATTTCCAGGTCAATATAAACATCCTGATAAGCCGGATTCGGATAGATGTTTCTTACAATAACATCATCATCAACATCATAGTCTGTTATATCAAGTACATTAGAATAGCATAATTCCAGTTGGGCAATTGCACTGATGTTGGTCTCATTGATAGATATTGTTTCGGTGGTTGAAAAGTATCCTGTTACATCGGCTACCAATGTATAATTATCAAAAGGCAGGTTGGTAAAGCTAAATGAACCATCCTGGTTTGTGGTAGTAAATAATACCGGAACAGATTCATCATTGATTAATAAAACCGTAATGTTCTCGAGCGCTCCCAACGTAAATATGCCATAATTGGGGCACCATAAAATATTGCCATTAATTTGCCCGATACTATACGAGTTGGAAAACGTTGGCTGCAGATTGATATTCGCATTATAGAAACTGCTGTCGTGTAGCGGGAGATTGATCACTGATGTCCATAGCAGGTTATTACCATAATAGGTCGGGAAATATTCATGATATCTTGATGATGTTTTTGAAAGCTGGATCCTCAGCACATAATCACCTTCCATTTTTTGTGTAAACCAATAGTAGCCGTAATCGGTGAAAACATTCGTGTCGACAGGAATAACAAATGAGGAATCTGTTACCCTGTAAAGATAGGCTATTCCGGTATCGCCAGTAGCCTCCGGGTTATTTATCGGATATTCACCTGCAAAAGCAAAACCTCCAATATCATAATAATCGGGTACAACAATCTCTTTACAAATAAAATCAGTACAGGGATCAACCGGGTTAGAGCGGATTATTGTGAGACATACCGTATATTGACCCGGTCCGGGGAAAATAAATTCCGGGTTTTGTTCCGTTGAGGTGAGCCCATATCCTGAATCCCAGAACCAGCTATCCGGGTTACCAGTGGATAGATCATTAAAATAAACCAGGTAAGGTGTTGTTGATGTTGAATCGGGGCTGGCAATAAATTGCGCATTGCAGGGAGCCAGGGTGTCGATTATCAACAGGGTATCACAGTAAACATCAAAGCAATATTCAATGGAATCAAAATTTGAAACTGTCAGACAAATAAAATACTTGCCCATTTCAGGATAAGTATGCACAGGGTTCTGCTCCTCAGAAAAAGAACCATCACCAAAATCCCAGTACCAGTTGGTAATGTTACCGGTTGACAAATCGCTGAAATAAACTGTTTGGTCAATGATCTGATCAATTGTGAATGCTGCCTCACAGTTTCCGGGAGGCCTGACAAGTATATCCTCACAATATGTATCAGTACAATTATGAAGACTGTCATATATCGTCAGACAAACTTCATATATCCCTTCCTGGGGAAAAGTGTGTGTTGGATGTTGCTCTTCAGAGAATGTGCCATCTCCGAAATCCCAGGACCATGAAACAGGGTTACCATATGACATATCATTGAACTGCACCTGAAAAGGTTCTATTTCAGGAAATGCAATAAAGTTAGCTTCACAATCATAGGGATGCATTGGGTCACAGATCTCGAAATCGGCCTGAACAGGTTTGCTTAAATCATAAACAAGGGTATCATGAATATCGCTATTACAATCTAATGTGAATATATGTAACGCCTCAATCTGAATTCCTGCAGTATAAATGCTATCAACGTAATAGCCAGACTGATCCGTGAAAACGATGTCAAGTAACACTGAATCATTTGTCTCAATAAATATCTCATGCATACTGATAGGATACCCATAATCAATATCTGTCACATAGCCGCTGATAATTGTATAATCGCTATTCGCATTAAGCATAATACTGATGAGTATGAGTTTTAGTATTAATAGTTTTCTTTTCATCATTGCTCAGGTTAAAAGTTAATCGAAATTCCCGTTCTCAAACCTATGCTATAAGGCCTTTTAAAGGCCTTGTTTTCTTTGCGTTCATACGGAGATTTAAGATACTGCATAAATATTGGCTCAAGTTCAAAGTTGATTTTATCTGTTATCCTGTATCTGAATTGTATTCCGGCGTAGTATTTCCAGCTTGTTGTTAGCCTGGTTGGAATTTGCTGTTCAATATTGATAATGCTGGCATCGCTCAGATATGGTTGTGCTTCTGGCTCATCTTTGTAAAGCAACAGGGTAACAATACCTCCGGCTCTCACGGTGAACGAGATTCGGTTGTAGTCTATGAACCTGTATTTGAGTCCAAAGGGGATTTGTAGATACATATATTCTGTAGTGGTGGTTGTGATGGTATGATGTTCAATGGAGTCATAAACATTGACAGCAGATTTATTATAGATGACACTATCATTTACCGGATCGTATGAAAAGGAGGTAATGTTATAGTAAAAGCCGACGCTATCAAAAGATTCATAATTTATATAATAATCGCTGTTATCCAGTTCATATGACAGCCCAAGTCCTGTTTCGATGGATAGATCGGAAATATCCCATGAAACATTCATATCCAGTGCACCGAAGAATTTTTCCGCCCTGGAACGATAATAGGTGATCCCTGGAGTTAAATGAATCCCGAATGAGATGTTGGCTCTTTGTCCATAGTCATCTTTGATAATAATTGGTTTGAAGTCAATAGACCTGGGATAGGGTGCCTGATATTGTTTATTATATGGAATGCCCTTGATGGCCAGGAATTTTATTTTAAATAATTCGTATTCAATTCTTGCCCTGATGGCTTCCTCCCCGGGCTTGTTTGATTCAATCAGGAAAGTGTTGTTTTCCTGACTTATTATATCTGATATATTCTCTGAGATTTCAGGAATAATAGTTGGTTTTATATCATCCTTGATTTCCTCTTTATTAATTGTTTGTATTTTTTCCTGTTGGGTAGATTTTATATTGTCAACCTGTATGTTCTCAGGGTTTTCATTTAATTTTATTTGATTATTTTGTGTCTGAATATTTGTAGTCTCAATGCCGTTTTGATCTACATTGTTAAAAATGAAAACTGGGGATATGCCGATTGAAAGGAGCAACAATATGGGGATCAATATTACAATATTTCTGGTTTTGGAGCTTCCGCCTTTCAGGTTGAGATATTTTTTTTCTATCCCTTTCCAGACCTTCCCTGAGGGCTCTATCCGTTGACTTTCCAAGCCTTCCCTGAAAAAGTCATCCAGTGGATCACGGTTTTTTGGTATGTTCTTGTTAATCGGCATTGTACTACAAGTCTTTATTTTGCAATTCGTTAATTTTCCTTTTCAGTGTTTTTCGGGCTTTAGAGAGCTGGGATTTAGAGGTGTTTTCAGAAATCTGTAGCATCTCAGCAATCTCCTTATGTGTGTATCCTTCAATAGCGAAGAGATTAAAAACCAGCCGGTATCCATCAGGCAGTGCCTGAATCATCCCCATTAGTTTATCTTTTGTAATTGATCCGTTTAAACGATAGTTTTCCTCAGGGATGCTTTCAGTAAGATCGGATGTTTCTATTAGATCATCAATATCCTGTTGATTGTGATACCTGGAACTTGAATGGTAATTATTAATTGCAGTATTTACAATAATTCTTCTTATCCACCCTTCAAAAGATCCCTGCATCCTGAACTGATCAATCTTCTGGAATATCTTAATGAACCCTTCCTGAAGCACATCTTCAGCTTCTGCCCGGTTTTTGCAATATCGTAAACAAATAGCCATCATTTTAGCTGCATACTTCCTGTATAGCATATTATGAGCCCTACGTTTATCCGCAAGGCAACCTTCAATTATTTTCCGGTCAGAAATCATCAACTACAAAACTAATAGTTAGACAGTCATCAGGTATAATGGTTGCCTAACAATATTGAATGATACTAAAATTAATAATAAGTTCTGAGTTTTGGGTTTTGAGTTCGGAGTTGTGCAAATACCAGAACAATCAAAAAATCGAACAATGAAGCAATGAAACCATGAAACAATTTATACGAAAAAAGGGAATGATCACCGATGGTGATTATAACTTGATAAGTTTCTCAATAAAACTGAACCTGTCTTCGGTGATGACCCTGAAGAAATAAATGCCTCGATCAAGACTACTGATATCAATAGGAATGCTGTGCAAACCAGCTGGCGAAGAGAATTGATTTTCAATTACCTTATGACCCACCTGGTCGTATACTTCAATAAGATAGGTGGTTGGTCGTTTAACGTTGATGTCAATATAAGCAATATCCTGGCCGGGGTTAGGATAGACACTGTTTGCAATCTCAAGACATCCTGAGGAATTTTCTTCGATCGAATAAGTAACCTCGTCATAATTGATCTTAATGAGTATATCGGTAATGTCAGGATTTTCTTCACTGAGTGTAACTGAAAAGGCTTCGACTTTTGCACCAGGTACTTCAGCATATATTTCATAGGTGCCAAAAGAAAGTTGGCTAAAAAAGAAGTCTCCGAAGTAATTCGAATAAGTACAGGCACATACCTGTTCATTTTCATCGAAAATGAAAATCTCGATATTGGTTGCGGGGTTGAGAATAGCGCCTGCGGTATCAACATAAAAAGTTCCACCACTGAGATTTCCATCCCCCTGTGTGGCTGCTGATAGTGCTTTCAAACGAATATCATATTCCCAACCTGTCGTTTCGAGATGTATTACAGAGGCGTCTTCCCAGAAAATCTTATTGCCAAAATATGATGGAATATAATTCCCGAAGCTTTGTGAGCCAGGTTGGGGAGACGCTTTAACAATATAATCCCCGTGAAGTACCTGGTAGAAATAATAGAATCCAAGGGTGTCGATAATCGCTGTATCAACAGGGATCAATCCTATTCCGTCATATTTGAACAGGTAGGCATAGGCCAGGTCAATAGGGAATAAACCGGCGAAAACATGGCCTCCGAAACTCGAATAATCATTATTACCAACATTAAGCTGTTTGGTAATCGAGTCGGTGCATCCGATATTAGGAAGCAATGAATTCGATATTACCAGTGTAACATCATATAATCCTTCATTGATATAAACATGATCGGGGTGTTGCACCCAGGCATGAGCCCCATCACCGAATTTCCATTTCCAGGATACTACTTCAGATTCCGACTTATCATAAAACTGGTAAATAAAATGCTCTTCTGTAGCATCAATTAGTTCGGCTTCAAAGTCAGGAATACATTCTCCATAAACTTTCTTACAGATATCGAAATTGACAGTATAGTGACTTGGTTCCAGTTCACTAACATTGATCGAAAAGCTGGAATCATGCCTGTTGTCGTCACAATCAATAACATAAATGATAAGATGAATTTCTGTAACATTTGTTTCAACAGTAAAGGTATAAATACCCTGTTCACTGGTAAAAGCCTCCAGGTCGATATAGATAAGAGGATGGCTGTTTGAAGTATCAGATTCAAGAAAGATCTGCTTATGAGGGAAGGGCATACCTGTAAAACTATCGGTGATGGTACCGGTAATATATACAGGTTTCAGCTGCGCCATTGTTGTAAATGATATTATCAGGAGCAGCAGGGCCAGGGACATAAACCTGACAGTTTTTGTCAGCTTATCCGCATTTACCTTGTTTAAATGTAACGCTCTGTTCATAACCCCTGATTATAATTTAAATAATAATCCAATCCTTAAACCAAAGGTAAAAGGATGTTTATTTGTTATAATTTTCCCTTCATAGGGAGAATTAAGATAATAGCGCAATGTTGGTTCTAATGCAATTTCCAGTCTTTTATTTAACTGGTATGACATACCAAAGCTGGTAACAATCTGCCAGTTGGTTTTAATACGTGTTTCACCTTCAATGTTAAGAATGCGCATATCCTCCGGTAAAACAAGTTCGGGAATATGCTCATACATCATAATGGACAAACAGGGGCCCGCTTTAACATTAAATGAGAGATGTCGGCCCCTGAATTCATAACCAAAAAGAACCGGGATCTGAAGATAGGCATATGAATTCTTGGTTTTGTAAAGTGAAAGATGGTTTAATGTGTCAAATACCTCAACAGTTTTAGTATGATACGTGGGTATGATACCCTGTTCAGTCGAATCAAAAGTAACATCATAAACATCCTGGTATGTACCAAGTAATTCGTTATATTCAATATTATAAGGCCCTTCATCCATTGCAAGGGAAATTCCAAGACCGGATTGTATAAAGAACTTTGACATATGATAACTTACATCCAGGCTTACATTGATATTCCTGCCATTGGGTATTACTTCGGATTGGTTAAAAACTACTTCGGGATTAATAAATGCTCCGACTTTGAAAAATGATTTGTAATCAGGTTGCGGGTTATAGAATTCATCACCGGTATATTTATTAAATGTTCCTGAGAAGATTTTACGTTCCGGTTTATATTCATTAGCGTTGGTTTGTAAATCGCCTGTTTTAATTGAAGAGAGGGTAATTAATAATTCAGGATTCCGTATTTCAGGAGATTCTTCTGTGTTTGAAATTCCGATATAATCGGGTTTATTGGTATTATCAGGTCTAATAATAGGCTCAGTTATTTTTTCAATAGATTCAATGGTTGTTTGTTGAATCTTATCAGGAATTTGAACTTCATGAATATCGGTTTCAATACCCTCTTCAGGTGTAATCAATTCGGTGATAAGGTTATTATTAATATCCTGATCGGGTGATGGTAGCGGAATGTTGTTCGAGGCCCGGGTTTCAGGATCGTTTGAAAATGGATTCAGGAGTAATAAAATAAAAGTACTCACGGCAATTACTGCTACACCCGTAAGCAGTATTGTTTTTCCGATACCCGCTCCACCACCGGTACCCGGATGCAATTTGCTGAATATCTTTTGCCAGATATGCTCCGGGGGATCGGGTTCAAAATCCTCAAACCTTTTCCTGAATAACTCGTCGATATTATTATAAATATTTTCCACGGTTATTTTGTTAAATTGTTTAACTTTTTCTGCAACGCCTGCTTAGCCCTCGAAAGCTGTGATTTCGACGTATTTTCAGAAATATCCAGCATTTCACCAATTTCTTTATGTGTATAACCTTCTATTACATTAAGGTTAAAAACTATCCGGTAACCGTCAGGAAGTTCTCTGATAATATTTAAGAGCTCCTCAATGCTTAATTTATCGATTGCTGAGAGCTCATTGGTATTGGCAATTTCAACCTCCTGAATATTAATGTCAAGATTGTTTTTCAGGTTTTTTCTGTAGAAGTTAATGGCAGTATTAACGAAAGTTTTTCTTAACCAGCCTTCAAAGGACCCTTCATTACGGTAATCTTTTAAGCAGGTATAGATCTTAATAAAACCTTCCTGGAGAATATCTTCAGCTTCTGTTTGGTTTTTGGCAAACCGCAAACATACCCCGAACATTTTTGGCGAGAAGTGCTTATAAAGCTGCTCCTGCGCCTTAGGGTCATTCTTAAGACACCGTTCTATGAAGTCCCTGTCAGTTAACATTAACGTTGACCGCAATAGCTGTTCCGGAAACAAAATCCCCGATGTAACCGGCTTACAGGCTAAGTAATACAATTATTAACCAGTAAAGTTACAAAAAAATCCTTCCGATTTTAAGTCATGGTGATTTTTTAACAAATAATTAATCGTGGGCAACAATGCCAATCCTGATAATCAACAACACTATGACAAAGATCTTTGCTTTAAATCATTAATAAGACAAAAGCGGTGCTTAAATAGTTGCATCAATAATTATTTTTTGATGCATATAATATGAAATTCAGGTTTGTTTGAAAAAAATTATATTTGATGTTTGGTTATTGATTATGGCAGTTTCGGTAAAAGAGGTTTCATCCCGTTCTGATCTTAAGCAATTTATTCATTTGCCTTCGAAAATTTATCGTAAAAATCCAAAGTGGCTACCGCCTGTTTACATTGATGAATGGAATTATTTCAATCCCGCAAAGAATAAGGCACACGAATATAGTGATACAATATTATTTCTTGCCTGCAAGGAAGGAAAACCAATGGGTCGGATTATGGGAATCATTAACAGAAAATACAACGAAATCAAGAATGAGAAAAAGGCAAGATTCGAGTTTCTTTCCTGTTTTAATGACTTTGAAGTTTTTCAGGCACTTGTACTAAAAATTGAAGAATGGGCTGTTGCAAAAGGAATGGAAAGTATAATTGGCCCTTTTGGTTTTTCTGATAAAAACCCTCAAGGATTCCTGATAGAGGGTTTCGAACATCATGCAATAGTTATAGCTAACTACAACCAGCCTTATATGAACGAATTTGCTGAGCGATGCGGCTATAAAAAAATGGTTGACCTTCTTTCGTATCTTATCAAGGTACCTGGTAAGTTACCTGAGTTCTACGAAAGGATTAATCAAAGGGTATTAAGGAATAATGATCTTGAACTGGTTGAATTTAAATACAGGAAAGAGATCCTACCATATGTACAACCTGTATTTGAAGTTGTTAATGAAACATTTACCCAGATCTACGGTTTTAATCCGGTAACACAGAAAGAAGCAGGTGATTTTGCAAAGCAATATCTACCGGTTCTTCATCCGGAGTTTATTAAACTGGTTAAAGTAAAAGGAGAGGTTATTGCTTTTATTCTTGGTATTCCCGATTTCAGCAGTGGTATAAAAAAAGCCAAAGGTTATCTTTATCCACTGGGAGTGTTTCATATCCTGAAATCCGCAAAAAAATCCAGGCGTCTTGTTCTGCTGCTTGGAGGGATTAAACCAAAATATCGTGGTATAGGAATAGATGTTTTAATGGGATATAATATCCTGAAATCAGCGGCCAAACTAGGTTACACTGAGATAGATACACACCTCGTTCTTGAAACCAATATTAAATACAGGGCAGAGGTTGAAAAGATGAATGGACGGATTTATAAGAGATTCAGGATTTATGAAAAAGCACTTACCCTGAACCGCTAAGCAATTGAATGCATTAAACGGTTAGGGTGATCTGTGGATAAAGCGCCAAGCGGATGGAGTGATCTCAATGCCAATTTCTTCACTATCTCCTGTTGTCGCCACTTTTGTCAAAAATTATATTTATAGCTCTGAATCACCTATATATAGGGTGCTTTGTATTTGACTCAGGTGACCCATTTGGCGAAAACAGGAAAGCGCTTAGCCATTGCTATTACAGTTGAACAGATTAATCAGAATTTTTCCCTCGTCTTAACCAGGTAACAATTTTTATCTTCTGCATGTAAAGAACCTGATACATTGAAGGAACCACAATCAGGGTTAACAGGGTGGCAAAACCCAACCCAAATATTACTGTCCACGACATTGGCCCCCAGAAGATTACATTATCCCCACCCCAGTAAATCTGAGGATCGAAATTATTTAACAGGGTATTAAAATTAATATTAAAGCCCACAGCCAGTGGCATTAACCCAAGTATGGTTGTGACGGCTGTCAATAATACGGGACGCAACCTCGTTTTTCCGGCAACAATGATACACTCCATGGATTCTTTTTTGGGCAACAGATCACCGTTTTCAAGACCCAATTCTCTCCTTTTCCGGCGTTTAAGAAGGTCTATATAGTCTATTAATACGATAGCGTTGTTGACAACTACCCCTGCCAGTGATACTATTCCAATTCCGGTCATGATAACCACAAAATCCATTTTAAATGTTGCCAGTCCTCCAAATACCCCAATGGTACTGAAAATTACACTGGCAATTATAATCAATGGTTTGACACCTGAGTTGAATTGGGTTACAAGAATGACCATAATCAATGAAAGCGCGATGAGCAAAGCCCTGGTTAGAAATGCCATTGATTCTTCCTGTTCCTGTTGTTCTCCGGTGAACTTAAACCGATATCCTTCCGGAAATTCAAACCCCTCCAGGAGTGGTTTTATCCGTGCATTTATCTCGGTGGCATTATAACCTTCAATAACATGTGAATATATGGTGATGGTCCTGTTTAAGTCTTTTCGTTCCACTGAACCATAAGTGGTGCCATACGCTATATCAGCTACTGCTGAAATAGGTACCTGGACGATCTTCCCGGTGGTGGCACTTCTGAATGTTATTTTCAGGTTCATTAGGGAAGGGATGTCATATCTGTATTCATCTTTTAACCTTAACTGAATAGGATATTCATGTTCACCAACCTTAAAGTCAGATACTTCTTTACCAAAGAGCGCTGTTCTGAGTGTCATGGCTATCTGCCCTGTTGATAGCCCGAAACGCCTGGCCCTGTTTCGGTCAATATGAACGATAACCTCAGGATTGCCAACATCAAGATCGATCTGAAGTCCTTCAATTCCGGGGATATTCTGATTTTCAATAAGAAGCTGAATCGAGTCTGTCAGGTAAATCAAATTATCAAAGTCTTTACCGGAAATTTCAATATTGATTGGTCTTCCTGCCGGCGGTCCTTCGCTTTGCTTTACGACAGTAATTTCAGTGCCCGGGATTTTATTAACCAGGGATTCGCTGAATATAGTCAAATAATCATAAGTGTTTACCCCACCACGAAGTTCAAAATCAACAAAGCTAACAGTAATAAGCCCGCGATTAGGCCCTCCGCTCTTACCTGAAAATCCTTCATCTTCTCCCACAGCCCCTTTACCTACAATGGTTTGCACTGATTTTACAATATCCATATTGGGTTCAAGTAATTTAAAAACAGTGTCTTCTATTACCTTGATTACTGAATCTGTATATTCAATATCAATACCCTGGGGTAATTCGGTAAGTATGTTGATGTATTCGGGATCGGTTGACGGAAAGAAAACCATTTTAGGATTACTTGAAAAATAAAAACCACTTGTGAGTATTAGCATTAATATAGTAATAGCAATAATTAAAGCAGGATTTCTCTTCTTCAGTGCAAATCTCAGGACCTGGGTATAGAGATTTTCGAGTTTTGGGAGAAAAACATCCTGAAACCATTTAGCAGCAGCGCTCAGGAAAAAGATATTCAGAAGACCGATCAGCCCAAAGATAATTAACAGGCTACCAAGAATATTAATCCCGGCAACAATAAATACGACTGCAAGAATGATCATGATTGAGGCTATGATCAGTGAACGTTTTCTGTTGGGTTTTTTATCCAGGGCTTCCTTGGTAATAAAAGTTGATGATAGCACCGGGATAATAACCAGGGCAACAAATAAGGAAGATGTTAATACAATGATCAATGTTATTGGGAGGTATTTCATAAACTCACCCATAAGTCCCTCCCAGAATACCAATGGAAAGAAGGCTGCCAGGGTTGTGGCTGTAGAAGCAATGATAGGCACAGCTATTTCCCCGACTGCTCTTTTCGCAGCTTCCCACTTTGGGAATCCCTTGTCGATGAAACGGTAAATATTCTCAACAACCACAATGGCATTATCAACCAACATTCCCAGTGCAAGGATCAGGGAAAAGAGTACGATCATGTTTATTTGAAAGTCGGCCAGGCCCATAACCAGGAAAGAAATAAATATGGATGTCGGAATTGCAGCACCAACAAATAGAGCATTACGGGTACCCAGAAACAGGTACAATACAAGTACTACAAAGATGACCCCCATAAAAATGCTGTTCTCAAGGTTAGCCAGTTGTTTCCTGACCATGTCGGACTGATCAAAAGTTATGGTGATCTCCAGATCATCAGGGATAGCATTGGATTCCTCAGCTGCCTCCAGAATTTCAAATATCTTGTCGGTAGCTGTTAACAGGTTCTGGCCTCCTTTTTTAATGACCTGTAATGTTACCACGGGGTTGTGGTTCAGACGGGCATAGCTGTCGGTTTCTTCGAAACCATATATAACATCTGCTACATCTTTCAACAATACAATATTACCATCTTCATGTTTTACAATGATTTCCTTAATTTCATCAACATCACTGAATTCCCCGACGGTTCTGATATTTCGCCGGCTGCTGCCAAGTTTAATCTCTCCACCTGATATTGAAACATTCTCAGCCGCTATGGCCATCTCGATATCATCAAAATTCAATTCAAAAGTTTCCAGTTTATGAGGATCAACATTGATCTTTACCTCTCTTTCATTCAATCCTGTTATTTCAACCTTTGAAACTTCATAAATGGTTTCCATCTCATCTTCAAGAAACTCGGCATATGTTTTCAGTTCATTGATACTGTAATCACCGGAAAGGTTAATATTGATGATAGGAAACTCAGAAAGATCAATATCTGAGATATGGGGATCTTCAAGTAAATCATTTGGTAACTCACTCATCGATTTATCCACAGCATCTTTCACCTCCTGAAGGGCATCTTCAATGACTATACCCGTTGTGAATTCAACAAAAATTACCGAAACATCCTGTTGTGAGGCAGATGAGATTTCTTTTACACCCCTGATACTTTCAAGTTCTTTTTCTATAGGCCTGGTTATCAGATTTTCCATGTCAACAGGAGGATTACCCGGATAAAGCGTCTGAACCATAATCGTTGGCCAGTAAATTTCAGGAAACAGTTCTTTGGGAAGTGAACGGTAAGAATAATATCCGAATGCCAGTAAAATAACCGACATTAGAAATACCGTGTTTTTATTCTTCAGTGCCCAGGTTGTTAATTTAAATTCCCTGATTACCTTAACATTATCTTCACTATTGCGAGATTCCATTCTGTAAGTTGATTTGCAATTAGATGCTATTATTAATTAATATATCAGAGCCATCTGAAACCTGGTTATAACCAATAACAATAACGCTATCTCCGGGATGAAGCCCTTCCTTTACGATTGATTTGTCATTGTAAACCCTTCCTGGTTCAATATACCTTTTCCGGGCCACCAGCCCTTTTTCCTGGTCTGAAACCACATATAAATATGTTCCTATCAAATCCTGTTGTATGATAAGTGATGGTACTACAAAGGCTGAGTCGGTTGCAAAGTCATTGATCTCTACAACGGCAATCATATTGGGTTTATATTTTTCATTTTCATTCCTGATCTTCAATTGAGCGGTAAATGTTCTGTTGTCCTTTTTAATAATGTTGCCAACTCTGTGAATAGGAACCTTTAGTGATTCACCGGGAAATGTAGGGAACTCAAGAATTACCACATCCCCTTTGTTTACACTTGGAAGGAATGATTCAGCGATATCTACATTAATGTAAAGATCATCCAGGTTGATCACCTGCATAAGTTGAATTCCCGGGGATGCAAGTTCACCTTCTTTTAAGAATATATCGTCAACAATACCCTCAATAGGTGATCTGACATAAGCCATATCCTGCTGCGCTTTTAAAGTTTCAAGTCTGCTTTCCAGTGCCTCTTTATTGTTTTTGGCTTCAAGATATTGAAGTTCTGAACCAATATTCTTATCCCAGAGTTGCTTCTGTTTTTTATAGATTGTGTTTGCAAGTTCGAGAGCAGTCTCAATCTCCTTCATAGTATTATCCGTTATGCTGGTATTTAACCTTACAAGCATTTGATCTTTCTTCACCCTGTCGCCTTCCTTAACATATATTTCCTTAATCTGGCCATTTATCTCAGGGCTGATAAATGCCTCATTAATGGATTCAACAACACCATTTGCTTTGAAATAATGCTTGAATTCGCCATAATCTATTGATTTGATTTCAACAGGAACCCTGTTAATGTTTGAACTGTGGCCAGCATCGTTTTCCAGGTTTTTTTCAAGTTCGGCAATTTCGCTGTTCAATTGAACCACCTCGTTTTTCTTACTGTCCAGTTGTTTCTTTTTCTCTGCAGCCTCATCCCCTGCACAGGAGGCGAGTAAAAACAATCCTGCAAATAATACTAAAGTTCTCATTATTAATTCGTTAATATGATGATTAATGTTTGTTCTTGATTTCTTTGAAATATTTAAGGCCTTTTTCATTGGTTATAGCATGTATATGATATTTAAAAATTTCATCAAAAAAATGTTTGTTTGTAACCTCTTCAAATGTAAACAGTTCATTTTCTAATAGGTTTTCTATTCTGACAAGTTGTATTTTGCTGATCAATTCAACATTGATATCCGACCTGAAAAATCCTTCACGGATCCCTTTTTGCATATTGTTACTGATCGCAACGAACATTCTTTCCCTTCTGATATTCCGTAATTTTCTGTTTGCTTCCGGGTAATATTTTTTCAGGTCAAAATCCATACTCGGATTAAATTCTTTCAAAAGTTCCTGTATGTATTTTCCAACTTCAATTAATTCATCTATGGCATTCCTTTTATCATCAAGAATTTCGTCAAAACCATTCTTACATATCCGTAGTTCCATATCAATGATCCTGTCAACAAGTTCTGCTTTGTCATGAACATACTGGTAAAGCGTTTTCTTTGATATTGCAAGATGTTGTGCCACATCATCCATTGTAATACTCTTAATGCCAAATTTTTTATAAAGTTTGGCTGCTTCAATTAGTATATGTTTTTCCCTGTTATCCATCTTCAGGTCCTGTATTTTCTTTCTAAAGGGTTTATGAGTTTATTCAGATTGAGTAAGATATTTTTCAAGGATCAGTTTTTTATCCAGCAGGTCAAGTATTGAATTTGTATATTCTGTATCCGCTTCAAGGTACTGGTTCTGTGTTTGCAGAAGATCAAGGCTGGAGGCAATTCCTTCTTTGAATTTCTCTTCTGTAGTTTTGTTGATCTTATCAGACAGCTCCAGTTTTTCTTTCTTATTTCTGTAAACCAGGTAAGCGGTAGTGAAGTCAGTCTTGGCCGTATAAACATAAATATTCAGACCGTTCTTGAGCTGATCATCCATCACATTCATATTCTTCAGGTTAAGTTTGGCTTTCTGGACTTTAGCCGAACGGGTACCACTGCTCCAGATGGGGATGTTCATTTCTACACCCCAGAAAGTTGAGGGATACCATGGTTTACTTGTATTAAAGAAATCAAAATCATTCCTCATAGCCATGGTTTGTGCGCTGAAGAATGCAGTAAGCGTTGGTAAATATGTTGATTGCTCAAGTTTTACCTGGCTTATGGCGATTTCTTTTTGTTTGTTCAGTATCTTATAATCAATGTAGTTATTATGGTTAAAAGGTGTGGTAATAAGGGCAAGATAATCCATTTCATTCAACAGCGTATTAAAGTTATCCGTCAGGGTGATACTATCATTTACATCAAGCCCGAGTGTATATTTTAGTTGTGAATATGCTATATTGATTTTGCTATGCAGGTCAAGAAGACTGGTTTCCAGGTCTGAAACAAGAATATCAAGTTGATCGGCATCGGATTCTTCTATAAAACCAATTTCGTATGTTTCACGGGTTTGATCGGCAATATCTTTTAAACTTTCAAGATTTGCCTTAAGGTTCTGGTAATTTTCCTCAGTAACCAGTACATAATAGTATGATCGGGAAACTGACTCATTAACATCCAGCTCGTCCTTAAGATAGTCAAGTCTTGTTTTATCAAGAAAGGTGTTGGCTGTTTTAACACCAATTATATATTGCCCGCTGAACAATAACTGTGCAGCAGTAATATCCACATTTGCATTATACTCCGTTCCAAACTGTGCCGGGAAGAACTCTGTCGGGCCCAGTGGTACTTCAGGTTCAAGCCCAAAGTCATTTTCATTCACCGCATATATTGATGGTGTAATGAAATCGGGGATCAATGTTGTTGGTATGTTAAGATAATTTGTTGTTGAAACACTACCATCAACCTGGGGTAACCCAATGGCCAGTGATTCCTTCACCTGCTTTCTGGCAATTTCAACATCATTCTTTGCAATCCTCATATTGTAGTTGTTCTCAAGTGCAAAAGTTTGTGCTTCCTGCAGTGAGAACTCCCTGATTTCCTGACCTATTCCTGTACCTGACAGCAGAACAATGATTACCAGTAAAATTCCAGTCTTTTTCATAAATTAACTTAAAGTTTGAGTTGTTTCTTTTCTTTTTCAAATCTTTCTTCGAAATATTTAATGCCTTCCGGTTTTGCTATTCCCCTTACCCAGTTTTCAAACATAAAATTGAAAAGGGTCTGAAATGAGAACTTTTCGGGTGGAAATAATTCTTCATTATGCAGATCGAGCAGGCGGCTGATATATAATCGGGCAGCGAGTTCAATACTCAGATCCTCTCGGTACATACCCTGGGATATTCCTTTCCGGAGGTTAATCTGTATCTTCTGAAAAATAAACTCAGCCCTTTGATCCATATGTCTCTGATACAATTCGGGATAATATTTTTTTAATTCGAAGGTGATGGAAGGTGTCACATTCTTAAAATTCTTTGATACTTCCTTACTGACGGTAAGAAGTATATCTATTGCATTCACGCCTTCAAAATCATGATCAAGAAAAATCTTTTTAAAACCTTCACGTTCAAACTCGAGTATCTTCTCCACCAGATCTGTTTTGTTTTTCACATGCTTATAAAGGGTGCTTTTTGAAATACCAAGTTTCCGGCTGATATCATCCATCGACATACTTCTGATACCGTAAGTAAAAGAGATATCATGAGCCTTTTCAAGTAATATTCTGAGTTTGTTATCCATGGTTATAGATTTAATTATGAAGCATTTGATTTAAAAGAGTGCAAATTTAAGATAATAAACGTTAGAAACAATAAGAAATAAAAATGTTTCCATGTGTTAACAGTAACTTAATACTGAATTATCATTTCTATTATTCCATGTACAGGATTTTTCTTTTTACTGCCTGATGGTTATTAGAAAGTGAGAAGAAATATACACCCGGAACAAGGTTATAATCAGAGGGGTCAAACACCTCGGTATATTTTCCTCTGTTAAGATGTTGGTTGTTATAAATTGTGGCGACCCTTTTTCCAAAAACATCAAATACATCAAGGTTAACGATAGTGGGTTCAATTAGTTTAAAACTAAACACGGTACTTTCCTTAAAGGGATTGGGGTAGTTTTCCACGACTGAAATCAATTCCACATATTCTTCTTCCAGGCCAACAATTACCGGATCTACTATTGCAGTCCATATCGTAAAGAATCCATTGTTCAGGTCTGTCCATATGGGCCTTATTACATTATTATTGGCAGATATATTGGTATAATCACCAAAGAAATCGTTACTGCCCGGGAGGAAAGGATTTTCACTTACTTTAAAATTTATAAAACTCCCCCCACCATCGCGTGAAACAGCCATATAAACATCGGTATTGTTATCATTATAATTCCGCCTGTCGTACCATACAAACCATAGATCACCTGTAACCTGGTCAACATCCATCCATGTAAAAAACTGTTGTTTTCCTGGTGGATCATCATTAATCCTGACAACCTCACTCCAGGTTTCACCGCCATCAGTTGATTTTACAAACCAGATATCCGTATCATCGGTTCCATTTCGCTGGTCCGACCAGTTTACATAAATGGTTCCGTTATACGCTTCCCCGCTCAGGTCACATTTTGTAATGGGCATACCATTGCACCTGCTTATACCGGGAATATCGAAAGCCCATCCCCCGGGAATATCGGTGATAAAAATATCTTCATCGAGCCATGTAAGCCCATGATCCAATGATTTGTCAAACACGATTCCTTCAGGACCTGCCCAGGCAACATAAATTTCACCATTTGGCCCTACTGCAGGCACTGCACCTTCAACTGTATTATCATCATCATGACAGTCGCCGGAAACTTCATTGATCCTTAATGCTTCGGTCCATGATTCCCCGCCATCTGTTGAACGGGAAAAATGAATGTTACTTTTATCATCCGGATTATGGCTTCCATAATTATCAAACTGAGTCCAGGTTACATAAATATTATTAGTGGCCCGATCTACAACTGCCCATTCTTTATCCTGAGCTTTGGCTCCATTCAAACCCATATAGGTTCCTTCAGTCCACTCATCCCCGATCTGGTCGGCCCTCTGTGAAACGATCCTGTCTATCCAGTTGCCTGCCTCCGGGTTTGCAAGATGAAAATAGTGATACCTGCTGGCTGTATCAACCACCAGGCATGGATCACCCCATACACCATATGGGGATGATAAATTTCCCTTGTTCCAATTATATCCACCATCTACAGAGTAATAATACCTGTCGATGATGGCGCCTGCTACGATATGATCCGGGTTATTCGGATCGACAATAATCGTAGGTTCACATGGCTTATATCCGGTCTGGTCGTTATCGATCAGAATATTGGTGTGCTGTGCAAAGACCGTTATGGATAAAACAATTAAAACTATTGAAATGAAAAATGTTTTCATATTTTTTATGGTCATGAAAATTCGATGTAAAAGTAATTCTTTTATAATAGCTGCATAACAGGACTTGGTTGAACTGAATTTTGAAACGGATTAATTGTCGGTTTTTGGGGATTAAATGATATCACGCCTGCCCGAGAGGTTGTCTTAAAAGTTTTAGACATGCAATTATATTGATAGAACTTATCTCTGTGGTCTCTTTTTCAGCTCAGTGATCCCTGTGGTTCAATATTTTAAAAATTAACCACAGGGAACACAGAGTTATATATGAGAACACAGGGGCACTTTTGAGACAGCCTCAATAGGAGGGTAATAAAATATTAGTATGCTAATGGTTCCCGAACCATTACCTGCTTCCCATTATCCACCGGAATATTATCAAGCATAAAAGCAACAATATAATTTCTGCATTATATATTCCCAATTGTGATAAAAGGTAGAAATTTTAAGTATCTATATAATGTAAATTCTTTTTACAATGTTTGATCACCAGATAAATAATCAACTATATCTCAAACGCAGGGATGATATGGTTTGCTGATACTAATATTTTATCAAAGAAAACTTATCAGGAGAAGAAAGAAATATTTGGACATAAATATAACATAAGAGGATTTGATTACTATGTGGGAGGTGTTTTTGATTCAGAACCACTGGAGTTTTTGGCACCACAGGATTTTACACTTATTTCTGAATGGGACTGGAGAACTCGCCATGGAGCAGATACCGAAGGATCTCCGTATTGGGATGATGATCCTGACCCTGGTGAAACAGGAAATGGTTGGATGACTAGTATGAAAAACCAATATTATCAACATGGTTTATGCAAGGGACTATGCTGGGCTTACGAGGCCTTGGCTCAAATGGAATCTGTTGCAAACTTGTTTTTAAATCAACATAAAGATTATAATTTATCTGCTGAGCATGTTTTGGATTGCAATCTTAACCATGAAAGTGGTTGTAGTGGTGGACATGCCTATAGTGCATTAGATTTTGTTAGGGACTATGGTGTAATGGATAGAGAAACTTTCCCGCCGAATGGTCATCAGGAACCATGCAATGAGCCATCAGATCCAAATTACAGGATCACAAACGATGGACATAATATTATCTCTACAGGAGGTAATTTCACCTGGGAAGATGGTTGCAGAAACCTAATTGAACTTGGGCCAATATCAACATATCATAAAAATAGTCATTATCCTGATGGACATTTTATGTTATGGATGGGATATTACGGATTGGAAGACGGTGATGTGTTTTACAAAGACATAAATGATCCCAACAGTGATTCGATTGTTGTTCAAACCGGCTCACCCTACATTGGTCAGTTGACATTTATTTATAAAAATAGTTTTGGTTTGGGAACAGGTTATCAGGGCACCGGGTATTATCATCATACTCCTGCTGAAAGCAAACCCTATCGGCTCAGATATCTGTATCATGGTTTTGAAGATATGGTTACATCAATACCAGAGGTTTCATGCCTTGATGAAGATCTTGATGGTTATTTTAATTGGGGTATCGGAATAAAACCAGATCATTGTGATCAATGTCCAAATACAATAGATGGTGATGACTCCAATCCAAGGCTTGGGTCTTTTGATAATAATTATTATTGTCAGGAAATAATGCCTGATATAGAAGTTTTCAGGCAATATGAGAATGGTTCAAAAAAATTGATTAACGAGCATGATATTCATATTGAATCGGATCTTTTTACAGATGAACTCAATTTCCATATTCAAAATGATGGTGACGCTCAATACAATTTACAGCTTTTTGAACCGATTGAATTATCCGGGAAACATGAAAATTATTTTAATCCTGAAATATTAGAGACCGAAGACTTTGTCAGGATGAATGGCGGCACGTGGGATTTTCGGATACATTACAGCAATACACCAGAACCAGCTGTAGTGAGGGTTCAGATCAATGACAATGAGGATGATCTTGATCCATTTGTATTTTATATTGCCATGGGTAGTTGTGAAACTTCCGGTGATCCTGTTGAGATTGTAGAAAGTACCACCTGGGACCAATTGGATATCATGACTAGCGATGTAGTTGTCAAAGATCAATCAGTCCTTACGATTACAAGCACGATTATCATCAATGAACCCTCCTCCTTGATCATTGAACAGAGATCCAGGGTGATATTGGATGGAGGATGCTTGTCAAAAATGTGTGATGGTTTCTGGCAAGGCGTAGATATTATTGGTGATGAAACTCAAAGTCAGGCGAATGAAGAATATCATGGAGTACTGCAAATCGACAATAATGGTACGATTGAATTTGCCTCGAGAGGTGCAGAAACTGTGGTAGTTAATCCTGAATATGATTATTACACAGGAGGTATAATTAAAGCTAACAATGCCATTTTTAAAAATAATGAGACTGATGTGTTCTTCAGGCCATTTCAAAATACTCATCCGGTTACTCATGAGCCCTTTGACAACCTAAGTGGTTTTTTATATTGTCAGTTTATAACAACTGAAGAATTATACAATATGGAGGAATTTCCTTACAATCACGTTAATTTAAATGAAGTTGAAGGTATATATTTTACAAATTGTAATTTTGAAAACGATGTTGAGGAAGTTACTCACTGTGATGATTTAGGTATTGGTATTTATAGTATGGATTCAAGATATTACGTGCAGGCATCATGCCTGCAAAGTGATCCTCAAACGGGAGAATGCCTGGAATGGAACCAATCATTGTTTGAAAACCTTAATTATGGGATTTATGCTACAAATTCAAAAAGTAATCTTGCCCCTGAAATAGAGCATGTTGATTTTGAAAAAAACTTTACCGGAATTTATTTATCTGCCGTCCCTTCAGCATCAGTAACTAATTGCTATTTTGATATACAGAAGGTTGATGTGGCGCTGGTGGACAATGACAGGTTCGGGGGTGTCTATATTGATCCGGGATGTACAGGTTTTGCTGTTGAAGAAAACTATTATGAAAACACCGACCCGGATCCATTGCTTGGAAATGAAAATACTTTTGGGATTGCTGTTAATAACAGTGGGGATGTTTACAATGAAATCTACAAAAACGAACTGGAAAACCTGGACTACGGTATTGTTGCAATGAATGATAATCGGTATAACCTGACAGGCTTACAAATAAAGTGCAACAAATTTGAAAATTGTGGTTATGATATTGCTGTGACACCTGAGGGGTGTGAAGGCATAGCGGCAGAACAAGGTTCCGGTGCCGAATTCCCCGAAACATCGGCAAACAACCAGTTCACTTATTTTGGAACGTCTGCGCCCACAGATTTTGATAATGAAGGAGAGTTATTGACATATTTTTATCCTCGAGAAGCGGAGGATTATAATGTTGAACCAACATATTATTCTAATATTGATCCCGATGAAAGTGATTATGTTGAGGAATGGTATCCCGAAGATGGATGTCCGTCAAATTTAAATGAACCGGGTACAGGAAGTGGTTACAGGACAATCATGTTATATTATGATCAGAAAGTTGATTCAACAACAGCTTTTTTACAACAACTTGAGGATGCCGGTGACACTGATGAAATGAACTTTGATGTTCAGAACAGTATCCCTGAAGAAGCCTATCAGATATATTCGGAACTGATGGCCAGCTCACCATATCTTTCCGATTCAGTGATGGTAAGCGGTACAGAAAAAGAGAATGTTTTAACAGGTGATATGGTTACTGATATATTGTCAGCCAATCCCCAGGCAGCAAAATCAGATACGGTAATGAATGCCGTGAACAACAGGTCAAATCCACTGACTGATGAACAAATTACTGAGATAAACCAGGGTTTATTTACCGTTGGGGCGAAAGAAAAAATCATGGCCGATATAGGCTGGTTCGAAGGCAAAAAACAATACGCTTTCCATTCGCTTTTGCGCCATTTCAGAAAAGATACAACAAATCCGGTTCCTCCAGATAGTTTGATTCTACTGCTAAGTGATGCTGATAATATTTGGGCTGATTATACGCTTGCTTATGAATATCTCAGGGTACATGATTCAGCTAATGCAATAAATACATTAAACAATATTCCTTATAATTATAACCTTACCTTATCTCAAAGCAACAATCATGCAATGTATGAAGACTACTTTGAATTACTCTTGCAATTAGACTCAGAAGGGAAAACTGTTCTGGATTGTGATTCTGCCGAAATTGCAGAACTATATTTGATATATAATGATGCAAGCGGTCAGTTAAGAGCTCAGGTTAGAAATCTGCTGATTAGTATAGATACTTTAACCTACTGCGAACCATTGCTTCTACCCAATACCAATAAGTCGGTCTTGTATCCACAACGCATTTCAAACAGCAGAAAGATAGAAAATCACAACTTTACAATTCATCCCAATCCTGCAAATTACTATATCACTTTAGAGGTAAAGCTACCATATAATTCAAATAATGACTATGTAGTAATAAGAAATGAAAACGGAATTCTTTTGAATAAGATAAAAATCAATTCTGTAGTTTTCAGAGAAATATTAGATGGTAAAGATTTTAAAAGTGGCTTTTATATTGCCCCGTTATATCTGAATGGAAAATCAAAAGAAAGTATTAAATTTACTGTAATGCATTAATTTTAATTAACTCATGCTAAAATTTAATGTAATTCAAATTATTTGTCTTTTAACCAGAAAAAAGTTCATTTATACATCTCTGGCTGTTATTTTAGCAAATACGCTATTCTGTCAAAACATATGGGAGGTTAAATACGGATTAAGCTGGAAAAAGGAAGTATTTAGAGATTTTATTGAGACATACGATAAAGGATACTTTATAGGAAATTCAGAATTAAATGACAGGTATTCATGGGAAATAAAAACCAGTAACAATGGAGATATACTTTGGGAAAAAACAATAGGAAATATTGATTCCATTTTCACTGTCACTGCTGTAATAGAGAATTTTGACCAGGGAGTTGTATTGGTTGGTAATTACTCTGAGAGCTCCGGCCAGCATGGTGAGATGATAATAAGATTGGATAATTGTGGTAATAAACTCTGGTGTTGTTATTTTGAGACATCTAACTACACATCAGGCAGTTTTAGCGATGTCCTCATTCTGCAAGATTCGAATATTCTAGTACTTGGACGTTTGGGAACAGAAGAGAAAATTGAGCAGGTTTTTTTATTTTGTTATAACCAGGATGGGGAATTACTTTGGCTGAAGCCTTATGCTACAAAATATGATCATCCAGAAATAGGATTTGCAACTGGTAGGGATCTATATCAATTTCAAGATTATTTCCTGATCTCGGGATATTGTTACTGGCCTTATCCCACAAACCCGAATATTTATTACCAGCGCCCGATGATCATTAAAGTGGATGCCGGGTTTAATGAAGAGTGGCTTCTTCCTTATGGCGTTGCAGATTCGATCAATGGTGCATCATGGGGCTTGCTGGCCTTATCAGACACCACATACATGGCCCATGGCAAATGTTATGTTGGCAATGATACCAGGGCTTTGATCATGCAATTTGATGAACAGGGTAATGAAACCAGTTATTCCATTGTTCCAAATGAAGCAATAACACCACCAACCAGATTTAACGGAATAAAAGGTGCCATTCAGATAACAGACACCACCTTTATCGCAGTAGCTAATTTTGGGCCTGAAGATGTAGGTAATCCAAATGGAGAGTATATTTTCGATCTTGCTGGAAATATCTATAAGTTTAATTCCCGTGCTAACAGTTCCGGAACTGCCAGAATGTTAAAAACATCAGACGATAATTTTTTATTTGGAATGACTTATAGGGTTAATGACAACTATGATGTTTACTTATATAAACTAAATGCAAACCTCGATCCGGTATATTTTGACACAACACAACATAATTACGATACACTTTGCCCCGATACGATACAATCAGGATATATAAGCCTTGAGGATTGCAATATTATTACAGGTATCGAGGATATACCCTCACCAAAGGAGTATTATACAAAGCTTAAAACAATACCAATAATAGCTTATCCTAATCCTGCAAAAGATAAAATCACCTTTGCCTTTGAAAATACACAATACCACAAGGATATCAGCTTTCAATGTTATGATATTTTTGGGCGGTTAGTATATGAGCAAAAGGTTTATTCACAGCAGGTGGAAACAGATGTTGGTTGCTGGAGTAAAGGGATGTATGTTGCCGTAGTTCGAAGTAATGGGAAGGTGGTTGGTAAGTGTAAGTTTGTGGTGGAGTAGTAAATGATTTCACGATTTAAGGATTTCGCGATATTCGATATCCAAAGGATGTTGGCTAACCGGTTACTTCGCATATCACTATTCGAGAAATCGAGAAATTCCAGGATGTCCGCCCCAAAAAGACGGAATGATCAATATGAAAATAATAGTTGGCAACAGTGTTGATCATTGAGGGTTGAGTGTTCCGCGAGCGCTGAAGCTACTCAGCGGAGGCGCTGGATATTGATCATTTCAAAGGAACACTCAATATCCAATAACCAATATCCAATGATCAATTTGGCAAGCGAATATTGAACATCGAGGGTTGCGTGCTGAATATTGGAAATTAATCAAACATTTTGCATATCTTTATTGAACAAATACCTTATCATGCTTTCCGCAATCATTAGAAATCGTAGAGAGAGAGAGAGAGAACCATGCAGTTACCCCTTTCCGGCTGACACGCTGTTTTCCTGTATCCTTATTAATATTTTCCAAAACGAGCCAATTCAAGGTAACGGATTTCCTGTCCGGTTACTTAATAATAAATCCCTTTTGTTTCACCAAAACCAAACATCATGAAAACAAAATCATTAAAAGCTATCTTTGTATGTTTATTGTTTGTAATATCAATAATGCTGAATGCCTAGACCATTAGTATTAACAGTACGTTCACATCTGATGCGGAGATATTTCCGTTTAATCCTGATCAGACAATTTACGGACTAACTTTAAGCGGAGAGGTAATCCTTGATACTGATACAAGTTTTATCAGAGTTATTCTTGTGGATACAAATTATCAGGAATACATGGCTTATGAAGCATATCCGCTAATTGTTTATGATTATTATTTTTCAATATCAGAAGATTATTATGAAAGAGATATCGTCGATCAAGATGATGACGGATGGACTAATTGGGGTATTGGAGACCCCCCTCCTGAATTTAACCAGGAAGATTTGGATAGTGATGATTTCAATAACCGGATTGGGCCATTTGATCAGAATTATTATGGAAAGTCAATAATGCCTGAAGTTAGTGTAATATATGGTGGCGGGATTACAACGGAAATACAAATTGATAACAATGGAATGATAACATTTCCTTTGCAATCTTACGGAAAAGAATATGAGTTTACGATAAGGAATAGCGGTGATGCAAAACTTCATTTACCATACACAACAAATCTGAGAGTGCAAATCCCTGCTATATATCAAAACGATTTTGAAGTATCTCAGTATCCAACAGCAGCAAAAATAAATATTGAAGAAGACATGGATGATTTTATATTTGTTTTGGCATTGGCTGATTGTGGCGCTCAAGCTGAATTAGAAGAAATATCAGGCCTTGTTTATTGGGAAAATTGCGATATTAAACTGGGGGATGTAAAGGTTAAATCCGGTGCAGAACTCAGAATCTATAATATTATTGGATTTGCGGATGATGCTGACCTGATTATAGAAATGGGGGGTAGGGTTGTCCTGGATAACGGGCATCTAACCATGGCATGTGATGAACGATGGGAAGGGGTTGATGTTATCGGGCACCCGACAATGAGCCAGGCTCTTGAGAGCTATCATGGAATTATTGAGGCTTTAAACGGAAGCTCAATACAATACGCTGAGGTAGGAATAGAAACAATACCTTATGAATTCGACCATGGCAGTCCGACAGGAGGCGGGATAATATATTCAGAAAATTCGTATTTTATTAATAACAAAACCGACGTTAAGTTTTATCCGTTTCAAAATACTCATCCGATAACCGGCGAGAATTTCCGTAACCTATCCTATTTTACGCGATGTGAATTTTTAACAACAGAAATGCATTACATAACATATCCTGATGAGGACTACCCTGAGATACACATACAAATGAATGGTGTTGATGGAATCCCGGTAAAGGGTTGTATCTTTGAGAATACGTATAATGAATCACCTACAAATATTGACCAGAGAGGGATTGGTATTTTAAGCTATAATTCCGGTTTTTCGGTTGATTATTATATTCAGAATATCCCGGAAGAGATCAGGTATAGAAGTATGTTCAAACAAATGGATTATGGCATTTATGCATTGAATGGCAGAATTACTGCCCCTTTAAGTATAGATTCATGCTTGTTTGAGAATAACCGGCGGGGAATTTATATATCTGCACATGACAGCCCTGAAATAATTTACAACGAGTTTAGCATTAGAAATGAACATTGTTTTTATAATGATGCTGATACCATGGTTGGGCTTTATATGGATGCATTTACAACAGGGTTTACAGTGGAGGAGAATGTTTTTTATACGACAATTGATTATGAACAGTTAAGTAATAAAAAATGTGCGGGGATCATTGCAAACAATACTGGAACAGTACCCAATGAGATTTATAATAATAACTTTAACAATATACACTTAGGGATTTCTGCACAGGGAAAAAACAGAGCGGAAACAGGTGAAGGACTTTGTTTGAAGTGTAATGACTTTACAGATTGTGTAATTGATATTTCTGTATTACCGAACCTTGATGAATATGGTCAACCTATTACTGGTTCTACTATAGGTATTGCTATAAAACAGGGTGAAATTGCACCTGAACCACCCATCGGAGAGGATCCAGATCCGAAATATGCGGCTGGAAATACATTCTCTGAATATTTAGCTGGTGTTAATAATTATTTCAATGACCCGGATTGCCAGTATTTAGAATACACTCATCACCCTGATAATAATCCTGAAGTGAATATTATACCGCAGAATCCTACAAATATTGGTCTTGTTGGGGATCCACTCGTGCAATATTCTAAAGAACTTGCATGCCCTTCAAATCTATCAAGTACTGGAGGTATTAATGAATCGACTGAGAAAAGTATTCTTAACTCTGAATTGTTGTTGATTAATTCTTACCAAGATTCTTTGACTACATATGTAGACGGTGGTGATACTGAGGAATTGAACACAGATGTAACTTTTAGCTTGCCCGAAGAAGCAATTGAATTAAGGCAGCAATTATTAAATGAATCACCATATTTATCCGATACGGTTATGAAATCAGCTATTGGCAAAGAGGAAGTATTACCTAATGCCATGATACGCGATATCCTCGTCGCAAATCCCCAGTCTGCAAAAAAACCGGATGTAATACAAAGCATTGATAACAGGTACGAGCCCATGCCCGGTTATATGATGGGTGAAATAATGGAGGGCTTGAATATAACTGGTGCAAAGGAAAAATTAGAACGTAAACTGGCAAAACATAAGACCAGGCGTATGAAATCACTGTTAAAACTTGAACACCATTATAACAAAGATACAGCCAATATCTCAACCTCCTTAGACAGTTTAATTGCACTTTGGGAAAGGGAACCATTTCCAGAATCGTGGTATAAAATGTCATTTCAATATCTTGTACAAAAGGATTCATTAAGCTTTAATAATACTTTGGATAGCATACCGACAATATTCGAATTGTCTGAAATCGAACAAATATTGCATCAACAATATGAAGAGCTTTTTGAAATTTTGTGGCCAATTACTGTCGATAGCATAAATCCTGATAGTAATATGATAGAAAATCTGATAGAATTATCCCAAAATAATAATCTTCCTGGAGTTTACGCAAAAAACTATTTAATAAGTAAGAATATGATCAATTATCATGAGCTTGTTTTCTTTCCTGATTTGCTAAAAACGGCACCTGAATATCCAACGATTTCATCAGATGATAATAGAGATAAAATGATGAAGGTATTCCCTAATCCGGCAAATAATTACTATATAATTGAGTATGATTTGAAAGTAAACTATGAAAATTCATTTATTTCAGTATGTGATATAACAGGAAAATATCACGAATATTACAAGATAAAAAACATTAAAGATCAAAAAGTTTTTGATTGCAAGGATTATCCATCTGGGATATATCTGATACAATTGAATGTTGGAAGTGAAATTATAGAGGTTGTTAAGGTTTCAATTACCAAGTAAGGACACATGTTACTAAACAAAACGATATTAGTATTAATAATTCTTTGTTTGCAGTGGTTTGATATCATAAGTCAGGAAAGATGGAGTACCACATATCTGGATGGACTTAATCCTTTTGGTGAAAGCATATGCACCTACTATGATAAAGGATACTTGATTGCAGGAAGGTATGGGCCAAACTATCCAAAACTAAATTGGCTGATCAAAACAGATGTTAACGGAGAGATTTTATGGAATAAAACTCTTGGCAACGGATCTGATAATATTGTTTTATCACTTGAAGTAAAGGCCGATGGTGATGGAAATATATATCTGGCGGGCTTGACAGACGCCTACAATTTAGAAGATTATGATCCATTGGTTATGAAACTAAACTCATGTGGTGAAAAAGAGTGGTGTAAGGTATATTATAAAGAAGGTTTGAACCACTCAAATGATTTGGTGATTACGACAAATAATAATGTTGTTGTTATATTACGATATATGAGCACTGAGCCATGGACAGATCGTATTTGCCTTTCAAAACTTGATAAGGATGGGATAGTTCAATGGACAAATTGTTATAACAGCCCAGATTCAAATTTATATAATGATGACGCAAAGGATCTTATAATGACACCAGATGGTGGTTTTTTGATTACAGGAAGATGTTATTATGAAGATCCGAAACCGCCACATTACTGGTGGGCAAAACCATATTATATAAAAACCGATTCAATGGGAAATTTTGAATGGGAAACTATTGTTCATAAGAATTTATCAGATATCGGAGGGTTTGCCTGGAACTCTGTTATCAATCATGATTCAACTTATTACTATTCATCGCTTAGTCATTTTTATTTTGATCAAGCTAAAGATGCGCCAGCCCTGTTGAAAATGGATATGCATGGTAATGTGATAGACATCTATGATATTGCACCACCAAATGAATATGGTAAGATGATAGAACTTGCGCTAATCGATGAGAATTCACTTGCAGCAAGTGCAACCTGGGGAACTGAAGCAAACCATACACCAAGGGCAATTGTAATAGACACATTAGGGAATCTTTTGTACCAGAATGTTTTACTGGATAATGACTGGTTGGCTGAAACAGCTATTACTTTTGATAAAAAACTATTGTACTTCACGAATAAATATATCGAGGAATATGACCAATTTGATGCCTATCTTTTCAAACTAAACACTCAACTAGAGAGCGATACTTTTTATACCCAGCAGTTTAACTATGATAGTCTTTGTCCTTACCCGATAGTTTCAGATACCATTGTACAGGATAACTGTGGGTTGATTGTCGGGGATGAGGAGATCATAAGTTATCAGCCAGTGGAAAAGAACGAGATAAGGATATATCCGAATCCTGCCAGGGATATGCTCGTAGTTGGTAGCTCGTGGCTGGTGGATAGTGAATGGGTTATCGAAGTGTTTGATCTGTTTGGGAGGAAGGTGAAAGAGATTGAAGTTTCACAAGGCCAGGAAGAAGCTGTTGTTGATGTTTCGGATTGGCAGAAAGGATTGTATCTGGTGAGGGTGAGTTTTGAAGATGGTACAATTGGAAGTGGGAAGGTGGTGGTAGAGTGATCCCTCCCTAACCCTTCCGTCAGTTGGCTGAGAGGGGATTTTGGTCAAGCAAGGATAATTCCTAATAGTAAAAGATAAATCTATTAAATAATTCAAAAACAAGAATTCAATTCCTGTGAGGCCTTGTGGGGAAGCAATCCGTAATGACCCAAAGTAGAATAGATTCATTGGTAAACAGGAAAGAGGAAATGTTTTTTTCCTACCTTAGTCCTCTTAAACCACAATAACTCTTTATGAGAAAAATACAGCTTCACTGGCAGATCCTGATAGCGCTTGTTCTGGCAATTGTTTATGGAATCATCTTTCCGACAAATTACACGATCACAGATAAAACAATAGAGAAGCTGTATAAAAAGCAGGTCAATGCTGTTATTATCGAGAGCCTGAGCAATGTAAAAGGGGAAGTGTTCACAACAAAGGAAGGCTTCGAGGATTTCCTGGTTGTCAGCATGACAGAAGAGGATTACCTGAGATACAATTCAACAATCATTAAAGCCGCGTATAAAAATACACCGATAAAAGCGGTTAGCTGGATGGGGGATTTATTCCTGAGGGCGCTGAAGATGTTGATCATCCCATTAATTTTAAGTTCATTGATCTCCGGGGTAACCAATATCGGAAGTGGCAGTAACCTTGGCCGGCTTGGCCTGAAAACCATGGGCTATTATGTAATGACCAGTTTGCTTGCCATTATTACCGGATTGATACTTGTCAACCTTATCCAGCCCGGTGTTGGCGCTGATCTTAATTTTTCTGCACAGGTTGAAGGACTTGTTGAAAAACAGAGAACTTTCAGTGATATATTAATTGACATTGTTCCGGATAATATTTTCAGATCCTTCGCCGAAGGGGACATGCTCTCGATTATCTTTTTCGCCATCCTTTTCGGATTTTTCATTACCCGCATCAATGAAAAACCGAAACAGGTATTGATCAGGTTCTTTAATGCTTTTTTTGATGTGATGATGAAAATGGTACTTTTCATTATCAAATTCACCCCTTTCGGGATTTTTGGGATTGTTGCAAAAGTTGTAGCCGACCAGGATGACCTGGTGAACCTTGTTTCCAGGATGAGTTTATACATGGGCACGGTTGTGGCTGCCCTGGCCATTCACGCTTTCATCACCCTGCCTCTTATTTCCAGGTTTATTGGAAGGATACGCCCATTCAAACATATGAAGAATATGTCCACTCCTTTGCTAACTGCATTTTCAACATCCTCATCGGGAGCCACCCTTCCGTTAACCATAACTGCTGTTGAAAAGAAATCGGGGGTTTCGAACAAGATAAGTAGTTTTACCCTGCCCCTGGGGGCAACTATTAACATGGACGGCACCGCCCTTTATGAATGTATTGCTGCTATGTTCATTGCCCAGGCCTATGGTGTGGAACTGGCATTTTACCAGCAGATTATTGTTGTGGGAACAGCGTTGCTGGCATCCATAGGCGCTGCCGCCATACCCATGGCTGGACTGGTGATGATCACCGTAATCCTAACAGCAGTGGGCCTTCCATTGGAAGGGGTTGGCCTGATCATTGCCGTTGACCGTATCCTGGATATGTTCAGGACTTCTGTGAATGTATGGAGCGATAGCTGTGGCGCAGCGATAATCGCTAAGTCGGAAGGGGAGATGCTGAGGGTTTAGAAGTATGCAGTAAGTTGTAGATAGTATGCAATCCATCCATCGTTGAGCGATAAAATCCTATATCTAATGTAATTGAATATAGAACACAGAACACCCATTAACGATTTTAGATTGGATTGATAATTTTTGCTTTAACTTTGTATTCACATTTTCAATTATTTAGTCATGGCTGAAAATACAAAAGGCCTTAAAGTAGGTATCCTGACCGCAGGTGGTGATTGCCCGGGATTAAATGCTGCGATACGTGGAGTAGGTAAAACCGCTATTGTTGAATATGGTATGGAGGTAATCGGTATTTCTTCCGGTTTTTTAGGTTTGATCAACAATGAATATACCGTCCTGAAAGAAGAGGATCTCTCAGGAATACTTACCCTCGGGGGAACTATTCTGGGTACCTCACGTGAAAAACCATTTAAAAAATCCGATGGCTTCAACCAGATCAATAAACCCAAGTTGATCAAGAAACATTACGACGAGATTGGCCTCGATTGCCTGGTTTGTATTGGTGGTAATGGTACTATGAAAACTGCGGGCTTACTTGCCGAAGAAGGCCTGAACATCATTGGAATTCCTAAAACAATAGATAATGACGTATGGGGTACGGATGTTACTTTTGGTTTTGATTCGGCATTAGGAATAACCACAGATGCCATCGACAGGCTGCATTCTACAGCCAATTCCCACAAAAGGGTAATGATCATTGAGGTGATGGGGCATTCAGCTGGATGGCTTGCTTTGTATTCAGGTGTTGCAGGTGGTGGCGATGTAATCCTTATACCGGAAATAGAATATGATATCGATATTGTTTGTGAATATTTGCTTCACAGGGTCAGAAAAAAGAAACCATATTCTATTGTTGTTGTGGCTGAAGGAATTGAGCATCCCAAGGGAACTTCTGCAGCACAATACATAGGAAAAAAAATCAGTAAAAGAATTGACCAGGAAGCCCGCGAAACCATACTTGGCTACATTCAGCGGGGGGGAAGCCCTTCACCTATGGACAGGATACTGGCCACCAGACTCGGGGCCTTTGCAGTGAATATCATATCTGAAAACAAATTTGGGATGATGATTGCCAAAAAGGGGGAAGAGATAGTGGCATTACCACTTTCCGAGGTTGCCGGTAAAGTAAGGAATGTTCCCAAAGACCACGCCATGATCAGCAAAGCCAGAAGTATGGATATCTGCTTTGGGGATAAATGTTACATGTAAAAGAAAGTTCCAAAATACAAACCCCAAATAACAAATAAATCCCAAACTCTAAATCTCAATGACCAAAACTATTTCATGCAAGTGTTTGGAATTTTGGTAATTGAATATTGGTGTTTATTTGGTTTTTGTAATTTGGAATTTGGTGCTTGCCCGGCAGGGTCAATCATGCCTCAATGCCTTAACAGGATCTATACGTGCTGCCCTGATAGCAGGGTATAAACCTGCAGCCAGGCTTATCAGAATTGAAAATGCAATGGCTCCAAAAATTAACCAGGCAGGGAAATAAAAAAGACTTACGGAGATTTCATTATCCGGGATTACATAATTGTTAATGACAAAATTGGCGACTTTCGTAAATAACCAGCCAAGTATCAATCCGAATATTGAACCGATAAATCCTATTGCCCCGGCCTCAACAAAGAATATGGTTTTTATTTCCCTGTCACTTCCCCCGATCGCTTTCATAATACCGATCTCCCGTGTCCGCTCCAGGATGGACATGATCATGGTATTGATGATCCCGAGGGCCGCAATGAGTAAGGCCACAGCCCCGATAGCGCCAAGGATGGAATCCATGATCAGGAACCCCTGTTTGATCTCTTCAAGCTGATCGCTGATTGAAAACACATGCAAACCCTTACCTCTTAATTTTTCCTTTACCGGATCCATATTCCTGATATCATCTACCCTGACATAAATGGAGCTGTATTGACTTTCGTCTTCCTCCCTGTCGAGGATATCCCAGATATTATAGAAGCCCAAGGTTGGAATACTTTTGGCAATACCAGAAGGTATAATAGCGCCCCCTTTCAGGTTATTGGTACTGAAAGGACCTGAACGTTTTAGGATCCCCACAATAGAAAAAATGGTTGTGTCTTCACTGAAAATCTCTTCGCCACCTCCACTTAATATGGCAAAAGGATTTCTCATTGCTTTGGAGATGTCAACTGTTGCTGTGATAAGATAAATATGCTTCCCGATAAGGGAATCAACGGGGATCATTCTTCTCTCTTTTACTGAATCACTTCTGGTGAGCCTATATGGCTGGTCTTCGTCAGGTAGGATATATCCCATATTCCTCAACGTTTCCCACTTCATCACGATCTGGTGGCTAGTATCGCCTGTAATAAAACTACCGGAAAGTAACTGGTTGTAAGGCCTGTACTTGCCAATTTCAACAGGAAGGGCCTGTACACGTGTACTGGTTTCTTTTTCACTTATACCCAGCTTGCAGGGAATGATAACCTCGGGATGGGCAATTTCCACTCCATCCATTTCTTTGATTTCCACCAGCAGGCTGTCATTCAGTGGGATTCTTTTTCCTTCGAAAGCATTTCGTACCGATTCCGCAGAAGGGGGACCCTGTAAATCTTCGAGATCGATATTTATCGGGGTGATATTCATACTGGTAAACAGGTCGTTATTTTTAAAGGCATCGGTAATATTTTTCTGTATTCCGGTTCCAAAAGATATCATCGATGACAGGGCTCCTATTCCAATCACCACGCCAAGAATGGTTAGTGTTGACCTGAGTTTGGTTTGCCACAGGTTGAAGAATCCAATTTTAATTAAGTCTGCTAAACTCATTATTGTTTGATTATTTCGTCGATGATTTGACCGTCCTTAAGCTGTATCATATGATCAGAAACCCCTTCAGCGCCTTCCTTATCATGGGTAACCATAATAATGGTCAGCATATTTTCTTTATTAAGTTTTATTAGAAGGTTAATGATATCCCTGGATGTTGAACTGTCGAGATTCCCTGTCGGTTCATCAGCGAGTAAAACTTTTGGATTGTTGGCAAGCGCCCTTGCAATAGCAACACGCTGTGCCTCTCCGCCGGATAGTTCATTTGGGAAATGCTCCATCCTTTCTGAAAGGCCGACAAGCGTGAGTAATTCTTCTCCCCTTTTTTTTCTTCTGAACCTGTTAACGCCACCAAAGGCCAGCGCCAGTGTGATATTCTCCAGGGCCGTTTTATGGGTGATCAGGTTGAAAGACTGAAAAACCATACCAATTGCAAACCGGCGATGGATAGCCAATTCCCTGCGGCTGAATTTAACGATATCTTTTCCATCAAAATAGATCTCACCCGAATCAGCAGTATCGAGCCCGCCTACCAAATTCAACAGTGTCGATTTACCGGAACCGGATTTTCCAACAATGGAAACAAAAGCACCCTTTTCAAATTCAGTACTCACATCCCGAACTGCAGGGATCAGTACTTCTCCCTTCCTGTAAATTTTGTTGAGATGATTGATTCTTATAATGGGTGATTGCTGGGTAGCTGTCATTGTTTGCCCTGGTTGCTTAAAAATAATTTAGTCAAAACAAAAGTAGTCAAAAAGCTGTAAAATAATAAATGCTACAAAAACTCTAAAATACTAAAATCCACTAAAGAACGGAAATCAATAAATTATTTTTGGTGAGATTTTGTGTTTTTGTGCTTTAGTAACCATCCCTTTCTTTTTCATAAATTTGCTCAAAATCTTCAAAAAAATGAAAATAGCAAGAAACACTTTAATTGTAATTTTGTGCATCAATGTGTTCATCCTGAATGCACAGGATACAGGATGGCAGACCTATTACGAAAGATCGGATTATCTGGCCACACCCCGATATAATGAAACCATCGAATATTGTAAAAAGCTTGCAGATGCATCCCCGATGATCGAATATACAACATTTGGGATAAGTCCGCAGGGTCGCAACCTTCCCCTGATGATCATTGATAAGAACGCGAATTTTACCCCTGAATCGGTAAAAAGATCCGGTAATGCCATACTGATGGTTCAGGCCGGGATACATGCAGGTGAGATCGAAGGCAAAGATGCCATGTTGATGCTGATAAGGGATATGGTAATCCATCAAAAAGACATCTGGCTTTTGGATCATGTGACTATAATATTCATTCCTATCATGAATGTGGACGGGCATGAGTATATGAATCCATACAACCGTATCAACCAGAATGGCCCTGAGGAGATCGGTCTGAGGGCAACGGCTCAAAACCTTAACCTCAACCGTGATTTTCTCAAGGCCGACCAGCCCGAAATGAAAGCATGGCTGAAGCTATTCCAGCAATGGCTTCCCGATTTCTTTATCGATGTGCACACATCGGATGGTGCTGATTACCAGTATGTGCTCACTTATATCATGGAGATCTATGGCAATATGGATGAAGAACTGACAGCCTTCGTCAGGGATGAATATTTGCCTGAGATCATCGACAGGATGGATCAGGCCGGTTTTCCTGTTTTCGAATATGTTGCCTTCAGGCGATGGTTTGATCCCAGGAGTGGTTTAAGGGCAGATGCAGCGCCACCAAGGATATCCCAGAGTTATGTTGCACTGCAGAACCGGATAGGGTTATGCATCGAAACCCATATGTTGAAACCTTACAAAGAGAGGGTGGAATCAACCTATGAACTGGTAAAATTTACACTTGATTTCATGACCGGCAATTACCAGGAGTTGATAGATTTGAACCACCAGGCCGACGCCTATGTTGCAGGAGAAGAATTTAAAAACGCAAAATTTCCATTAAAGTTTAAACGATCGGAAACCGACAGTGTTATGGTTGAGTTTAAAGGGGTGGAATATGACGTTGAAAAAAGTGAGCTTACCGGTGGTGACTGGTTCAGGTATCATCCTGATAAACCGGTTACTTATTTCCTTCCTATGTTTAACAATGTATTCATTGAAGAAGAAGTTAATCTGCCGGTAGCTTATGTTGTTCCTCCTGAATGGGTGGATGTTATTGATCGGTTAAAACTTCATGGTGTAAAATATATTCCTTTGCAGGAAAATGCTACCATACCTGTAGAAATATACAAATTCCATAATCCCGAATGGCAGGCCAGGCCTTATGAGAGCCGCCATCCCATGAGAAATATTGAATATGATATTATTGAGGATGAGGTTGAATTTCCGGCAGGTTCGGCCATCGTCATGACCAACCAGCGTACCGCCAGGGTAATAGCCAATATCCTCGAACCACTGGCAGAGGACTCTTATGTTTACTGGGGCTTTTTCGATCCGATATTTGAACGGAAAGAATACTTCGAAACCTATATTATGGAAGAGATTGCCAGGGAGATGATAGCGGAGGATCCCCAGTTGCTGGATGAATTCAACCAGTTCAAAGTGGATAACCCGGGCGTAGAAAATAATCCCTGGGGGCAATTATGGTGGTTTTACGAAAGATCCCCTTATTACAGCAACAGGATCAATGTGTATCCGGTGGGGCGGATCGTGGATGAGAAGGAGTTGCAGGGATTACCGATGGCGAGATAAGAAAGTCTTCAGTTCGCAGTATGCAGTCCACAGTAGGTTAATCAGTGGTTGTTCCGATTTCATCGGAACGGAATTCATCCCTTTGCGGACTGCCGGCTGTGGACTGCCGACTTTTTCCTATATCACGTAAACAAGCTTTTCTGCTTTTGCCTACAGATCACTCGTAAGCTGCTTTACCGGCCGGAACTGGCTCAGGAATTCTTTGGCGACTATCCTTATTACAGTATAAACTGGCACCGCTATTGCCATTCCGGCGATACCGGCTGTTGTTCCCGATATGATCAGGATAAGGAAAATTTCAAGCGGACTGGCCTTAACACTCTTCCCATAGATCAGGGGCTGGAATACCAAACCATCATTTATATTAATGACCATGTAAATGGCGATGATCTTCAATACAAGCGGTAAAATTGCTGTATGTACATCAACACTGAGCGCCCCTGTAACACCGATAATAACGGCCACAGTGACCCCGATCATGGGTCCCACATAGGGAATGATCACAACAATGCCTGCAAAAAATCCGATGAGCAGGGCACTATGGATCCCGAACAATGTCATGGCAACACTGATCAGGGTGATCATCAGGATGATATCGCTTAACAATCCAATGAAATACCTTCTGAGGAGATGCCTTATTTTGATCAAAACACTGACGGTCCTGGAATGGTATTTTTCATTGACAAAAGAAAGAACGATACGCTGAAACATAAATTCATCCTTCAGAAAGAAGAAAGTGATAAAACAAACTGCAAAAGTACCGATAAGAAACGCCTCTGTGGTATGCAAAACATGTTTAACAAGGCCGGTAAAAGCAGCAGTACCAACCAGGTCTTTCATTCTTGATTGCAGATAGGGTTCCAGGGTATCCTCAGGTTGGATAATATTGTATTTTACAAGAAGGTCCTTCAGGTTTTGCAGCGGTTCCCTGAATGACTCCCCGATCGTTTGAAAATCCATATGCGCCAGCATCTCGGCCTGGTGGGCAATGAGCGGAACGAAAATGAGGAAAAAGGAACAAAATATGGCCAGAAGCAATATCAATGTAAGAAGTGCTGCGATGGTATTGGGTATTCGTATTCTCCGAAGAAGTTGAACCACGGGCTGCCCGACAATTGACAAAACAGCAGCAATTAATATATAGGCAACTACGTCAGCATAAAACCATACTAAGAATCCAACAACCAGTATGATAAGGATATAGAAGAATAATTGGTATTTTTTGAACATGGCTATGTTTTTAGTAAAAATAGGGAATTATACTTAAATAGCAAGGGATATTTATTTTGATGTTACCAACAGTATGTAATAGGTTACAAGTTGCATGTTGCAAGTTACATTCAGAGAGAAGATAGAATGAAGCATTTAAATTCACCGGGTGACTCGAAGTTACGCGGTGAATTAAATCTTTCCATGGTTTATAGATCTGTAAATTCTACGATCTCCGCCTACCGCCCCATCCCCCCACTAAGAACGCTGAAACGTTTGTCATTCAGACATAGAAAATAAGCTTATAATTTTAAGATTTAATGACATGTTTTCTTGGTGGATTCTTTGTGTCTTGGTGCTTTGGTGGCATTCTTTCCCGCCACCAAGACATCAAATCACCAAGGATCACAAAGTCAGTTGTTTATAAAATCATGTCATTAGCAGCGTAGCCGAAGAATCTCTTCGCTGTTTTAATATTACCCGGACAATAGTGATAGTTTTAATGTTTTACTAAGAACATAATATTTACTGTTTTTTCCTTTGTTATTATTTCAAGAAAATAGAGTCCGTTGGTTAGATCAGAAGTTTTTATACTTAAAGGGTTTTCACAATGATTAACCTTAATTTGCTGTAACAATACTCCGATCATGTTAAAGATATTAATCTGAAATAAATTAACATTTTTGGATAACTTAAGGATAATGTAATCTTCTGCAGGGACGGGGTAAACAGCTACATCAACTACTTCAATTCGATTTTCATCAATATTTACAGAGAATTGACAAACTTTTGGTGTCCCATATAGCACCTCATAATCAACTTTTTGGCAGGTGAGAAATGCCTGGTGAAATGGATCCAAAAAGGAAATACATGGGAAAGGACAATTTATACTACCTATACTTTCAATAACCTGCAAGAAATGACTACTAGGAGACATAATCGAGCTGAAGTAATAATTCTTACGGTATTTCCCATTGTTTAATAATGTCGAATCGAAAATTGGTTTTCTTATAATAAATGAAGAATCACCTATATTGTTATAATCAAAGGCAGGAAATGAAACTGTATCCCCTATCCCCCCGGTAAAACAATAACCCAATTTCTCTTTAGTTTCATTTAAATAGTGTCGGATAAAGTATATTCTTCTTTCTGATGTATCCTGTCGAATAAATGAATGAAGTATTTTAATCGTATCATGTCCATCATCATCAAGTTTCAGTATTTTTTTATAACTTTTCCCATTATATGTTGTGTCGCCCTCTATTGTATAAAAATAAAACTGATAATCCCATAAGAGATAATCCCATTCAAGTACACCCCAAAAAGCATTTTCCTCGGGAAATGGATAATAATCCTGTCCGTTAATTGTGTTTTGTAAAAACAGTATTATGGTAAGGATTAAAGCATTATTTATTCTTTTCATTATTTACAGCTTTCGATTATGGTTAAAACTTAAACTCAAGGTGTAAAATATGTAATTTAGTAAATAATTAACCGATCGTAAACAGGTTGAATCTTGAAATGTTACATATATTACCAACAGTCCGGGTAAACGAGGCACCACCTAAATAATTGTCAACCAGTACCCTGCCAAGTCTTATAACTTTTAGCAAATAAGATAAAGATACAATTAATTTATTTACCGATCCTATGATTTAGAGTCATCGGATCAGTGGCAAAACGTCTTTATTAATAGCATTGCTCAATGTAGAAAAAAGATTGCAGACTACCATCTGCTGACGATATTCGATTAAACAATCTCAGGATTTCCATCCCATCCTTCGTCAGGGTTGGTAACCCTTGCCAACTGTAAACTGCCAATTGCAGACTGAAGACTACTCCTCCCCGCTACCAAGGTTATCTATCACATACTCCCTGCTCTCACGGAAGGAATGGGAATACTTTGGTGCGCCCCAGCCATGACGGCCTTTGGGGTATATCATCAGGTCAAAATCCTTGTTTAGATCGGTAAGTTTATCAATAAGTTGCAAGACATGCTGGAAGTGTACATTGTCGTCCATAGTACCATGCAAGATAAACAGGTTACCTTTAAGCATATCGGCATGAGTCATCACCGATGCGTAATCATATCCTTCAGGATTATCCTCATAAGTTCCCATATACCTTTCGGTATAGATGTTATCATATAACCTGAAATCGGTCGCAGCAGCACTGGCAATGCCACAGGTGAAATAATCAGCTCCGCGGGTAAGTGCAAGCGCTGCCATATACCCACCATAGCTTCCACCCCAGATGCCAACTTTTGTTGAATCGATAAAGGGATGCTCTTTTAACCATTTTACTGATGTTATATAATCATCAAGATCCCATTTACCCATGTTTTTGTAGATGTATTCCTTGCCTCTTTCGCCGAAATGTATCGATCCCCTGTGATCAACAGCAAAAAGGATAATATCATTTTGTGAAAGGAAATTTTCCCTAGTGTTGATATACCGGTTGCTAACATCCTGGAAATTCGGGGCGCCATAAATACTGAACAACACACCATATTTTTTATCAGGATCGAAATCAGGAGGAAGTTTCCAGTAAGCAGGAAGTTCAAAACCATCTTTAGTAGGGATGGTAAAATATTCAACTTTGCAGTTATTAGGTGCATCGGGATCGGGAGGTTCATTTGCGCCTAGCAACTTAATAAACCGCCCGTTGCCGGATACCAGTTGCATTTTCCTGGGTACATAAAAACTGCTATAGGTATCAATTACATAGGAACCATTTTCTGAGATCATGGGATTATGTGTGCCAGACTGAGAGGTGATCTTTTCAAATCCGGTACCGTCAAGGTTAACCCTGAAAAGCTGGCTGTTAATCGAAGAGTCGCCGGTTCCTGTAAAAAACACAACACCATTTTCCTCATCCACCATTTCAATATCCTGTACCCGCCAGTCAACATCGGTGAGCTGTGCAATCTGGTTTCCTTCGGTATCGAAATAATAAAGGTTTCTCCAACCATCTTTATCGCTTCTTACAATAAAGCCACTTCCATTTTCAAGGATATAGAGGTCGGCGAAGAAATCTATCCAGGTATCCTGCACTTCTTCATAAACCATTTTCTTTTCACCTGTATTTGGGTTGGCAGCCATTATCAGCATATGATCCTGATCCCTGTTCAGTCGCTGGTAATAAAGTGTTTTTGAATCCTGTGCCCACATTGGGAAAGCGATGTAAACATCTTCTTCATCATTTGAATCTATCCATGTCGTTTCTTTGGTGTCGAGGGCTATCACTCCAAGTTTAACCCATGGATTCGGATCGCCAACCTTGGGATATCGCTGCATCTCAACATTACCATGAATGCCATCAGGATTAAAAAGGAAAAATTCCGGCACAGGTTCATCATCAAACCGTTCATAGGCAATCATAGAACCATCGGGCGACCACCAGAAGGTTTTGTAACGTGAACCACGACCATGAATTTCTTCCCAGTAAACCCATGAAGAATATCCATTCTTGATCAGATCGGTACCGTCATGGGTTAAACGGGTTTCAACACCGGTTTCAAGATCAATAACATACAGGTCGTTATTTCTTGTAAATGCAATTTTGGTCTCATCAGGAGAGAATGTTGGATTCTGTTCTTCATCAGTATTATCGGTCAAGCGTTTAAATACATCATTGTCGCGGGAATACCAGTACAGGTCATTATCCTTTATGAAGATATTATTGTTATAATCATCGGTACTGATAGTTGATCTGCTCAGGGCAAATCCTTCAGGAAGGGCTTCATTGACCTTATCACTGATTTTTTTCTTTTGATAGATCTTACTTTTGCCATTTTCGGCATTTACTTTCCATACCTGCTCTTCGCCTTCATCATTGATCCTGTTCTCGAGATAATACTGATCATCGAGCCATTTAATGATGTCGGGAATTTCATTCTGGGCATTAAGGGTTCCAATACCAATAAAGATTGCGATAAAACCAACTAAAAAATAATTGTTTAATTTTTTCATTTTATTTTGATTTTAAGAATTTGTAAAAGTAAAAAGAATAGATAAATGGATGGTTTTTAATTGACCAATTTGCAATATCGATTTTCAGATGGCAGGTAAATATGGTAAAATATCATTGGCCAGTGATTCTGGCAGATGGTAACTAAATGTAATATGGAACACGGATTATCATGATTTTTATGAGTATTTCTCTGTGTAGCTCCGTGGTTTACTGTGTAACTCTGTGAAATAAATTAAAAAGCTATTACACAAAGTTACACAGTGAACCACAAAGGGTCACAGGGATTTTAGGAACACAGATATAGATCAGCGTTCTATCCTATTATTCGTATCTCAACGTATCTACCGGGTTTAACAGGGATGTTTTTATGGTATGATACAGGATGGTAAAAAATGCAATCAGGAGAGCTGCCACTATACCCCCTGCAAAATAATACCAGCTTAAGTTGATATGATAGGCAAAATTATCCATCGCTTTTTCCATGAAATACCAGGCAATTACTGAGGCAATAATACCGGCCATGAGCACCAGTTTCAGAAAATCAAAGACAACAAGTTTAACTATATTGCCAACAGAACTTCCATAAACTTTTCTGATGCCAATCTCTTTTTTCCGTTGTTCGATCAAGAATGCCGTCAGCCCATAAAGCCCCAGGCATGATACCAGTATAGATAGTATTGTGAAAAAGCTGAACATATTTACGGCATCGGCTTCATCGCTGTAAAGATCTCTCAGCATGTCCTCAGCAAATTGAGAATTATAAGGTACACCTGGAAAATGTGCTGTCCATTTTTCTTCGATAAAGCTTAGTGTTTCTTCAGTGTTTCTTGGATCAACCTTTACCAGCAGGGCAAAATAATATTCAGGATACACGATGTATGCCGCCGGCTCAATTTTGGAGTGAATAGAATAATAGTGGTAATCACCAATAACACCGATCACTTTCCGGGGCAGGGTGGTATCACCCCAGAAGGCCTGGAAGGATTTTTCAAGGGGATTCTCCCATCCGAAGTAATCAACGGTTGCCTGGTTTAAGATGATGGCACAACATTCATCAGTTCCGTATTGTTCATCAAAATTCCTTCCCAGGATTATAGGTATATTCATCATATCAAAATAATGATAATCAACAACCCCAACACGGCAGGCAATGGGTGTTGATGCCGAGTCATCTACCCTGAGAGTGTTTTGTGAGCCGGTAACCCCATTGATATATGCTGATTGTGAAATGTCAAGTATATGTGGGTTTTGAGATAAATCATTCTTCAGGGCTTCTGTTTTGTGCTGAGGTAAATTATAGGTAGTAATATTCAAAACATTAGCAAAATCATATCCCATATCTTTATTCAAAGCATAATGGAATTGACTGTAGGTAATGCCAATACTGATGATGAGTACAATGGAGATTATAAATTGAAAAACCACAAGGACCTTACTCAGGTTTCCTGATCCGCCAATACGCTTATTGGTATTTCCTTTTAAAACCAGGGCAGGCCGGAAACGACTTAAATAAAATGCAGGATAACTTCCGGAAAAAAGACTTATAATAACAAGTATAGCGATCAATCCGATATTGAATATCGTATTATTCAGGAAATCTATATGAAGGTCAACATTAAAAGTATTGTTGAAAAATGGCAATAATATCTCAACCAGTAACAGCGATAAACCAATAGAGATAAGGGTCAGGATAATTGACTCACCTAAAAACTGGTACATTAGTGATTGCCTGTTGGCCCCAAGTACTTTCCTTATGCCAACTTCCTTGGCCCTTCTGAATGACCGGGCAATAGCCATATTAATATAATTGATACAGGCAATAATTATGATGAGAATGGCAATAATGGTGAAGACATAAACCATGGTGATATCGCCCATGTTGTAATTACGCTGGAATTTGATATGGTTGGATCTGAGGTGGATATCCCCGACACCCTGCAGATATAACTGAAACATGCGTGAGGTATCCTCGGGTTGAACATACGGAATCAACCATTCATGGAATTTGCTTTCAAGGCCAGGAATGTCTGTGTTTTCATTCAGTTTAACATAGGTGGTCATTGAGTTACTACCCCAGCCATCCAGCCATGAATATTTATCAAGGACCACCTGGAATGGGACGATCATCTCCATCCTCATATGGGTTCTGACAGGCTGATTTTTCATTACGCCGGTTACTTTAACATTCAGATAATTATCGTAATCCAGGATATTCCCAAGGGCACTGTCAACAGAACCAAAATATTTTATTGCTTTATCCTCCGTCATTACAATGGAAGCCGGATCTCTTAATGCAGTATTAATATCACCCCGAATAAGTTCAATACCGAAAAGATCAATAATTGAAGAATCGGCATGGACCAGGAAAGACTCCTGATAACGTTCTCCCTCATAAGTAATAGGGATACCGCCCCAAGAAAGAATCCTTAAATATTCCTCAACCTCAGGGAAATCTTTTTTCATGGCAGGCCCAAGCGGTGACATCGTTACGGCAACATGCTGGTCGTCAACACCGGCGGGATGTTGTATCTCAACACATCGGTATAAATGATCAATCCCTGGTATGTGGTTGTCGAAACTCAGTTCGTTCTGTATGTACATGGCAATTAACAGAAATGCCGTAATTCCTATGGTTAGTCCAACCAGGTTGATGATGGAATAGGTTTTTTGTTTCAGTAAATTCCGCAGGGCGATTTTAAGGTAATTTCTGATCATCTGAAATATATTTGATACTTCTATTATGATATACTTGAAATGGAAGGATTTGTAACAGCAAATTTTAATTTAGGGTGGTTTTAAATAAGGAATATAAACCGCTAAAAACACAAAGATGTGCAAAAAAATCCCTGTAATTGAAACAATGCTATTCATCAATTCAATGTTATCTCCCCACTGAAGAACTCAGGAATTTGGGCACAGGCATGAAAATTAATAATCAACAGCGTGGGTAAACAATATATCTTCATTTTAATACGACCATTTTATCTGAATCCAGCAGTGTGCCATCGCCTACCAGGCAATAAACCTTTGTGCCGGCGGATAGTACAGGTATAGAGGATAACATCAGTTTCTGAACAATGACATTATTTGAATTCCCGTTTTGATGTAAATGGATCGTTGCTTCCCGAATTCCCTGGTCATTAAATATGATGATGTCCAACTGCCTGATATTATTGTCAGGCAATTCAACTACAAAATTCACATAATCCTTTACCGGGTTGGGATAATGGGAAATTTTACACTGCTTTTTACTGATAAATACCGGCTTCATATCCGCAGTTATCTGATCAAAATAAAGCGCACCGATATCAGCGATCGTTGAATCCGGATCATAAGGAAATGTTGGATCGCCAGCATCGATGCAAGGAGATATACACCGCAGCCTGTAATTCCCGCCTTCCGGATCGATCATAAAGGGGTCTTTGAAAAGATTGAAATAGGCATCGCATAAATCACCATTTATGTTTTTCTGAACTTTCTTACCAAAGCCGGGCAAATTGACCCTTCGGTAAACAGGATCAACTTCGTAACCGAAAAGATTGTGCCTGATAATGTCTGTAACGGTATCGCCGGATTCACCATTCAGGGCATAATCAAGCAGGTGAAAAACATTGTTGATGATCCGGGGTTCCGATGTTCTATCCCAGGATAGGGCAATATATGAATCAAAGAAATCATTATTATAAATATGAGGTTTTGAGTTGGTCCTTGCCCAGATACTGTAGTTGATAAAAAAATTGTGATGGAAAACGGGTGCTGATTGTTCTACGGTGATCCAGGTCCCGAAATAAGGATATACTAAAGATACAAAGTAATTGTTGCAGAACACCGGTGTGGCGTTATCCAGAATATAGATCCCATAGGTTATCCCCAACGGACTGTTCATAACAGTGGGGGAGGCATTGATAAACCTGAGGCCGTTGTTGCTTTTCTCTTTCAAGACATGATCCAGTACACTTCCCGATGATGTGGAATCATAAAAGGTCAGGCCGTTCCACTTCAGATAATTTTCTATCCCGTCTATAAAACTGACCTGGTCATTTTCGTTGCCATTGGCAAACAGGGTTCCGTAAACATTGAAGTCGGTGATCCGTTTGAATTCCAGCCTGACACCGGGATCCAGGATGAGGGTGTCACCCGCAGGTATTGTAATATCACCAAAGATCCAGTAAGGCATGTATGGATCCCACCTGCCTGAAACATTGCCCCGGTCAACCTCATATACGTTGCCTTCTTCAAGGGTTTTAACCGGTAAACCGCATGTTGAAAAGATATCCCTTACGTCTCTGTAATACTTTGGATAGTAGCTTCCGTGGGAATACCTGATGTAATAATGACCGGAATACAAAGTAGTTTTAAACAATCCTTTGGTGTTGGTAAAAGCGGTATCAAATGGAGCAAATGGGCATTCAGGTGCAAAGATCACCATAGTCCCGCTGTGGTTGCTGGATTCATCAAGAAAACACTGACCGTTTACATCAACGGTATTGCTAACCGGCAGTTGAATGATGAGACTCGTGACCGAATCGGGCTCAATGGTGACCACCTCCTCATAAAGTTTTACCCCGTTGTTCATGATGCAAACCGTATCATTCCTGGCATAACAGGATGCCGTAAACTGCCCCTGCTCATCAGTCCAGAGAATCATTTCCGCGGGACCCTTGAACAGGACCCTTATGTAGGGCATAGGATTTCCGGTTGAATCAACAACATATCCCTGCAAAGTTCCTCTTGCAGGATCACGCAGGAAGCCAAGTGAAGAAGCAGTGTCCTTTACTTCATATTTAACAGGAGGGTTGTAATATCCATAAACATCCCTGATCAGTCCGACCAGGGATTGCCCGGGGTAGGGAGAATTGACCTCCGAGCCCGGGAAGTCCCCATAGATGTAGTAATCCCGGGTAAGCCGCTCCCAGTAACAGAAATCAAACATGGTGTAAAAATACAATCGATCACCCTCAATATTCAGGTCTATTGGCTGATCAAGATCTTCTTTTGTAATTAGTAGAAAATTCGAGTTGTCAGGGAATTTCTTGAATGTGGCCGTGTCAGTTGATGTAAACAGTACATACGCGCTATCGAAATAGGCATTGTGATAGAAAAAGTACAGCTCTATTGTCCAGTCGCCGTTTTCATCGAAATAAACTTCGGTAACCACGGCTTCGCTCATCGGGGCGGCATTAGGCATACCCAGAGTGGGTATCAATATGATCAGGATTATAAATATAAGCTTTTTCATAAACATCAGGAATATATGTTATAAAGTTATATAAAAATTGTGAATTTCCCGGAACAATAATCCATGAATATTTTAAAGTAACTTATCCGTCTGTAGTTTTATATTGGGAAGGGTCAGGACTTGATGATCTCACAAAAAATACAGGATTCATCAATCTCTGCAATCTTGTAATCAACACCAAGCTGATTACAAAGATCTGCAAATCGCTGACGGTTCATCGATCCTGCCCTGAAGCCATCCTTGCAAACGATGATGCCATTTCTGGATTCCTTCAGATCCAGTTCACCGAGCAGGCCCGCCGCGGATTGTGCTTTGAACCATTCGAGCCTGTGAGGCCAAATTTTATCCGAATAACTGGAAAAGATGACAAGTCCACCTTTACGAGTTACCCGGAGAGCTTCCCGGACAAGTTTAACCTGATCAACATTAAAGGCACAGATACCATTCTGGTTGCAGATTACCACATCAAATTCATTGTCAGGGAATACAAGATCGGTTGCATCCATTACAAAGGATTCACAGTTGAAGGATTCCTTATGAAGTTCTTCTGCATATGCAATATTTTCAGGGGAAATATCTATTCCTACCAGCGTATCTGCAAAAGGTGCTAACTGGAAAATAACCCTGCCATAACCACATCCCAGTTCAAGGACCTTGTATGAGTTATTCAATCGTGAAATGATATACTGCACCTCGGCATCAAGATACTGTTTAATCCTGGGCGGGGCTATGTCATAACATTCCTTGAGCTTTCGGGCCGAAAGGTTTTCTTTGTAATAGTTCATTTGATGAATTTTTCTTTCAAGGTAAAGATAAGACTCTGATTAATTCCCAGACTAAATATCCTAAAAATTGTGCTACTGTCATGTCAACTGGAATATGGAGCAATTTATCAACAATTCATCGGATGACTTATATTTACTGAATACCTATTAAGTTAGACATTGTAAAATACAATGGCAATCAAGTCATCCGATGAATATTGTTCGGTTTATATTGAAATAGTACAACACATCTTGATTACTTGACTTGATAAAGTTATTATTGTATCTTCACATTCAAATCAATAAACCATAAATCAAAACCATAAAATCATGAAAAAAAGACCCGCATTATTATTATTCCTGTTATTTCTTGCTTCAGGAATATTTGCCCAGTGGACCACCGATCCAAAAGTCAACACCCTGATCAATGATACAACAGGTGACCAGGTTATTCCAAAACTGGCTATAAACCAGCAAACCGGTATGGGATTTATCAGCTGGTTTTCTGCAATTGAGGGCTTTCAATATGATGTATACATGAATTTATTCAATAAAGATGGTCAGTTAAATTGGGGTGCTGAAAGTTTACTTGTCAGTGATAATCCTACCATGTCCTGGGTTACCGATTATGGCCTGATGATGGATGATGAAAACTGTGCTATTCTTACAACACAGGATATCAGGACCGGATCGAGCAATGTTTTTGCATACAGAATAGGCCCGTACGGGGATTTCCTCTGGGGATATGAGGGAAAACAATTAACAGATAATACCAACTTCAACCCTTCACCAAATGTAATACAGGATCACAGTGGTAATTATATCATTGGATGGTCGGAGGATTACTATATCTTTACTCCATCTGATACTACCGAAAAATCATATATCAGATTCCTGAAGCTGAATAAAGAAGGAAATTTTCTATGGGACAGCGCCATGGTATTACAAAATGACAGCATTAAATATCTGTTCCTGAATTTTAATTTCGTCTTGAAAGAGGATAATGGATTTTATTTAACATTCATCGGGATTTATGAAACTGACACCCTGTTTCCGGGACATTACCCCTATATGAATATTTATGTACAGAGTTTTGATTCGAATGGAATTGCACTCTGGGATCACCCCGTAGCGCTTGAAGCCGATTTTCACCTGAGCGAAGATTTTTACATCTATGGTGATTCTTACTATCATCAGGATGGCGGGATTGTCATCGGCTGGCAAAGTGCAGATCCGAATGCGCTGGTAAAAATGCAGCACCTGGAGTCTGATGGTACGAAGTTGTGTGATCAGTGGGGTACGATTATCTCTACCAATCCTGGCCATATGCAGGAAGATTTTGTAACTACTTATGATCACGATAACGATTACCTGCTGGTTTTCTGTCAGGACCTGTATTATGATCCAGTTGGCCTGACCTATTGTTCTGCTATACTCGGACAAAAATTTGATAGTCATGGAGTCCGGCTATGGGGTGATACCGGAACATTAATGACATCATATATCTGTGCTCCTGATACGGCCATGTGGCCCTGTGGTGCTGCTATGCATCCTGATTATGGGGCGGCCTGTACCTATACTATTCAATATCTTACCATTAATGGTCCCGATACAGTCATCAATAATTATATTTATGCTTTCAGGACAAACGAATTTGGTGGATCTGTATGGGAACAGGGAAGCATTGTTGTGTCTGATGTTATTTCTTCAAAAGTATACTGGGCAATGAGTGAGTATACCAATGGTGAATGGATAGCAGCATGGTCGGATGGTAGAAAAGATCCTGGTAATGATTTCGCTGGTGGAATCTATGCCCAGAATATCATTGAAGATGGAACACTCGGGCCTTTGTTTATTTATAATCCAAATGCAGGATATGATATTGATCTTAAAGTTATCCCAAATCCATTAAAGACAGAAACAACAGTATCTTTTTACCTGGAAGAGACACAAAATATTTCACTTACATTGTATGGTGAAACAGGTGAACTGATAAGGGAACTTGCATCCGAAACATTCATTAACGGATTAAATACAGTGTCACTCAGAGATTTAAATCTTTCTGCCGGAATTTATTATCTTGTGCTGTCAACAGGTAATTCTGTGATAACCGAGAAACTGGTTGTATTATAGTTCCCCTTTGTGAACCTTTGCGTCTTAGTGTCTTTGTAGCCATTGTTTATTGCTATCTATAACATTCAATTACTGAAAATTATGCAATGGTATCCACTGAATTTATACCTTTGCTGACCATATAACAATTATAAGGAGTAAACTAATAATCTAAAAGAAAGTAAACCAATGAAAAAACTCACACTTACATTTATTCTGGCTGGTCTTGTATTGGGCTTCAGCAGCAGCCTCCAGGCTCAGAGGTCCCATATTCAACAGGGAGTTCAAACTCCCGAATGGGTTGATATGATGAATGACCCATCAGTAAACTTTTATGATGTTCAGGATGCCTTTAACACTTATTTCGAAAACCGTGATCAAGGAAAAGGTAGTGGATGGAAACAGTTCAAACGCTGGGAATGGTTCGTTGAACAAAGGGTATTTCCAACCGGTGACCGTATTCCCCCCGATCAGGTCTGGAAAGAGATAAACAAATTCAATGAAAACAATCAGACATCACAACGAGGAAGCAGAAGTGAATGGGAGCCCATGGGCCCGGCAGAATGGCTGGATAACACAGGTCACTGGAATCCAGGCCTGGGACGTATCAATGTTATTGCACGACATCCTTCTGATGCCAACACCATTTATATCGGTGCGCCTTCCGGTGGATTATGGAAAACCACCGATGAGGGAGCAACCTGGGAAGTATTGACTGATGACCAGCCCGTCCTGGGTGTTTCAGCCATTGCCATCAATCCCGATGATCCTGATATCGTTTATATAGGAACCGGTGATAAAGATGCCGCTGACAACTACAGTATCGGTGTCCTGAAATCAACCGATGGAGGTTATACTTTTGAGACCACAGGCCTTAGCTGGATCATTTACCAATCCAGGGTGATATCCAAACTTCTGATGGATCCCACAAATACAGATATCCTGTATGCCTCTACTTCCAATGGTTTGTATAAAACTACTGATGCCGGGGATACCTGGACAAGTATCCTTGCAGGAGACATTGATGATATTGAATTCAAACCTGATGATTATAATACCATCTATGCGATCACCAGGCATTTTTACAGGTCAACCGATGGAGGAGCTAACTTTACCGAAACCTCTGGAGTGCCAACAACAAGCCGAGCACAAATTGCCGTAACCGATGCAAACCCTGATTATGTATATTTCTTCTCTGCCGGAGGTGGAATATACAGATCTGAAGACAGTGGCATGAGCTTCACGAAAAAATCAAATTCACCAACACCTGGCTACCAGGCATGGTACGATCTGGCTATGGATGCTTCCGATGTTAATGCCGAAGAGGTTCATATCGGGGAGATCAATACCTGGAGATCACTTAATGGTGGACAATCATGGACAAAAACAACCGATTGGACATGGGGTAACAGCATAGGATACACCCATTGTGATATTCATGAAATGGTATTTTATGGAGGCACTTTATATGTTGGCAGTGATGGCTTAATATCCAAGTCAACCGATCAGGCCGAAACCTGGACCAACCTTACCGATGGTGTTTGTATCAGGCAATTCTACAGAATAGGAACATCGAAAAATGATGCTTATAAAATATTGGGTGGTTCCCAGGATAATGGAACCAGTGTTTATACCACTGATCACTGGCATGAGTGGCTCGGCGCCGATGGAATGGAATGTGTTGTGGATTACTCAAACAGCAATATTGTTTACGGAACCTCGCAAAATGGCAATTTCTATAAATCAAATAACGGGGGAAATTTTGGTAATGTTTCAATCTCTCAACCCGGTGGCGGTGCATGGGTAACACCATTTGTTATTCATCCTACAGATCCGGCAACACTGTTTGTTGGTAGTAGCCAGGTGAGAAAAACCACCAATGGCATGAATAGCTGGTCGACTATTTCCAATCTTCCGGGAGGTTATATTGATGGAATTGCCATCTCCGAATCCAACCCGGATTATATTTATGTTTCGAAGGATCAGAATCTTTACCGGACAAAAGACGGCGGAGCGAGCTGGGATGACCTGAGTGCAAATTACCCCTATTTTTATATCACATACATTGCCATATCTCCACTGGATCCGGAAAAAGTAGCAATAACCTTCTCTGGTTATACCGACGGTGAAAAGGTCTATTTGTCAGAAGATGCCGGTGATACCTGGGAAAATATCTCCTACAATCTTCCAAATATTCCAACAAACTGTGTGGTCTTCCAAAACGACCCATTGGATCCTATTTATGTAGGAATGGATGTTGGCGCCTATTATATCGATAACGCCCTGAGCGAGTGGGAAACTTTTATGGAAGGACTACCCAATGTGATCGTAATCGAACTTGAGATCAATGAAGGAATTGGTAAAATCAGGGCCGCTACCTATGGTCGCGGATTATGGGAGGCTGACCTTCATATGGCAGTCCCTTCAGCGAATTTTGAAGCTGACCAGACGTTTGTTCCTGTGGGGTGTGCTGTTAATTTCACCAGCCTTTCATCAGGTCCCCCGGAAACATTTGAGTGGCATTTTGATGGGGCAACACCAGATACATCGAGCATGATGAATCCGATGGGAATTACCTATGAAAATACCGGAAGTTATAATGTTACACTGATTGTTGAAAACGGCCTTGGTGCTGATACAATGATCAAGGAAGCTTATATAGTTGTTAGTGACACTTTACTGACAAATCCTGATTTTGAGGCAAATGAAACAGCAATTTGTACCGGTCAAACAGTTATTTTCATGGATCTCACCGAGTATTGTCCCAATTCATGGTTATGGGAATTTGAACCATCAACGGTAACTTTTATGAATGGTACGGATGAAAATTCTCAATATCCCGAAGTAATGTTTGAGCAGGGCGCATACAACGTTACACTGACAACTACCAATGATAATGGATCAAGCTCCATCACAAAAGAGGAATATATTCTTTCAGGTGGTATGAAGATACCTTTTAGCGAAGATTTTGAAGATGATGGATTTGACTCCAAAGGATGGGTTATTGAAAATCCGGATAACGGCAAAACATGGGCAATGGATTCTGTATTGAATAAAGGGGAAGGGCACTGGGCTGCATGGATGAATAACTTCAACTACCAGAGTTTGAACCAGCGGGATCAATTGATAAGCCCAATCATGAATTTCACAGATTATGAGCAGATATTTCTGAGCTTCGATCATGCCTATGCACAACGTTATAGTCAGAAGGATTCATTGATTGTCTATATTTCAGACAATTGTGGCGAAACTTGGACCAGGGTTTGGGGCAACGGGCCCGACGGAACAGGAGTGTTTGCTACCAGCGATCCAACAAACAGTTTCTTCGAACCACAAAGTACAGAAGATTGGTGTGGTTCAGGTTACGGCAGCGAATGTTATCAGATTGACCTTTCAGCATGGGATGGGATGCCCAATATTCAAATAGCTTTTGAGTCGTTCAGCGTTTATGGTAATAACCTGTATCTTGATAATATCCTGGTTGATAATTATACCAGAATCTCAGACATAAACCTTGATGATAAAATCAGTATTTACCCGAATCCAACAGACGGTGAAATAAATATTGTGAACGAATCGGAGAATGAATTGCAAAGTATTACCATAACAGATACACAGGGCAGGGTCGTGATAAAACAACCTGTTGAATCTACAGGTAAAACCATAGTTTTGAACATTTCAAACCTGGAGAAGGGAATATACTTCGTTCATCTTTTCCACAAATATGGCACATACCTGAAAAAAGTTATTTTGCAATAAAGTCAAGATTGCTATAATCATATACATGAATCCCAAACCTTTCCTAAGAGTCTGGGTTCAATTTCAATGGATTACCAACTTTGACGAAAGAAGGGGTGTAAACTCTATATATACTCAAAAATATAAATCAGGTTGCACTTAGTTCAAGAAAATGAAAGCATTGAAATATATTAATAAAATAAATGTAACTAATCAGTCTCATAAGTTGCACAAAAACTTTCAGGTGTTTTTTTAAAAAGTATGTTTTCAACAATAGGTTTGAAGTTGTCAACAGTTTCTTTTGCTCATTTTCCTGATTGCGAAAAAATCAACGACTATTAACAAAATTTTTTGCCCCATCTTGATAAAAACCCTTGTAAACACTTGGTTTCCTGTTTATTTACAAGTTACTTTGTAAGGATAATGCATGACTTGGACAAAGACAAAATCATTCAAGAACATATTCCAGATTACTGTAACTGTTGTGGGAAAGATATTAGTAACATCTCTTTTGAGTTTGCTGGAAAACGCCAGGTAATAGATATACCTGAAATAAAACCTCAGGTAACCGAGCATCAGATATTCACAGACAGAAAACAACCAATCAGTTGTTTTACAACTATTAGACTACTTTCCTTTTATTATTCCATAACTAACAGACTATTCATATTTAATTTAAATTAACTCCCATATTCCAGAATTACCCGGAAATACATGGTTCTAACTTTCTCACATTAATTACATCTTGATATTTTTAATACCTTGCATCCTCTTTAACAAAAACAATGAAACCATGAAAAAAAACCATTTTATCATTTTTGTATGCCTGTTGTTAACAAATACACTGGCTTCTCAGAATATACAGTTGACCTATCAATTTGAGCAGCCAGTTTTTATTGAAGACAATGAAGGGAACACCGAGGTTATTTTCTCAGAATCTGCAAATTATAATGCTGAAGGAGCTCCATTGATCCCGCATTATACTTGCGAGATTTTACTACCACCGGGCATGGTGGTTACAAACATTGAGATTCTATCAACGAAATTCTCAAAGCTTATCCCCAACATGAGGATCAAGCCTGCATCAAAAGAGTTTCCGATATCTATCGGTGCCCCCGATGGATATAAAGTTATGCCGGATCTTCAAATTTATAATTCAGAAAATCCTTATCCGGAAAAAACTATTCTTGGCAGTAATACACAGTTTCTGGGTGGCCACGCCATTGGAATATTTACAATCTGTCCGATGCTTATTTATCCCGCAGATGAAACCCTGGAATTGCTTCAGGAAATTACAGTTTCTGTTGAATACGAAGCTGATCCTGAAGCTTATGATGCCTTAAAGCTTCTTCGATCAACACAGCAGGTGAATGATAGAATTTGCGGATTTATCGATAATCCTGAGGATATTGCCAAATACAACACCTTCGATCAGGCAGATAATGATGAAAACGACATCCTGATAATCACAGGGGAGGCCATGCTTTCGGCATTTGATGATTATGCAGAATTTAAAACAGAGACAGGTTTTATTGTAGAAGTAATGCCTGTTGAGGATATTTACACCAACTATACCGGAGCGGATAACCAGGAAAAGATCAGGAACTGTGTGATTGATTATTACACGAACTATGGCACATCTTATGTTATCCTGGGTGGTGATTCCGATCCCCAATCGGCCACTGATTATATTGTCCCACACCGCGGATTATATGCAGAAGGTGAATTTGATATTCCATCAGACATGTATTATTCCTGCCTGGATGGTAACTGGAACGATGATGGCGACAACCGCTGGGGCGAGGTAGGTGAATATGACATATATTCAGAAGTCACTATCGGAAGAATATGTGCTGACAATGCCACTGAGATAGAAGCTGCCACACATAAGCTATACATGTACCAGAACGAACCGGTGGTTGATGATATTGAAAAAGCCCTGATGATCGGTGAAGAGTTAAACGACAATCCGCAAACCTGGGGAGGTGATTATAAAGACCAGATAGCAGAAGGCACATCAGCCCATGGTTTTACGACAGTAGGAGTTGATGAAGATTGGAACATCAATTATCTGTACGACAGAGATGGCGGCTGGAATCGTCAGGATGCATTCAATGAATTCAATATTGAAGGTATCAACTTGATAAATCATCTGGGACACTCCAACACCACCTACAACATGAAAATGTATAACAGTCATTTAACCACTTCCAATTTCACAAATAATGGAATCACAAGAGGTTATGTGGTTGGATATTCACAGGGATGTTACAATGGTTCCTTTGATAACCGCTTAACATCACCGGGCAATTATACAGAAGATTGTTTCGCTGAAAAGTTTCAAACGCTTGAAACCGGTGAAGTAGCATGTATTGCCAATTCAAGGTATGGATGGTACTCACCTGCGAACACCAACAGTTCTTCCCAGTATCACGACAGGCAGTTTTTCGATGCCCTCTTTGGTGAGGATATTTATGAAATCGGTGCCATGAACAGTGATGCCCAAGGGGATAATGCAGGATATATGAATGACTGGGGATTGATGCGCTGGGTGGTTTATGAAGCCAATCTTCTGGGTGATCCTTCAATGGATGTCTGGACAGCAGTGCCCACTGACATCGCAGCAACCTACCCGGCCAGCGTTCCTGTGGGTGTGAGCCAGATCTACTTTGAAACCGATGCAGCCAATGCCCGGATAGGTCTGATCCAGGATAACCAGCTAATTGGAAGAGGACTTACGGATGAAAGCGGTAACCTGATGCTGGTACTTTTCGAACCATTGTTGTCTACTGAAGTTATAACACTTTCAATCATAGCCCACGATAGAAACAGGCATCAGGATAATATTATTGTTGTAAGTGATGAACCTTATGTTATCCACCATGACCATATTTATAATGACGGCACCGGTGGCAACGCACTTGTTGATTATAATGAAACCATAGCACTGACCATTGATATGAAGAATGTGGGAAACCAGCCGGCATCCAATGTCGATGTTACTATTGCTGCAGGAAATGAATATATCACATTGACAGATACCAACGAATATTATGGGGATTTTGACCCTGAACAGGTTATTTCTATTCCTGATGGTTTTGAATTTGTTGTGGCTGAATATGTCCCGGACCAGACAGGTTTTACATTTCATATCGAGGCAGTGGGAGATACAACATGGAACAGTTATATGCATGGAACGATTAATGCTCCCGTACTTGAAGCAGGCAGTTGTATTGTGGATGATTCTGAGTTTGGCAATGGGAACGGGTACCTCGATCCGGGTGAAACAGCAACCTTAACCATTCAGGTTCGGAATACCGGACATAGTCAGTCAACAGAAGTACTTACAAGCCTGACCACCACCTGTGACTTTGTCGACATCGTAGAGGGGGAAATTAATCTGGGAACAATCGAAGCGGAATCATTTACTGAAGCAGTTTTCACCATTGAAATTCAGGAAGAAACACCGATCGGAACATTTGCCTGTTTTAACTGTGATATCAATTCCTTACCATATTCATGTTCTGGCGAATATACCCTGAAAATAGGCCATATCATCGAAGACTGGGAATCGGGTGGATTTGAAACTTTTAACTGGATACAGGCAGGTGACGCAGACTGGATGATAGATGATAATGTCCCATTTGAAGGCTTGTATTGTGCCAGATCAGGGGATATAGGCGATGAAGAAAAGTCAAGATTATTTATTGCCATTGATGTTACACAGGATGACAGTATATCATTCTACAGAAAAATATCAACCGAAGAGGATTATGATTACCTGAAATTTTACCTTGATATGGATGTTGCTGACCAGTGGGCAGGTGAGTCTGATTGGGAAAAGGTATCCTATGCTGTTACCGGTGGTTTGCATATGTTCCAGTGGATCTATGAAAAAGACACCTATGTATCAGGCGGTGAAGATTGCGCCTGGATTGATTATATCAGCCTGCCTATGTCGGAAGGTTTTTTTGTAGGCACGGATGATAATCCTTATACTACCTACAATCCAAACTTAATTGCATGGCCAAATCCATTCAACGATCAGTTGAACCTGATCATGTATCTTGAAGAAGCCGGTGATGTTACGATCGATGTTTATAACCTGAACGGCCAGAAAGTAGACAGAATAATGGATCTGCAATACATGGATGATGGTATGCACACCATCAACTGGAATGCAGGCAACCAGGAACTCGTCCAGGGGATTTATTATATTCAGGTTAAGACCGAAGGTCAGGTGTTTACTCAGAAAGTATTACACATTCACTAGTGTTATGTCAACTTGATTTTGACTGATATTCATCGGATGACTCATTATTTGGAGTATTCTGAATTATCAATATTTATGACCATTTTGCAAACAGTAGTCATCCGATGAATTGTTGTTGAATTGCGTCATTTTATGGTTGACACAACACTAGAATTATTACAAGCATTATTAAAATGTCCAACGTCCAACAATCCTTGATTTAAAGTAACGTGAATTCGATATAAAAACAACTAATATTGAGTACCTTACGGCACTCAGACACTCTTTTTAGCTATGTTTTACCGATATTTGCCCCCTATCGGGAGCTTTAATGCCGTCAGGAATTAAAATCGGTAAAACATATATAAGAATGTACTGAAAGTCCCATAGGGACGAAATATTAAAGATTCCTTACTTCGAACTCACCTTAAACTAATTACTTTGCATATGCTATTAACTTGAGGATCTACTTCACAAGAGTAACAAGCCCTTTCTTCTTCTCTCTTGCTTTTTCAATACCGATAGTTCCAAGCTGGTATTCAAGTATCCAGACATAGGTGCCAACCGAAGCATCCTGTCCTTCGATTTTTCCATCCCAACCATGGTCAATATCATCACTTTCAAATATTACCTGTCCTGACCTGTTGTAGATATATAGTTTGTAAGTTGAAAAAGAATTTGGAGAATAGAGCTTAAAGACATCATTCAATCCATCCCCGTCAGGGGTAAAGGCATTGGGTGCCAGGATCCTTGTCTCTTCATCAATAAATACAGTTACACTGTTACATTCCGACATACCACACGCATTGATCCACCTAGCAAAATAGGTAGTTGTTTGTTCAGGTTGTATCAACATCAGTGAATCCCCATATCCCAGAAATTGTGCTTCATCGCAGGCATCAATCATCCAGACAAGGGTATCACCTTCACCTCCTGTAACTGTAAGCATAATATCCTGGTCATCTCCGGAATAAAGATAATCGGGATAAGCTGAAAGCTGCCCGGGCGGTTCAGGATCAGGGATCATCGATATTTGGAAAACAGAACTATCACCAGTACCACATTCGTTGATCCCGTGTACCAGAATTCTATAGATCAAATCCTCACCACCGGGATTCACACTGATGGTATTGGTCCCCTCTCCCGAAATAAGAGTCCATTCGTCCGGTATGGTCCAATGGTATAAATCAGCATGCTGAACTTCATCTATTGAATATTCCATCTCAAAATAATCAACACAAATCTTTTCAGGTCCGGATATTACACCGGCATTATCAGGCAATGCCAGCAATTCGATATCACAGTCAGTAAAAGAATCCGGCATAAATTCCTGATATGAATCAATATAGTAACTGTTGGCCTGGTTCCAGTTGATTCCTGTTAATCCCGGTAAATTACCCTGAAATTCAAAATCAAGTAATTTATTCCCGGTGATAGAAACCGGATTTACCGATGACCAGTTAAGTAATACAATACCAGGCTGGGTTGTAATATCCATTCCCTGGATATTGACATCCAGATTCTGAATTCCAACAAACTCAAGAAAGTTGTCATCGTATGCTATTTCCAGTTGAAATTCAATGATGTCAGTGAAATTCAAAAGATCAACAGGAATTAAAACAGGGAAATTCATACAATAACTATCATCCTCAAGTGTGGTTTCAACAGTCAACAACTCTCTAACGGTCAATAATGCATCACCAGAATAGACAGCAGGTTCACAATCACCCGAAACAATACAATGGTAAAGGTATCCATCCATATCGAAGCTGGCATCATGGATTGTAAGCTGTAAGGTGTTAGAACCTTCATAGGTTGTATTATCACTTAAAGCAATCCAGTTTGATCCGTTATCCTGGCTTTCTTCCCACTGGTATTGATTGGCATTCACAGACTCCACAGTAAATACGGCATCATTACCTTCCCTGATATTTACATCTGCCGGATGGGTAACAACTTCCGGCAGGGGCTTTACATAAACCATTACACTGGCGGGCCCGACATTATTGTATCCATCTGTTACTTCAACGATATAATTAATCGTATCGCTCGGGCTCACCGTTAATTCCATTTCAGGTCCCTGGTAACTGAATCCCGGGGGATCAGATGTCCAGGTCGCTGTATAATCACCACTGCCGCCGGTTACCGTCAGATGAAGCACTGTTGATTCATTCAGACAGATGACATCAGGTTCTGCATTAAGATCAAGAATTCCCAGGGGGCCACCGGTAACTGCTATTGTAATTTCCTCAGAATTTATACATCCAGTGGTTTCATCGTTTACTGTAAGGGTGAATAAGGTTGTTTGTTCAAGAAGTTTGGTATCGGTATCCAGTGAGAATGGATCGATAAGTAAAGTATCGGGATACCACTCATAGTTGACCGGCCCCGGGTTACCGGAGATAATCCCATGCAATGTAGTATTGGTTCCGTATGGAATTGTCGTTTCATCGGCAGTAAGCTCAACAGATGGTAATTCGTTGATCTGGATTGTTTGTATTGTTGTATCGGATGTACAACCATATCCATCTATCCATAAAGAAACTTCAGGGAGGCCTGTATTTTCCCAGTAAACCTCATAGGGCCCCTGTCCGCTTCCACTATGAATGACACCCCCATCAAATTCCCAGTGATAGCTTGCACCGGCAGGGGCATTACCTTCATAAATAATATTTGCAATCTCAAATGCACAGGTTTCATCAGGGATAGAAAACAATGAGGTGGGAACAGGTTCCACAAAAACCCATGTAGTATCGTGATAAAATGTTACCGGGGCAAAGCTGATATCATCCAGTGCAAAATCATTACCCGATGAGGCTGTGTTCTGGTTTACAATGCTGATCACTGCCGCTGTTGCTGTTCCTGAATTCCACACCTCAAAAAACTGGTCCCATGAACAAATCTGAGGGCTAACATTAAAAGGTACAGCCAGCAACTCTCCATTGATCCTGAATTGTAGTATTGCCGGATTACTGCTTACCACGCTGGTTGCCCATGTTGCAAATTCGTAATCAGTATTCGGTATAATATTATTAACGGTAAAACCCCACACCTCAACATTGGGTGTACCGGCTCCATTCACAACCATCATTTTACCTGTACCGGTTGTATGATCATGGTTGCAGCTGAAATTGGGGTGAACACTGCCGGCATCTTCAACAACGGCATAGGTTCCTTCATCCCATAAGCTTACAGGATTATAAATGTATTCACTTGTAAAGAAGTTATTTCCCGCCTCAAAGTTTCCGTTTAGGATCAGGTTCCCTCCCACTTCCCTTGATTCAACAACATAACGTGTGTCCAAATCAGGCGAAACATAGGGATCTGGAATATATCGATTAGAGATTGTCGGATCAAATGGTTGGGAAGTCCAGTAGTAATTTGAACCACCTGTAGCGGAAAGCTGTGTCGTGTCTCCATCACAAATCGTCTGATCAGGGCCAGCAACAACCTGGGCCATAACATTATTGTTAACCCCTGTTATGATAAGTGCCAGTGCGATAACAAGTATATGGCTGATCAATGTCTTCATTTAGTCTGATGATGAGTATTTCAGCGGCAAATGTAAAAAAAATAAAGTGTATCTGGTTATAGTTAAATCTTTGAGATTTAATACCTGGATGAGCAATACTTAAAAACCAATCCGCGACAATAAGTTTATTCACTTGGTGGCCTGTATTCGTTTCAAGAACAATAAAATAAACACCTTCATTAAGATCAGGGCAACTTAGTTTAATTTTATGTTCACCACTTTCCGGAAAGGCTCATTGAATTGACAATATCCCTGGTATGGATATCCATGACACCATCATCGTTTCCATCCCAGCCACTCATTTATGCGTTCAACACTCCCAGGATCTGATCATTGTTCGAGGCAGCTTGCTGTGCATAATAGGAGCTTCCTATCAAACCGATTTCTTCCTGATCCCAGAGTGCATAAACAATGGTATAGGGAAACTCGTAGTTGTGGAGGATTCTTGCTGCTTCCATCACGATAGCTGTTCCGCTGGCATTGTCATCGGCGCAATGGTCAGCAACGGTATCATAATGGGCACAGATCATATATTTTTCATCCGGAAACATGGTACCTTCCTTTTCGGCAATAATATTTCTGCCATTGGCACTGTACTGTTGATCTAAGGGTTGAAGGCCATAACGTTCAAAAATCTGCAAAAATCATGAAAATCAGCGTTCCATCCCTTTTGTGTCTTTAAATCAATTTTCCGACCTTTGCCTCAAAATATTAAACCATGAAAAAGCTTGCCCTTATTATTTTGGTTGTTCTCTTAGGTTTCAATTTTAATGTGAAGGCCGATGAAGGCATGTGGATACCTTTCCTTGCTGAAGAGCTTGTATATATGCAGATGAAAAACATGGGTCTGGAGCTGACGCCCGAAGACATATACAGTGTCAACCAATCCAGCCTCAAAGATGCCATTGTGATTTTTGGCAGGGGATGTACCGGTGAGATTGTCTCACCTGAAGGATTATTACTTACCAATCATCATTGTGGATATGGTTCTATCCAATCGGTAAGCACTCCGGACAAGAATCTTCTTACTGATGGTTTCTGGGCAATGACAAAAGAAGAAGAGATCCCAATCGAGGGTCTGACTGTTCAGTTCCTTATAAGTATAACACCATCAACCAGTGAGGTGTTGAATGGGGTAACATCAAACATGAGCGAAGCGGAAAGGGATTCAATTATTGGAATAAATATCGGGAACCTTGTAACAGAGGCAACAAAGGGCACGCATTACCGTGCCCTGATCAGGCCATTCTATGAGGGCAATGAATACTACACATTTGTATATGAAGTTTTCAGGGACATTCGTTTTGTAGGGGCGCCTCCCGAAGCCATCGGCAAATTCGGCGCCGATACCGATAACTGGATGTGGCCACGACATACCGGCGACTTCTCATTATTCAGGGTATATACCGCTCCTGATGGTACGCCGGCCAGTTACGCTGAAGACAATGTTCCACTAAAGCCGAAACATTTTCTTCCTATCTCTATCTCCGGATATAAGGAAGGTGATTTTTCGATGATCCTTGGATATCCTGGTTCAACGAACAGGTACCTTACTTCATATGGTGTTAAACTGGCCATTGAGGAGTCCAATCCTACCATAGTAAAGATAAGGGAGAAAAAGCTGGGGATCATGAAGGAAGAAATGGATAAAGATCCAGCAGTAAGATTGCAGTACGCATCCAAGTATTCCAGGACATCCAATTACTGGAAATACTATATTGGCCAGACCAAAGGATTAAAAAGGTTGAAGGTGTATGACAAAAAACTTGCACTTGAAAATGAATTTGAGACCTGGGTTGATGACGATCCTTCCCGGGAAACTAAATATGGCAAGGCGCTCCATGATATTGCAAACGCTTATTCCAAAATAGAATTATACAATTTGTCAGCAAGGTATTTTCGTGAAGCAGTCCAGAGGGGACCGGAAATACTTTCATTTGCAAACCGGTATCGAAACCTGTTGAACGAGCTTAAGTTGAAACCAGCTGACAACAACAAAATAAGCAGAATGACACGACAGCTTAAGGATAATGCACAGGGATATTTCAAGAATTACAATGCTACAATTGATCGCAACTTGCTGGCATCAATGCTGCAGATGTATTATGAAAATGTCCCGCAGGATCAACGGCCCGTAATCCTGAATAAGATTGCCACAAAATACAAGGGTGATTTTGTGGCTTATGCTGAAGATGTTTTTGAAAAATCGATTTTTACCAGCCAGCAAAAAGTTGATGCTTTCCTCGAAAATCCCAAAGCGAAAACCTTAGAAAAAGACCCTGCCTATCAGACAATACGTTCATTTTATGAAAAGAATAACGAACTACAGGAGAAACGCAACGAAGCGAATGCATTATTGGATAAGGGCAGGCGATTGTTCATAGCAGGCCTGAGGGAGATGCAATCTGATAAGGATCTGTATCCTGATGCCAATTTTACCATGCGGTTAACATACGGCATCGTTGATGATTATTACCCGGCAGATGCAGTTCACTATAATTATTATACTACCATGGATGGTATCATGGATAAAGAAGATCCATCCACCTGGGAATTTGTTGTTCCTGAAAAACTTAAAGAACTTTACCTGAATAAAGATTACGGCCCATACGGTGAAGATGGTGTTATGAAGGTTTGTTTCCTTACCAATCATGATATCACCGGTGGCAATTCAGGAAGCCCTGTGATTAATGGCAAAGGACAGCTTGTTGGCGTGGCTTTTGACGGTAACTGGGAAGCTATGAGTGGTGACATCGCCTTTGAACCGGAATTACAGAGAACTATTAATGTGGACATCCGCTATGTGCTTTTTATCATTGATAAATTTGCAGGTGCAAAGAACCTGATCGATGAGATGAAGATTGTATATAAACAACCGGAAATAATAATTGGGCCGCCTGAAAAGGAAACTGCTCCGGCAGAAGAGCTGATAGTTCAATAATATAATATTAATAATATTAATCAATATATGGCCCGGGTAACAGTAATACTTAAATATCTGTAAGGAGCGATCAATTATCAGATAAAGCTTTTTGCTTCTTTACTACAATCCCAACGCCAATAATAAATACCAGAACCCCACCTCCCATGGTGATATAACTCATGATCTTGCGATTCTTTGCGTCACTGTCGTCATATACCGATATGTCAGCTTTTTCAGCAATGTCTTCAACCTTTTCACCAATTTTAGAACCCAGGGATTTAAGTTCGTCAACCGCATTTCCATGCTGGTTATATCCATAAAACCCTAAAACCAAACCGCCGACAATTAAAATAATACCAATTATTTTTCTCATGTTTAAATATTTTGATTATGATACGACGAAAATAAATAAAAATCCCAAGGCAAAACAATATGTTATTATTTTCATGGCTGAAAAACATCCAAATATATGCAGCAGACAAATTATTTCTCTTATCTTTATAATTCATCGTAAATAAATTATAACATGAAATCCGAACCTGCAGAAAAAAAGAATTTCAGGCCATGGTGGATGAAATTTATGTATGTTGTTGCAATTCTTGCCCTGGTAATTATCATCATTAACATTATAGCCAGCAACATAGCAGATACAAAGATCAGAAAAGCCCTTCAGAAGAATTACCCGGGTTTGAGCATAGATTTAAACAATGTTAGGGTAAATATTGTCAACAGGTCGGTAAAATTGAGCGGCATCGAACTTCTGCCCGACACTTCCAGTCTGGATTTCAGAATTAATATTGGCGAATTGAAGATTACAGGTATTGGCATCTTTGGATTAATTTCAGGTAAAAGTGCTGATATCCGTAAAGTTGAACTGAAAAGGCCTGAAATAAAAGGGAACCTTGATTTTCTGATAAATCGTAATAAAGATAAAAAAGCAGTAAATCATAAAACCGGAACACCTGATACAGGCAAATCTTTTTCAGCACACATACATAAAATTTACCTGGCAGATGCCAGGTTTGATTCAGTCATTATGCCGGGAATTGTTTCATTTCAGGATATTGAAAATGCGACTGTAAAACTTTATGACTTTAAACTTAATACAGGTGCTGATTCGACGCATTATACAATTGGTGATGCACTAATGAATCTGGAAACCGCCCGGATCACCCTGCCTGGCGATTATTATGATATAAAATTCTCCGGTTTACAAATAAGGATGAAGGATTCGATCGTCAAGATCGATTCATTTAATATGATCCCGCGTTATGGTAAATATGAATTTGGTAAGGTAAAAGGCAAGCAAACCGATAGGTTCGAAGTCGGGATTGGCAAACTTGGTATCCAGGGATTTGATATGAACACCATGCTAAAAAATGAGGGATTATTAGTAAGGAATATCAACATTAATGGTTTGTTATTGCATATTTTCAGGGACAAAAGATTACCTTTCGATTATACCAATTTCCCTCCTTTACCACCGCAGGCACTTAATAAACTGAAATTTCCTTTTACAGTTAACCACATTAATGTATCAGATATGTTTGTTGAGTATTCGGAAGTAAACAATGTTTCTGACAATCCCGGGATTGTTTTTCTTACTGACCTGAAGATAAATGTTATTAACCTTGCCAACAGGCAAAGTAATTCCACAAAAGAGAATATACTAATCCAGGGGGAAGGAATGCTACTTGGAGAATGTCCCGTCAAAGGGGATTTTACACTTCCAATAAACGCTATCAACGACACTTTTTACTTCAGCGGAGCTGCCGGAGAGCTTGATATGACCAAACTTAATCAGATGGTAAAACCATTATCCAATGTGCAAATAACCGGTGGTAATCTACACTCGGCAGAATATCATGGATCAGCCAATGGCGATTACTCCGGAGGGACTTTTATGATGTTGTATAAGGACCTGTCATTTGAAATTCTGAAAGGAAAGAATAAGGACGAACCCGCCAAAGCCAAGGGCTTTCTTTCATTCGTAGCAGGAGCAGTTGCCAGGGATAAAAATCCCATGCCTGGCAATGATCCCAAAATAGTGGAAATGTATTTCGAAAGAGACAAAAACAAGGGATTTTTCAATTTTTTCTGGAAGTCATTGCTGAGTGGAATCAAATCGACAGCTCTACCAGGTCATAACATCAATCAGGAGAAGGATCAGAAAGACAAGGATGACAAAAGGAAAAAATCGCGCAGGGGGGATAAAAAGTCCTGAGTTCGGAGTCCGGGGTTTTGAGTTATGGACATTACCGGCTAACCAGTACCCAGAACCAGTTATTTTCTTCGCCTTCCTGAAAACATCTGTATGGCAATCTCAATAGCCTGTATAATAATTTCCCGTGTGCCGGGTATCTTTTCTGCAATGGATGTTTTAATATTTTGAATTCGGAATGCGTCAAGGATCTCATCATACTGGTATTTTATATCATACTCCAGTTCTGATATTAGCTTCTTCAACTTTTTCTTTTCTCTTTCAACATCCCTGATGTTTTTAATTTCGACATATTCATAATTTTCAGAAATGGCATCCCTGAAAATAATTTTTGATAGTCTTTTAATTAATGGATTAAGAAATATTGCTTTTCTGAAAACAAATAATACCAGGGCCAACAGAAGATAAAAACCCGCTACGATTAGAAATCCAAAATGCAGGTCGCCAAGATATTTTCCCAACCAGAAACCAAGGCCCAATGAGATAAAAAGCAGAAAAAAAGACAGGACAAATAGCAGGAAATAGATACTTATTACCCCGGATAATAACCTTACCAGGTTTGTACCGAGGCTGATATTGTATAATTGAAATCGTGCATTGATGTATGCATTGGAGATTTCGAACAAGTTTTTTGCCTCTTTGGGAGTATCCTTTATTTTCATAAATATTTTTTTAACCTGTTAAGAAATCCTAAGGTTGCCCCTTTTTATCATTCTGTTTGTCTGCCTGATCCTCTTCCATTTTATCAGATTTGTTTTTGATATTTTCTGAGATTTCTTCAGAAAACTTCATGGCCTTCTTTTTTAGTTTTTTTCTTGTTTTAGATCCTTTATCGGGTGCAAAAAGAACCCCTGCTATATAACCTGCAGTTGCTCCTGCAATAAAACCTCCAACTGCTGCAAATATGATTTTTGAAGATGAGCTACTCATGGTATAAGAATTTTTAATAAAAAGTTTGATAATAACATTGCTTCAACGAAAACTGATTTATTAGGTTACAAAATCAACCTCCGCTTTACAACAGACATGAACAGCAAAAAGGTGTTTGTTAGCTTAAGTATTGTTAATATTGCTGCTGTTTATGAATGAAAAAATTGTACCTTGCATTAAAAGTATTGGCAATGAATGTTAAAGTTATCAGCATACTCTTCACGGTTTTATTTATATCAGGCATTTCCATATTGTGCCAGGCCCAGATTAACAGGTATTGGTCGCAGAACTTTAATGACGGATCATCTATGCTGGCCGGGGCTGTTGTTGGCGGCGATGCAGGTGCAGCCGCAATCTATTATAATCCTGCCAATATTTCTGAAATCACTGAATCAAGGTTTACAATGAGTGTGAGTCTGTTTTCTATTGATTTGTATAATTTAAAGAATGTTATTGGTGATAACAAAAACCTGAACAGAACTAAATTTACAGTACAACCAAGATTTATCTCCTATTTGATAGATCTAAAAAATGCAAAACGTATCAATTTGGAGATTGCATTCATGAATGTGGCAAATTCAAATGTAAGATTTACGTATGCAGAAGACAGGGAAATGGATATCCTGAAGAATCTTGATGGTAATGAAAGGTATTTTGCAAATTATAATCAGGAAAATATATACAAAGATGATTATTATGGCATCGGGGCTTCTTATATCATCAACGACAACTTATCAATTGGCGCCAGTATGTTTGTTTCAATTAAAGCTGTTCGCACGCTTAGGGAACTTGAAATTGATGCTACTCCGCAAAAAGACAGCATATATAGAAATGGTGAACTTATTGCCGCTTATACCGCAACATATAACAAGCAACATGAAGTACGGTTTCAGAATTACAGCCTTTTGTTTAAATGCGGATTGAATTATAAAATCAGGAATATGAACCTGGGAATAAACATTACAACACCTTCAATGAATTTATTCACAGGGGGGCAATTCCTGAATTATAAACAACAGCAAAGTAATATTAGTGATCCTGAAGGAGATGGCTACCTGCCTGATTACACAATAGTTGACCAACAGGACAAAGATGATCTCAAAATAAGGTTTAAAACTCCATTTTCAATTTCTCTCGGAGCAACTTTCCATTCACCAACAATTCCCGATAAGTCATTCTTTCTAACAATGGAATATTTTTCAGGGATTTCACCCTACAAGATTGTCGATTCCCCGGGATATAATTATTTTATACCCTCCATCGCAAATCTTGATCCGGCAAACCTGATGGATTTTTCTTACGGGGCAAGGGATATCCTGAATTTTGCTATTGGGTATCGATGGTATATTTCCAAAAAACTCCTTTTGTTGAGTGGATTTAAAACAGATTTCAATTACCTGACCAATGTTAAAATTGAATACAACAGACTTGATAATTTCAACCTGAACGTTTACCATATTACGTCAGGACTGAGGTTTAAAATTAAAAACAATGTGGTGCTCTTTGGAATCCAGTATTCGCTTGGTAGCAGAAAGGGTTTAAAACAACTCATTAACCTTGCCGAACCGGTTGAATATAATGTTGAGGAGGGAGTGGCATTACAGGGTACAAGGCACAATACCATGAAAGTATCTTATCATGGTTTAAGTTTCTTTCTCGGGGCAACGTTTAATTTCTCAGGAGAGAAATAAATCCTAAAATCCTTTTTAATTACTATTACATTAATTGACCCTAAAAACCAGCTATTATGAACGAACTCAAGAACCAACCGGATTACAAACCGTTTACAAAAAACTTACTGGAAGCAACAATCAGGATCGTAATCATTGCATTCCTGGTAGGCTGGTGTTTTATTATTATCCAGCCTTTTATCATTGTTCTCGCGTGGGGAATAATAATTGCTGTAGCGGTTTTCCCATTATATAAATTAGTAAAGGAAAAAATTGGCGGCCGGAAAAAGCTGGCAGCAACAATTGTTACATTATTGCTCCTTGCAGTGATTATTGCCCCGGCAACAATACTTACCGAATCACTTGTTGGTAATGTCAAGCATGCCACGGAGTATTTCAATGATCAATCCGTTTTGGTACCTCCACCTCCTGAAAGCGTGAAATCATGGCAAATCATTGGGAAACCTGTATATAATTTCTGGTATCATGCTTCCGTAAACTTACAGGATGTTTTACAGGATTTTGCCCCCCAGCTTAAGACCATTGGATTATGGTTGCTGCAAAGCCTGGGTAATATTGGTGTTGGTGTTTTGCAATTTATAGTATCTATTATTTTATGCGGAATATTCCTGGTTTTTACCGATGCCGGTAAAAAAACGGCCCATGATATAGGTACACGCCTGATCGGATTACGGGGTATTGAATATGTAAAAGATGCTGAGATTACTATAAGAAATGTTGCACGCGGAATTCTAGGTGTCGCCATTATTCAGGCCATACTTTTCGGATTAGGTCTTTTTGTTGCCGGTGTTCCACTGGCAGGACTCTGGACTGCCATTTGTCTGATCCTTGCCATCATGCAACTTGGTCTGGGCTTTATTATCATTCCACTGGCCATTTATATGTTTGCTATGGACAGTTTTATAACCGCCCTGTTGCTTACCATCTGGATGGTTCTTGTTTCTCTTGTCGACAACCTGATAAAACCCATTCTATTGGGCAGAAAAGCACCTGTGCCCATGCTTGTTGTTTTTTTGGGCGCCATAGGTGGATTTATGACAACCGGTATTATTGGCCTGTTTGTGGGAGCGGTAGTTTTGTCATTGGGATACAAATTGTTTGTGCTATGGCTTAGTATTGAAAAAACAGATCTTAATGAAGGTGTTTCTCAGGCAGTTAATGATAAATAGTAAACACCAAACTTTTAGGGCAGGTAACACATTTTACAAAAACCCACATTTATGGCCAAAGAAATAGAAAGAAAATTCCTCGTATGCTCCAACGAATTCAAAAAACTGGCCGATCCTGTTTATATCCATCAGGGTTTTTTAAATGATGATAAACACAGAACGGTTAGAATACGGATTATTGAAGACCAAGCCTATTTAACAGTTAAAGGAATTAGTGAAGGGCCAAGCAGAAGGGAATTCGAATATCAGATTTCTGTGCATGAGGCAGCAGAGTTACTCGAACATCTGTGTCTCAAGCCAACTATTATGAAGTATCGCTATTTTATACATGTTGGAAAACTGACATGGGAGGTTGATGAATTCCTTGAAGAAAATATAGGATTGGTGGTTGCAGAAGTTGAACTGGAAACCGAGGATCATAAGTTCAACAAGCCTGACTGGATTGGCAAGGAGGTAACTCATGATGCCAGGTATTTTAATGCAAACCTCATTAAGAATCCATATTGTAACTGGAGGGAAAAGTAGTTAAGTTAACTTTCAGGTTCAGGGAGAATTGTCTGCAAAATGCGCTGTATTTGCTTTCAGGGAATATTTAATACATTTGTAAACTAATTGCCGGCATTGCGGCAAAAGTATCATTATGGATTTAATAACACCAAAAGATTTTCTGAGTGCAAATAAATACCTGAAATATTTAGGTGGGGAACGGGCTGCAAAGTATCTGATGAAAATAGCAAGTTTGCACCAGTTTAATGAGCATTATAATAGGATATCACATTTAAATGGCCGGGAATTTCTTGATGCCGCCATCGAAGGATTGGGATTTAGCTATGAAATACGTGATGAAGATCTTGAAAAGATTCCCAAAGAAGGACCGTTTATTACAATCTCCAATCATCCTTATGGCGGTGTTGATGGAATACTACTGATGAAAATCTTACCGGATGTCAGGCCTGATTGTAAGATACTTTCCAATTTCCTGCTCACCAAACTCGGGCCAATTGGAGACTATTTCCTGCCAGTGAACCCATTTGAATCATATAAAGACGTTAAGTCAAGCCTTTCAGGTTTAAGGGAGGCTTTTCATCATTTGAGAAATGGCGCCCCACTTTCTATCTACCCCGCCGGGGAGGTGTCAACTTATCGGTTTGACAGGAAGCATATTACCGACAGGAAATGGCAACACTCTGTAATCAAATTTATCAAAAAGGCAAATGTTCCTGTTGTCCCGATGTATTTCAGTGGGTATAATAGTAAAATGTTTCATTTTCTCGGGTTTATACATCCCCTGCTTCGAACTGTAAAATTACCCTCAGAACTTTTCAATAAAGAAGGTACTGTCGTACAGGTACGTATTGGTAGTCCGATTTCTGTAAAGGACCAGGAAGTATTTTCGGATATATTTCAATATAGTCGCTTTTTACGTACCAAAACATATGCCTTAAGCATTTCTACTATTCCGGAAAACAAAAAGCCCGAAATTGTTCAACCTGCAGAAGATATTGTGTTTCCTGTAGAAACTAAAAAACTGTTGGATGAGATCAACCGCATCAGGGATGAATATTTCCTGTTTAAGATAAAAAACAATCACGTTTTCTGTGTGCCATCGCCAACGATACCCAATATTATGAAGGAAATAGGCAGGTTACGGGAAATAACTTACAGGGAAGTTGGTGAGGGTACTAACCTGAGTATCGATATCGATCAATATGATGAATATTATGAACAACTTTTTATCTGGGATGATGAAGCTAAAAAAATCGTTGGAGGATACCGTGTAGGCAAAGGAAAAGATATCCTCGCCATATATGGTATCAGGGGTTTTTATATCAATAGTCTATTCAGGATGGATGCCGGAATTTTATCAGTATTAAGGGAAACCATTGAACTGGGCCGGTCATTCGTCGTAAAGGAATATCAGCGTAAAACGATCTCACTTTTTCTCCTTTGGAAGGGGATACTCTATTTCCTTTTAAAGAATCCGGAATATCGTTATCTCATGGGGCCGGTGAGTATCAGCAATGAATTTTCCTATTTTGCCAAGGCCATGACTGTGGCATTCATCAAAGCCAACTATTTTAATTACGAACTGGCTGAATTTATTCACCCGAGAAAGAAATTCAGGATTAAGTTTGAGAAGATAATATCCAGGGATGTTTTTATAAAGGACACCAGGAATGATGTTAGCAAATTCGACCGTTTTATACAGGATATTGAACCCGGTTTCAGAACTCCTGTTCTTCTGAAAAAATATCTTCAATTGAATGCTGAAATCATAGGTTTCAATGTAGATCCTAAATTTGCCAATTGTCTTGATGGCCTTATGATCCTCGATTTGCTGGATGTGCCCATGGCCACCATAGAAAGCCTTTCCAAAGAACTGGATGATAAATCCATACTTGACAGATTTAAGAAATAAGCATGAATATATTAATAACAGGAACCAGCTCAGGAATAGGATATGGCCTGGCCCGGGATTTTTTGGCCCGTGGTGCAAATGTATGGGGCATCAGCCGGAGAAAGGCTGATGACATCCATGATCGGGATAACTATAAACATCTCGGACTTGATCTTACACACCATAATAAAGTCAGGGAACTGATCCCTGAATTCATCAGATATCAGGGTTCGCTTGATCTTGTGATATTAAATTCCGGCATCTTAGGTGATATCAAACTCATGAGTGAGATTGATATACATCAAATGAAATTGGTAATGGAGATCAATGTCTGGTCAAACAAAGTATTACTTGATGTATTGTTTGAGAATGAAGTAAAGATAAAACAGGTTGTTGGGATGTCATCAAAGGCTTCCCTTCGCAGCACACCCGGCTGGGGGCCGTACTGCCTTTCAAAAGCAGGATTAAACATGTTAATGAACATTTATGCCAAAGAATATCCTGAAACCCATTTTACTGCTTTTGCCCCCGGGCTTGTTGACAGTGAAATACAGGAGTTTATTTATTCAATAAAAGAGACCGATAAATACCCAACAACAAAAAGACTTCAGGAAGCACGATTCACAGAGGAGATGCCAGATGCTATCAAAGCAGCACCCATGTTAATTTCCGGATTTAATAAAGCGCTAAAATATGAAAGCGGTTCTTTTGTGGATGTAAGGGAAATTTAGATGGTGAATTGGCCCGCATTTCAGTAAACCGCTTACTGGTCCCTGGATATCAATCTTCAATAACAGGAATATATCCATCTACACACCAAATAATTTTCTTCTTGCAGTTAATAAATAAATTCCGGCAATAATCAAACAGGAAATTGAAATGGATATTACCAATAGTATATTTATTGAATGATAACCGACATAATGAAGCTTGAGAAAAAGGAAAAGGAAATGCTTGACCTGTTAGAAGAATTAGAGCAGAAATTCAATGATGTAAAGATTCACAGGTGCACTAATTGTGATTTCATTTCATTCACATTGGAGGAATGCCCGATCTGTGAAGGTAAAATGATACTGGAGTTCTATTTTTCAAGTGATTAATTCAAGAAAACCATAAAAGCCATATTCAATAATTAAAAACACAAACTTCTGTAAGTACCTGACAGGAATCAGGATCATTTAATATTGGTGTTTATCCGGTGTTTGGTATTCGGAGCTTCACCTATTCCTTCACCACTTTCATCAACCAGATTTTCCCATTTTCATCAACAATACGGCAAAAATAAACACCCGCCTGTAATTTGCGGGCATCCACCCTATATGGTGTATCCACCCTGGCAACAACAGTGCCGATCATATCAATGATAACAATTTCTTGGATTTCATTTTCTGATGATA
>CAYXUU010000002.1:0-238630 GCA_964468645.1 uncultured Bacteroidales bacterium
TTGATCTTGTTCGATCTGCAATCAGTCCTGGATGTTCGATGTTCAGTGTTCAAAACAATCGTAATGAATGGCGAACATCGATTAACGATATGCGATTTCAGATCTATTTGAAATCTTCAGATCTAGATGTAATCTGCCTATAATTCTATTTTACTGTCCTGAAACCAATTTCTCAAGTTTGCTTATTCGTTTTTCAAGGTTTTTAATTTTTTCTTTTTGTTTGTTGATGATAATTTGCTGCTCGTAATTGGTTTTGTAATTATAACTCGATATTTCATCGGTAAGTAATGAGTTATCACCAGCCAGTCCCGGGGGCATTGATTTTGGATCCAGTTCCACATCTCCACGTTCAGTTTTATAATCAAATGATCCGGGCAGTTTTTCTTTTGGTGGATGATCTATAATTTCATCTGTAAGTTTTCGGCCTGAAAAAGCAGAAGCCCCCTGGTTATGCAGGTCGTCGTAGTAAATGTCGTCCCAGGCATTTCCATCAGCACCCAGGTCGGCGCCTTTAGGGAGCGTCGGCTCAATATTTCCCAATGATCCTAAACCATTAGCAGGACCACCTAATAGGGTACCCACAGAAACACTACCATTATCATGAACCTTCAATTTTGTGGCACCGTTAATCCTGACAATCAACCCATCTTCTCCGCTTGCAGAAGAAATATCCAATTTGGCAGATGGTGTGACAGTACCTAATCCTGTTCTCCGAGAGTTAAAGTCACCATATATCAAAGGAGTAGTGTTGTTGTCATTATCTATATACAACTTGTTGTTTTCAGTAACACCATAACCTGCTTTATACCCAATGAATACATTTCCACTGCCGCTTACATTGTTATTTCCCGCCATACGGCCAATGACCGTATTGGAATTTCCTGTTTCATTGTTATTCAAAGCATAATCACCTACTGCAGTGTTGTCATCCCCAGTTGTATTTTCGCGGAGTGCACCAAATCCATTAGCAACATTATTATCTCCAGAAGTATTTGATAAAAGTGCCTGGCCACCCGTTGCAGTGTTATTCTGGCCTGTATTGTTGGATGGAAGAGAGCTGCCACGTAACGCGTTTGCACCTAACGCAGTATTGTATGTCAATTGTCCTGAAGTCGGTTCATTATCGGCATAAAACATGGCATGGTAGCCTATAGCTGTATTATAACTGTGTGCTCTGTTATAGGAAAGAGATGCAACACCGATTGCAGTATTGTAATTACCTGATGTATTTGCATACAGGGCCTGGTCACCCACTGCTGTATTGTAACGACCAGTATTAATGGAAGCATTCGTGTTTCCCCGTAAAGCTTCAAAACCTACGGCAGTATTAAAAGTTTCCCGTCCGATGGTCCGGCTATCAGCATTAGTCATTGCTCTGTAGCCAATGGCCGTGCTTCGGCTGTTTCCCTTATTATCAGAAAGTGAATATACCCCCACAGCTGTATTGGAATCACCAGTGATACTTGAATGAAGGGCATAATGACCGACGGCTGTATTATGATTCCCACTAATATTATCTTCAAGAGCTCCCATACCAGTTGCAGTATTATTTTCCCCTGTGGTATTATTATTAAGTGCTAAACAGCCAAAAGCCGTGTTGTAGAATCCGGTTGTATTATCTGTAAGGGCTTTAGAGCCGGCAGCAGTATTACAACTTCCTGTATTGTTCAATAGCGATTCATTACCATATGCAGTATTATCCTGACCTGATATATTTGAATACATTGATTTATACCCGGTTGCAGTATTATTCCATCCAATTGTATTTGAATGTAAAGCTTTTGAACCTACAGCAGTATTTGCAGTTCCATGAAAAGGAGAACTTGCACTGGACCCATTGTAACATAGTGCTGAATCACCAATGGCAACCAGGTTTGAACGGTTACGGTTGAAATAGAGTGCCCTGTCGCCCATGACAGTATTATATGATCCGGTAGTATCCATATATGAAGCATAGTATCCAACAGCGACGGTATTGTTGCCTGATTTGCTATGGTAAAGAGCTTTATACCCTATGGCTGTATTAGCGTCTCCGTTTTCGTTTCCTAAAAGTGAGTAAGTACCAATAGCAGTATTGTAAGATCCTGAAGTATCCTGGTATAAAACACCATTTCCAATTGCAGTATTGTGGGATCCATTTTTGTTCTCACGCAAAGCATTGTTGCCAATAGCCGTATTCAAGTCTCCCGTAGTATTGTTGTTTCCGGAATTCCTTCCAATAAAAATATTGCCGTTATTGGAAAGGTCATCGCTGGCTCCTGCACCTTCTCCAATAAAAACAGACCACCCGGTGTTTAAAACCTCCATCTGCCCTTTGGTGGTAAACCGAAACCGTATTGTATCATAGGTACGAAGATCGAGTGCCTGGTTGTCGGTTGTACCAAGAAAATTTGTACCTGAGACCGTACCACTGTTTCCTGTTGTACTCCAGGCACTTGCTGAAGCTCCTCCGCCAAAAAGTTTTATCCAGTTTGGTCCTGCATTTCCGGAATTGTAATAAAAACCCGAATCAGCATTGGTCTGGTAAACCAGTAACCCGGTTGCAGGGCTTTGAATACCCATTCTTTCTACTTCAGTCATCCTGGGTATCAGCAGGCCTTTATTTGAAGATTTAACATCCAGCATGGATGTGAAGTGTCCGGTGCTACCGTCTTCGTTAATTGCAACCTGCGTGTGGCCGGTTGCTGTGCAAATGATTATTGCAACCAGGATAATTACTAATTTTTTCATCGGTTTAAGTTTAAGACTCACAGTTATGTTTAGCTTGATATCTAAAGTTACAAATCAAATGTAGCCAAAACAACCTATAATTAGAATTTGACGGACTGGTAAAGAATTCTGCTGGTGCAGGTTAGAATTTGGTAAAAGGAAAAAGGCATGAATGTTTGGAAGAGCGTTAAGATTGTCGATTGTCAACGTTCGATTGAATAAGTATAATCTAAAATCGTAATATCAACTATCGTCAGATTTATATCTCTCTCTGAATAAGGTTCATTAGGTTACCATCTTTGGAAGTGTAATGACAACGCTGGTCCCTGTGGCATTACCAGTATCATACAGGTCGGTTATTTCATACCTTATTGCTGATTTTGATTTTCTGTTTAATTCTTCCAGTCTTTCACCGGTGATCTGCATACCAAGTGAATGGTGGTCTTCATCCTTGCTTAGCAGTGATGCTTTTCTGCCAATACCATTATCGATAACAGTGCATTTTAACAGATCATGTTCAATCTGGAAATTGATATCAAGTAAACGATTATCCTTTTTTTTCCTGAGTCCGTGTTTAATTGCATTTTCAACAAATGGTTGAATGATGATGGGGGGTACCATCGTTGTTTCGATGTCGATATTTTCATCAATATGAATACTGTAGCTGATATCGTTGTTAAACCTGATGGTTTCGAGTTCAATATAAAGCTCAAGGCTGCTTATTTCTGCCTCCAGGGAAATAAGGTCCTCCCTGGTATGTTCCATAACATCCCTTGTAAGTTTCCCAAACTTTGAAAGATAAGTCATTGCTTTAAATGGCTCGTTCGATGATATGAAGCTTTGTATTGAATTAAGTGAATTGAAAATGAAATGGGGATTCATTTGTGATCTGAGCAATTTGCCTTCGGTTTCAAGTTTTTCTTTTTCAAGTCTGTTTCGAAGGTTCTGCTGTTTCAACCTGTACCTGCTGAAGATCAATATGGCCACAATAAGAATCAGTAGGATAGTACCAGCCAGGGCATATTGAAGGGCTCTTTGCCTATGTAACTCCGCATCCTGCAACTCTTTTTCTTTTGTAAGCAGCAGTATCTCATTTTCTTTCTTTTCTGTCTGGTATTTTGTTTCTATATCACTAAGCTGTTTTTGTTTCTCTATATCGAAAACACTGTCTTTTAAAGCATGATAACTATCACTAAAATAGAGGGCCTGATCCAGTTTTCCGGTAGCTTTGTTCAACTTATACAGGTTTTTGTAAAGCTTTGTCACCGTTTCCGCTGAACCCCCTTTTTGAATTAAGTGTAAACCCTCTTGAAAATAATTATTCGCTTCATCATAGTTTCTTATTTCATAATAAACTTCCCCAATATCGTTAACCAACCTGATTTGCTCATCAATAAGTTTACTTTCTACAGCTAGTTTTAGGCCTTCAAAATACATTTCAAGGGCCTTATTGTATTGCTCACGAACCAGATGCAAAGAGCCAATATTATTATAGCTAATCACCAACTTGTTTGCATCACCAATTTCTTTTTTGAGATTTAGCGAAAGGTTATAGTAGTACTCAGCAGAATCAAGCATATCCATTTTTTTATATATCAGCCCAATATTATTGTAAGAAGATGCTGCATCCCGTTTATTACTCTCAACGTTGATTGCGGCCAGGGATTTACGCTGGTAGTACAGTGCTTTTTCATACTCCTCCATCATTCCAAAAGTAATTGACAGGGTATTTAGAATATCGTTTACCTCGATGCTATAACTGCTATTCTCTGCAATTTCAAGAGCTGCCAATGAAGCTTCAACAGACTTATCAAACCTCATTGCACTATTATAGGCACTGGCGGTGCTTGTCAGAACATCAACCATACCAAGACTGTCACCGGACAATCTTGCCAGCATAAATGCCTTCTGGTAATAGTCATGGGCCTGCGTGTAAAATCCCTTGTCCTGAAAAGAGATGCCAATATTTCGTAAGGTTAAAATAGTCCTTGTGGTATCCATTTTCTTCTGTGTAAATTCTAGCACACGTTTATAATAACAGATTGCCGAATCAGGCTTCCCCAGGAAATGATATGCAATACCAAGAATGTTCAATGCATCAGCCAGGGCCGCATCATCACCCGATAGTTCAGCGAAATACTTCGATTTTAATGCATAGTTATAGTAATCAGAAATCGAAATCCCATAATAACTATCAGCAACATCAGCATATATCCTGGCTTTTTTTAGCTCGCTGGCTGTATCAGCAACTTTAAGCAAACTGTCAACATTAATGTTTTGAGATAATACTAAACCTGAGAGACATAACAGGTTTAGCACAATGGTCATTAGAAGCTTATTATTCATTGCCAGGAAATTCTACATTAGTAAAGATAAACAATCCTTGAATATAAAAAAAGTAACCGGGTGACCGGACTTATGGATTGCAAGTTTGTTTTTGGGAACAAAATACGCTGAGTAAAGAATGTCACCCGGTGTCTTTGTAGATCAGTTTTCGTATTTTTGCATTACATGATCAGGTCAGTAATCATAGATGATGAACCGGAAAGCCGGACTGCAGTTTACAATATATTAACAAACTATTGTAAAGATGTAAAAATACTGGGAGAAGCCAGTGATGTGGCCTCAGGGATTAAAACAATCAAAGGGCACCAGCCTGATGTTGTTTTTCTCGATATCCAGATGCCCGATGGCAGTGGCTTTAACCTGCTGGAAAGTTTTACTGATATTAAATTTCATGTGGTGTTCATTACATCTTTCGACAGGTATGCAATTAAAGCTATCAAATTCAGCGCGATAGATTATTTGCTTAAACCAATCGATCCCGGGCAACTCATAGATGCCGTTGATAAAGTAAGAAACCTGTTACCGGTAAAAGCCCAATTACCTGAGCGAGTATCCACTTTACTTGACAATAAGCAAAAGATTACCCGAATCGCACTGCCAACTACCAGTGGGTATTCCTTTGTAAAGATCAGGGATATTGTCCGGTGTGAGGCGGATAATAATTACACAAATTTTTTCATAAATGAAGGTGGTAAGTTCTTAGTAACCCGTACACTCAAAGAATATGAGAACTTGCTCAAGGATGATTCCTTTGTACGGGTACACCAGTCACATTTAATAAATCTTGATTTTGTTGCCCGGTATATCAAAGGCGAGGGTGGTACGGTTATCATGGAAGACGGCTCTGAAGTAGAGGTATCCAGAAGACAAAAAGAGAGATTCCTTAAGCGGATGCTCTAAAAAATAGGCACATGTGAAATGAGCCAGTAAATATTCAACCAGCATCAACAATGTTGTTTATGGCGCCGCCAGTTTTGTCATTGAAGGATTCTACATCACCGAAAGCAATAAATGTGTGGGTACCTCACCAACCATTCTTTATAAGATCATTACTACATCAAGTGATATGTATGACTTTGGCATTAAAATACAGGGCGCCTGTCAGCCATAATTATTGAACTTTATTTCTATGTGATAGTTTTCCGTTGGCCTACGATCAATCCCGAAGACAGCGTACAGATAAACCCATTGTTTTAAACTGGGTCTGCGCACCCAGGGCAGTATTATTGTGGAAAAGCATATATTGCCATGCAAGTAAATTGTTAGCATCCTGTGTTGAAGACCAAAAATGGGCAATAAGCTTAAGAAGTTCAAAATAACCGGCATTATGCCTGTGTCCACCGCCAAGACCAGTAAAACCGCTGGTATTGTTTGCTCCTGAATTTGGAGGAAACCAGAAGCCAAAACCTGTTTGTTTCATTTGTGCTCCTGCCGGGCCAAAGCCGCCAAGTGTTGTTGCCAGTGCTATCCATTCAATATCCTCCGGAAGATGCCACCCGGCAGGACATATGCCCTGGATTCCTGGTATTATTGAATTTTGCATCATCTCATCCCACTGGTACAATCCGCCAAGAGTATCACAATTTACATCCAGGTCCTGGTAACAATATTTCTCTATTACCGGGTCGGCTGGATTTTGCTCAAATATCCCCGGAATCATTGTACCTACGTTGAGGTTTTCAGCCATCCAGCACTGTATTCCTATAAGTTTGGTAGAATATGCTTTTCCATCACGTGAATCGAATAATGGTGTACCACAGGCAGCCTGTATTGTCCCGGCACCAAAATCAAGTGATTTCCATTCATTCGCTCTTTCTACGTACACATAAAACTTTTCATCAGTTGTACAAAAAACCAATAACCCATCGGCCGGGCTAGTTAAGGCTTCAATCTGGATTTGTGCTAACCGCGGCACCAATAATCCTTTATCCGTTGATTTAACATCCAGTATGGCTGTGGTATCAGGTGAGCTTCCATCGGTATTGATAGCTATCTGTCCATAAGCAGATATACTCATAAAGATGATAAATAGCATAATTGCTGTTTTCATGATGAACGGGTTTTTTTCAAACCAATTGAAAACAAATATTTGAAATTACGGATTGTATGTCAAACATACACAGCCTTAACATTTCTGACACAATCCCGCTACAACAGATTACAACCCCGGCAAATATGAAGCATTTAATTTCTTCATAGCATTACTTAGTATCACCAGAGGCAGGGATATTCGATTTCTGAAGTATTTGAAGATTTCAGATCTATCTGTGGACTGCAAATACTGTCTGGGTCCTATGCAATTTGGAATTTGAAATCTGGAATCTGGAATTAAACATTAACGGTTCCCTATTTCCTTCTAACCTCAGCCTTTAACTCCTCAATCTCCTTTTTCATTTCCATGATCATCTCCTGCTGCTCCTGTATTGCCCCGGTAAGGATGGGTATTAATTCGATATAATTCACTGTTTTAAATTCTTCCATTACCGGATCCTTATCATCACTCTTTGGTACTGATGCTGTCCCTACAAGATCCGGGAAGACCTCTTCCATATCCTGGGCTGTAAATCCGTAATGATTTCCCCAGGCTAAATTAACATAATCATATTTTTTGGTTTTGAAATTATACGATTTAGGACTTAATTGCATTACCTGATCCAAAATTCCTGTAACATCTTTCAGGTTTTCTTTCAGTTTTGAATCCGAGGTTGAATTCCAGGTACCTGAATATACCCCGTTTCCATCACAAAAAACAGCATACGATTGTGATAATTCCGAGTCTGCTTTACCATAGACTCCATATCTGAATGTTCCGTTAGAAGCTTCACCATATACACCATAACGAGGGCCTCCAAAACCGCTACATTTTGCATAAAGACCATATGAAGTTCCTGTTGAACTGCCAGCATTTGAAGAAATATCAACTCCCTTGAAATTACCAATAAACTGACCACCTATACCATAATAAGCATTTGCACCAGGTGCACATTTACCATAAACTGCAACAGCATCAGCCAAACTTGTAGAAGTATATTCGGCATGAATAACATGGGTATTATTTGAATGATTATCAGATGTAAAATATCCTGCATAGAGGCTGTCATGCTCAACATGCAAACCAGCATCAGCTCTTGGTGTGGTCTGTATTCCCACCTGGCCATTAAACCTTAATATTTCGTTATCGAATTCCCCATAGATCAATGGGTTTGAACTTTCATTGTTGTGAATATATAACCTGTAGAAACTGGATTCATTATATCCAGCTTTATAACCAATAAAAACACTACCGGTTCTTTGATAATTATTCTCCCCGGCCTGTGATCCGATGAAAGTGTTCTGAGATCCAGTAGTGTTATCATAACCGGCATTATAACCAACATAAACATTATCTCTTCCAGATGTGGTACTATGTCCGGCATGAGCGCCTATCATTGTATTATATCTTGAATTATTACCGGTGATTCCTGCGCTATATCCCAAAAAAGTATTATAATCACCAATTGTATTATTATATCCTGCACTACTTCCCAGATAAGTGTTATAGTGACTACTCCTTGACCAGTATCCGGCCTTGGAGCCAACGAATGTATTATCCTGACCGGTAGTATCCCAGCGTCCGGCTTCATAACCCACGAAAGTACCATTTGCACTTTTATAAGCAACAGCGCCAGCATCCGATCCTAGCATAATATTCGTTGTTATTCCGGCCATATGTATAATAACATCATCACCCATTTTTATTCCATTAACGATACCTTTGATATTGATATTTCCATTAACCTCCAGGGTATTAGCAAGTGAGCTGGTTCCAATCCCCAAGCGTTTATTGGTATTATCCCAGATAAAATCAGATGCACCGGCAAAAGAACTGCTGTTTTTATACTGTACACTGCCCTGATCACCTGCAGGTAAGGTTGGAGGATTTTCCTGCCAGGCGGCATTACCCTGATTATCACAGGTAAGAACCCTTCCTGCCAATTGATTCCCATCGATGATTTGAATGGCATAAACGGAACCTCCCAATTTTACCTCTTTATTGCTGGAAACTGAATTTTTGAAATATCCTCCCCAATCCGGTGATTTACCAAATACACCATAATTTTCTGTTGCCCCGGAGGCATCTCCGTACACGCCATAAGCCAGTGTGCCTCCAATACCACGGCCATCAACACCATAATTATATGTACCATCCTCCCCTTGTCCGGCAACACCATATGTATGTAATCCGGTATCGGCTCTGCCATATACTCCGTAATTGTCACTTTCATTTCCATGTCTTACACTATACGAATGTGTACCATAAAGAATCGTATTATTGCCAGAAGTCATTTCTGTGGTGTTATAAATTCCCATTAAGGAACCGGTCACTCCGGAATGTTGATGATTGCTCCTTATTCCAACCTGGTTTTGCGTTGTGGAAACACTTTCGATTTCCGCACCCCTTATAGAATATGAGGTTCCTGTTCCGGTATAAAGCGCCTTTGCATATATTCCCGTTCCTTCACCAGAGGAATTTGTATGTTGAAAATATCCTCCATATCCATAATTAGCACCTGTATTCATATTGGCGTATATGCCATATGTATAACTTGTTGTATCAGCAACTCGAATAAGGGCTCCCGAACGGACAGGACTTAGGAAATCACCACCATCAGCCCATATATTACCGATGGTTCCCGATCTCAGAATAATCCAGTAATTTCCATCATAATAATATATCCCTTCAGTAGGATCATACTGATAGACGATCAACCCATCAGTTGGATTACTGATAGATAATCGTTGAGTCTGGGTCATAATTGGAATCAATAATCCAAGTGAATCCGATTTCAAATGGAGAATGGCAGATTCGTGAGGGGGTGTACTATCTTTACTTATAGACACCTGTGAATAAACATTTCCGGTTACAACTATTAAAACAATACATGATAATAAAATACTTGATGTTTTCATGGTTGATTACATTTGATTAATTGACATTAAGGTAATTCAGTGTAAATATATAAAATTGTGAAAGCTATAGGAAAGATTTTTTAAATCTGTTTCAATAGCTACTGGTAAGAGAAGCATGGGGCGCTTTTCTTCGTCTCCATTCAGGATGACATTAGTTTAGGATTTTGGATAATTGTCATGTTAATGATAGAAGGTTAAAGTTAAGTGGATAATATGAAAGAATAAAAATGGCATATTTTGTTTTGATCTTGAGTGTTTTATACGTATCTTTATAATCTAACCAAATTCCAGGTAATTATGAAATCCCATTTAATTTTCTCAGCGCTGCTGGCACTATCATTCCTTCTGCCGGCATTTTATGCAGATACATCTGCACAGGTCAGTATTTCCAATACAGGCACTACGATCACCCCTCAAAGTATTTTACATGTGCATCAAAATGCCGCGAGCGGGCAGATATTCCAACTTACCAATACAACTTCGGGGTATGCTTCCGCAGCCAATGGCTTTGCTATTGTCATCAATCCTGATTTTCATGTGAAATTTGCCAACAAGTATGATCATCAGTCAGCAGCCATTAATTTCACCACCAAATCTGGAGGATCAAATTATAGCCGATTATTTATTGGCAACAACGGCAATGTAGGTATAGGAACATTGCTTCCCGGGTATAAACTCACTGTTGAGGGCCGTGTGGCTTTGCTTGAAACCGGATCATCACCACAATATTATACTGTATTACGATCAGGTGACCTGGGTACAAACAGAACATTTACTTTTCCTACCGGCTACGGATCCAGTGGTCAATATTTAACAACCAATGGAAGCGGCACCATGTCGTGGACTTCTGGAGAATCACCACTGACATTCAGCAATGGATTGACAAGGACAACAAATGCTGTAAAATGGGGAGGAAGTCTTACTGCAAGCACCACTATCACGCAAAGTGGTACTGAAGCACTGAATTTTACCAATAGTGGTTCAGCCAATATAACCTTTAACCTGACCAGTACAGGTGACTTTGATGTACAGGATAATGGGACAAGTTCATTATTTGTAAATAGTATTGGCCGTGTTGGTGTGGGAACCAATAATCCACAAGCCAGGTTCCATGCTGATTATTCAGGTAGTGTAAAAACAGCATTATTTACTGGTAATGGCTCCGGGCTTACCTATGTTACCCTAAAAAGCGAGAATACCAGTACCGGAGCAGGCATTGCCGGTTATTTTGCAACCCAGGGTACTGATGTCACTCTGGCCCTGGATCAGGATGGCACCGGTCCATTGCTCAAAGGTTTTGGCCCTAATGGTGGTGAGGATGAGATCAGGATAACAAATACCGGCGAGATCCTATTGTACAACAACGCTCATAATAGGACCATACTTATCGACCCGGAGGAGGGTAGCGCCCCTGATGCTGGAGCCATTAAACTCTATGATGCCACAGGTAACGATGTGGTCATTGAACTGGACGGGAGCCTTTCAGGTGATGGAAGAATTTACACACAGGAACTTCAAATTACAGGTGGTTCAGACATATCCGAGTTGTTTGACATTCATAATAACGATGATATTCAACCCGGCATGGTGTTATCAATTAATCCTGACTACCCCGGTACCTTAAAGATGTCTGAAAAGGTTTACGACCGGCAGGTAGCAGGTATAGTTAGTGGAGCAAATGGTATTCAGACCGGCCTGATCATGAGTGAAAGAGGCAGTATTGCCGATGGTAAACACCTGGTTGCACTGGCAGGAAGAGTATATTGCCTGGTGGATGCTTCCAACGGAACTGTAAAACCTGGTGATTTACTAACAACCTCATCAACCCCGGGCTATGCCATGAAAGTTAAGAACCATAAAAAAGCCAGGGGGGCAATAATCGGAAAGGCCATGACTTCCCTCAAAGATGGAAGAGGACTTGTACTTGTACTGGTTTCATTACAATAAAGCGAATATATTATGATACACTATATGAAAAATCCCGTTTTACTCATCCTGGGAATTATGATTACTAATAGTTTATACACCCAGGAACAGGTAGTTTATCCGTCTTCAATCATCCAGGGTGAATACCTTGGATTATCAATTCCATTCAAGGATGCAAAAGTATTAACCCAGCAGGAACTCGAGGAACTATGGGAACAAAACAGGGAGCATCCCTTTAACATGGGACTGGCTATTAAAGAATATCCTTATGCGGATCAGGTAAAGGACAGGCCAGATCCGGGGCTTCAGGATTATAATGGCGATGCCTCAGGGATGAGAGGTATTGAATTAAATTTTATAGGAGATGCTGATGGATCCTATCCGCCAGATCCCTGTGGTGATGTTGGCCCGAATCATTATGTCCAGGCTTACAATTCTGCATATTCAATTTATAATAAATCAGGAACCAGAGTGGCAGGCCCTACGCTCCTTAACAGCTTATTTACAGGCCTTATAGGAGGAAATTGTAATAATGGCGACCCTATTATACTTTACGATGAGCAGGCCGATCGTTGGTTAATTGTTGAATTTTCACTTTGCAATGCTGATGATAGGGTGATGGTTGCAGTTTCTCAAACCGCCAATCCAACAGGATCATATTATGGCTATTCATTTGATACTGATGAAGTTCCGGATTATGAAAAGCTGGGGGTATGGAGAGATGGTTACTACATGGCTACAAATACCAGACCTACAGGTGATGATATATACGTTATGGAGCGTTCAGAAATGCTTCTTGGAAACATCAACCCAACCCTGGTAGGTTTTGAAAACGCGAACAGACCGGGCGGTGAGAACAATTTTATGTGTGTCCCACCTGTTGATAATGATGGCACATTTGCTCCTTATGGAGAACCGGGAATTTTTATCTGTCATGCCGATAATGCTTTAACAAGTCTGACCAATGATGAACTCTGGCTTTATGAACTGGATGTTAACTGGACCACGCCGGGTTCCTCAACATTCACGAGAGTACAACAAATTACAGTCAATGCCTATGACAGCAATTTCGGTCCCACCTGGGATAATATTGTCCAACAGGGTACAGCTCAAAAACTCGATGCCATTCCTGAAGTTATTATGAATGCGCCGCAATACAGGAACTGGGGATCTTATGAAACCATTGTTTGTTGCCATAGTGTTGATGTAGGATCTGACCAGGCAGGAGTACGCTGGTATGAACTCAGAAGAACTACAGGCAGTTGGTATATCAGGCAGCAGGGAACCTATGCACCCGATGCCCATTCACGATGGATGGGAAGTATCAGGTTGAACGGGAATAAGGAGATTGCGCTCGGGTATTCCATTTCAAGTTCAACACTTTATCCGGGTATCAGATACTGCGGGCAGAATGCCATTGAGTATAGCAATGGAAATGGCGTATTGAATGTTGCTGAAGTGACAATATCTACCGGAACCAGTTATCAAACAGGGGCCAACAGATGGGGTGATTATACATCACTGAATGTGGATCCAAGTGATGACAGGACATTCTGGTATACCAATATGACTGTGAATGCAAACCATTCGACAAAAACTACCCATATTGCTTCATTTTCCGTATATCCAGGCACCATCTATGTAGATGGAAATGCTGCTGCAGGAGGAAACGGAACTTCCGGATCCCCTATACAAACAATTATTGAAGCTGTTTATGCAGCAGGGGCAGGCACTACTATTTACATTGATCCGGGTACCTATCAGGAAATCCAGACCATAACCAAGGATGTGGACCTGGTACGATGGGGTAGCTCGGGAAGTGTTGTTATTGAATGATTCAGGCAGAAAGTAGTTTTGAGTTCTGTGTTCATAGTTCGAAGTTCGCTGTTCAAAACCTTCAAGAGTACAACCCGTGGGTACCTGGAAGATTTTTGCCAAATTTGAAGTTTTAAGTTCAATTATTTTAAGGGTGTCCACCCTTTTTTGGGGTGGATATTCATATTATGACCAAACCAATACACAATATAATACACCACAAAACTTTCCAAAATAGCCACAAACCCCAGTCCCGGATGTATCCATTGAAATGCGATCACCAGCACCAGCACTGTTAAATCAGTCACTAAAAATGAAATGATCATGGCTTTCACACTGGGTTTGGGTGCCAGCCAGGAAATAATTACCAGCGGTGCCAGTCCTATTCCAAACGAAACATAAACTATAACAATATCAGCCATTCTGGGATAAACAATGGCGATTAATACGGCAACAACTGTAAATACCACAAAGGCCAGTTTAGTAAAAAACATTTCCCGTTTCGGAGAAAGCTTTCTATTTCTGTTCAAAACATCCTGGCTCAGGTTCATGGCCAGGACAAATAAAATTGTATCTGCAGATGACATGATAATGGCAAAAAGCATCACCATGGTTATTACAAGTAATGATTCCGGTATCAACTGCGTAAAGCTATGAACAGAAGCTATATCCGGGTCAGCTTCGGGAAATGAAGTTCTGGCGACAAGCCCGATATAGGTAAAAAGCAATCCGATAAAAACATAGGAAAGACCGGCTAAATTAAATGCCCTTTTTACTGTCTTTTCATTCCTAGCAGCATAAGCCCTCTGCCAGAATTCAGCATAGATAAAAACCGAAAACAAACCATAAAAAAAGAATGCCAGCGTATTCACTGCTCCTGCATTGAAAATGTTCCAGTGTTCCACAGGTACCTCCACACCGGAGGCCAGAGCGTATATTAAAACCAGGGGCAAAATGATGATGATCATGTACTGAAAGGCATCGGTTTTTACCACGGCCTTAAAACCACCTAGCAGGAGATAGATAAGTATAACAGCAGCTACAAGAAAAAGTGCAAGTTCATATGACCACCCGGAGATCTTTGATAGTACCTTGGCCCCACCAATATACTGGTTGGTTAAGGAGCCAAAATAAACCACAAAAACAGCAAAGGTTGCAATAAGTGCTATGGATTTTCCATGCCTGTCGTGGAAATAATCGGAAAGGGTATAATATCTTTTCACATCTGCTCTTCTCTTCAGGTACACGCCAAACAAACCAAAAAGAAAAAACCCGAACATATAACCGATAAACATCCAGAAAGCGGATATCCCGTAGGTAAAAACAAAAGCGGTATAAACCAGCAGGGTATTGGCACCAATAAAGCTGGCAGTTATGGTCGCAGTAGAAATAAAGGTTCCAAGGTTACGGTCAGCAATTAAAAACCCTTCACCGGATTTTTTCCTTCCGGATACAAATCCAAGAAACAAACAAATGGCGAAGAATATAATGATCAGGGTGATGGTCATTCTCTGATATTAAGTATATAAAAGTAGGATTAATTTAATAACAACAGGGTGTCCACCCCAAAAAGGGGTGGACACCCTTTTTGATTAAAATAATATATCTTTATCCGTATAATTAAAGACCTTACATTCGAAAAGCCGCATGAATGTTTTTCTGAGAAGTATAAATAATCTAATGATAAGAACAGGTTCAGCTGATAAAAACCTGCTTCTGTTTTTTCTGGTTGCCGCATTAGTATTTAAGGTATTTACCTTCTTCTATAGTGTTATTGATATCGACGAATCAACCTATCTCCTCATTGGTAAGGAATTATTTAAAGGCAAAATACTTTATGTCGATTATTATGACACAAAACCCATCGGGATATTCCTGATTTTTGGCCTGTTGGAAACCATAACCGGACAAGGGATACTTTTTTCAAGGTTGTTGGCCGCGTTGATTATCGGTTTAACATCTTTCTATTTATACAGATTGAAACTTATAATCACAGGTAATCGCTATGTGTCCATCTTTGCAGGTATTATCTATTTGATTCTGGCTTCGATGTATCGTTTTACTTATGCTGCCAATACAGAATTATTTTTCATTTTTTTTACCATTCTGTCTTTTAATATCCTTTTTAAAGGTGAGCGAGATTTCCGGTTCTTTGCTGGTGGGCTTATTGCAGGTTTTGGTTTCATAATTAAATACATGGTTGCCTTCGATATGCTGGCCTATGCTCTGTTCCTGCTATTTCTTGTATTTAAACAAAGAATGCGTTTCCTGAAATTAATGAAAGCCGGTATCCTCTTATTTACCGGATTTATTATCCCAGTTGGAATGGTGATACTCTTTTATACAATTATCGGCCACCTGGAAGAATTTCAAAGTTTTAGTTTTTCCTTCCTGATGAAATATCAACAGGCAACGGGTATGCAGGAATACTGGAAAATGGTTATCGACGTTCATGTTAAATACCTTCCTGCTTTTATCCTGTTTTACTACTTCCTTTACAGGAACTTTCTCAGAATACCTAAGCAATCATATTCCTTTTTTGTAATCATATGGACAGTGATGACTTATATTGCTGTACTATCACTTAAAAAACCAAATACGCATTATGTGATCCAGGTTTTTCCGGTTATGGCATTTGTTATCGCAGATATTTTTGCTATTCCTAACCGGTCAGGGGATTTCATAAAAAAGCATGCGGCACAATTCCTTTCATGGACGGTAGGAATACTGTTGATCATCAGCCTGATTAACCAGTTATATTATGTTTTCAAGAATGACCATCCGCGACAGATAGCCAGGTATTTGGAGGAGCGAATGGATAAGGATGGGATTATTTATGTGTCAGGGTATAAACACATTATCTATTACCTGTTGGAACAGCCTCCACCAACACCTTATGTTCATCCTACAATGTTTGTATATGCAGATCATATTAACAAACTCGATATTGATCTGGATAGAGAAATAGGGCTGGTTCTCGATCAAAAACCTCAGTTTATTGTTTACAGAATTGATTCATACATGTATGGGCATGAAGCATATTTCCTCAGGAATTATGAAAAATCGGCCGAATTTGATAACAACATCTATGTTTATAAACGTAAGGACACGGTTAACATCCAATGATTGGTGGTGATTCCTGATCCATTCATCCATTCATTATTCCATAAAGCCCTCCACCTGAAGTTTAACCTGATATAAATTCAAATTAAGAAACCCATCCATTGTGAATTTCTTTCGCTTCGAAAATTCTTAATTTTCTTTCTCTGCGAAGCCTGCCTTCCCTTTTCATTCTCTATCTTTGCGATATACTACCCATTTTTAAAATATACAAGGTTTATTTCATTCTGATTTCAACATCCATTCCTTGGTGAACAATTCAAACTACTTAAACAATATTATTTCCGCTCAATTTGTAAAATATCAGATGTGATTTAACTTTTGAAGCTCTATACCCTTTTTTAATATGTGTTATATATCTTCCCGAACCCGGATTAGATGCAATGTACTCTATTTCATTTATGATCAAATTATAGTATCTGTTGCCTGCTTAACCGACCATTTTTCACACATATAATCCCAAATCCCGGTTTTTATCAGGGTGAAGCCCCGTTTATGGATATCCACCCCGTTTGGGGGTGGACACCCTGTTACATTTTTTGTAATTTGGCCGCCTGATATATCCCTCTAACGAATCAGGTTACAAATATGAAAACACTTTTATCAATCATTTTGCTTGGAATTGTAATCCCGGCATTTAGCTGTACAAATATTATCATAACAAGTGGCGCCTCAAAGGACAGCTCAGTTTATTTAGTTTATACCAACGATGCCGAATACCTGTATCATTTAAGAAACCAGCCTGCTGGTGACCATGAACCCGGAAGCACGATAACTTTCCGAAGTGGAAGGAACGGTGTCCGTGGGGATATCCCGCAGGTACCACATACCTACGGACTTATCGGGTTTCACATGAACGAATACCAGGTGGCCATTGGAGAGACCACCTTCACCGGCAGGGAAGAACTCTGGAACCACAGCAAATACCTTGAATACTGGCATCTGATGAAACTGGCCCTGGAAAGGGCTAAAACCGCCCGTGAAGCTCTTACGGTTATAACGAGTCTGGCTGATACCTATGGTTATGGCAGCGAAGGTGAAAGTTTCTCGATCACAGATACAAAAGAAGCCTGGATACTGGAAATGGTAGGGACAGGCACAGGTGGTGAAGGGGCTATCTGGGTTGCAGTTAAGATACCTGATGGGATGATCTCCTGTCATGCCAATAAGGCAAGAATTGGAACTTTCCCGCTAAACGATCCTGAAAATTGTATTTACTCTGATAATGTGATCCACTATGCTATCGAACATGGCTATTATGATCCGGAGTCAGGAAAACCTTTTGAGTTTAATGAAGCTTATTGCCCTTCCTCCCCTTCCAATCTAAGATACTGCTCATCGCGTGTATGGAGTATTATGAACCGTGCTGCCCCTTCCATCAATCTTTCAGCGGATTATCACCGTGGTGTTCAGGGTGCTGAAAGGTATCCTTTATGGATTAAGCCAGACAACAAACTTGATATCGGTGATGTGATGGATCTTGCGCGGGATCATTATGAAGGTACTGTTATAGATATGACTGTTGGTTATGATGCCGGGCCATTTGGTAATCCTAACCGTCACAGGCCCCTGGTATGGGAAGTTGATGGGGTGGATTGCGCCTGGGAACGCCCTGTTTCTACATACAACACGGCATTCTCATTCATAGCACAATCACGTGGTTGGCTACCCGATGAGATCGGTGGATTAATATGGTTTGGCGTGGATGATACATATTTTACAGTTTATATACCCCTTTATAACTGCATCAAAGAAATACCAAGACCCTTCAGGAGTGGAGACATTAAAAAATTCTCCTGGGATTCGGCATGGTGGGTTTTCAACTTTGTTGCCAATTTCTGTAATATCAGGTATTCGGATATGGTTATTGATATGCGGAAGGTACAGGATAGTATCGAATCAAAATATATTGCCAGCCAGAAAATTATTGATGAGAAAGCAGTGCAGCTTTTGCAGGAGAATAGAATAAAAGCAATTGATTTTCTGACCACTTATGCATCCATTGAAACAGATTCCTTAATGCAGACCTGGATAGATTTGGGTGAATTCCTGATCACCAGATACAACGATGGTTATATAAAAGATCAGGATGGCAGGGCTCAGGAGGTTGGTTATCCTGTATTTTACAGAAAGGAAGTAATAAAGCATAGAGAATCGGTGATCCTACCAGTATGGGATGATGAAGTTGTGGAATCGCCAGATAGTTTTTGATACCTTACAAAGGCTGTCTCAAAAATGAAAAATAGCCACAAAGACAGCAAGACACAAAGTATTCACTAAGTTGTAAAACGCTGATTGAGAGCGCCTGGTGTGTCTTGGTGATTTGGTGGTATTTCTGAGTTTGTGAGTCATTTGGGACAGCCTCTTATAACTAATTCTTCAAACACCTTACAGACCGGCCGCTTTTCTTCGGAAACGGGCTCCGCATACTCTGATCAGAGTTGTATCTAAAGGCCCTGCCCCACTTATCTTCATCGGTAGCTAAAGTAGATGACCAGAAAATGGTCGCCTCAAGGAACATATAAAAACCTCCGTCTCTGGGTTTGTAGCCTGAAGGTAAAGCAGTAAAGCCATATAAATCGGATCCGTTTCCATTGTTATACCATGTTGTTGTTGATTTCAGGTTGTTTCCAACATCAAATCCTCTCCCTGCTGTTCCATTCCATTCAGGATCACCTACAATAAACTGGCTATCAACATTACCTTCCAGGATTTTCCATTCATTATCAGAAGGTATATGCCATCCATCCGGGCAAATGCCCTGAACACCTTCTGTATTACTGTATTGCATGGTTTCATTCCACTGATAATAGGCACCATAATTCCAGCAATAAACAGTATCATCGTTGTAGCAATATCTTTCAATAGTGCTGTTATTGCTCATATCATCAAGATTATTGATCATGTAACCAACATTCAGGTTTTCCTTAAACCAGCATTGCAAGCCTATTTCCACTGTATGATACACCTGGCCAAAATATGTAACAGATGTAACACCCTGGCAACCATCGGGATCTCCGTAAATTTCAAGGGTATCCCTGATAGTAGCTGTGGCTCCATCTGTATCTTTTACTTCCATTGCCACTATGAAATAACCAATATACTGGTATAAGTGTTCCGCTGTTTTTGTAGTACTGTACTCGGTGTCCCAGCTTCCATCATTTTCCCAGTCCCATCTTACCATTAATTCTTCCTGTGGATCTTCAATATCGCTACATTGCGAGGCATCGAAATAGACCATTGTTCCGGGAGGTGCTGCATTCGGATTTAGATTGAACACCGGATCCGGTGGATTATTTCCTTCAAGGTTCTTTGTTGTGAAATTCCATACATGTCCCTGCCTTGAGTTGTCCTGGTTATCATATGCAACCACATACCAGTAATATTTAGTATTGTAGTCAAGTGGTCCTACATCAAGCGCTGTTGGAGAATAATTTTCTGCTACGATAGTATAAGGTGGTGAATTCGGTCCGAAACGTAGGGTGTAATTTAACTGATCACCATCAGGATCGCTACCCGACCAGTTTAGTGTGGGATTCAGGTCAACCTCGGTAGAATTATTCTGAGGGTTGATACATTGTGGTTGATCCGGCATTTCATTGGTATCTTCTTCATTGCAAATTGGGCTGATACAAAGTACCCATATAGCGACAAAGATCAATGGAATAGATATTCTGACTTTCATATTATTTGATTTAATTCATAAAACTGATCGATAACAAAACATAATGATGCTAAAGATAAAGAATTCTGAATGAAAATGCAAAACATATGCATAGGTCGCAGGGCGCAGGGCGCAGAGCGCTGGGCACGGAGGACGGGGATCAGGGCATTGAGCACAGGGCGCAGGGATCAGGATGCTGTGCTTTATACGCTGGTTCGTTTATCAACAGGTAACCCATCATAATTATTTTATAACTTCGCGTTGAAATCCTATGAAGTTTTTTATCTTAGCTACAATTAACAAAAAACCAATAACTATGAAGAGATTATTACTTTTAACAGGCATTCTATTCTTTACAGTACAATGCTTCTCTCAAAATTACCTGGCCGCAGTTAAGAAAGGCAAAGAATGGGGATTCATCGATAAAGAAGGTAATTACGCGGTAAACCCCCAGTTTGAACATGCCCATGACTTCACCGATGGACTGGCAGCAATTCGTAAGAACGGTGAATGGGGTTTTATTGATAAAACAGGGACTTTTGTTATCAACCCACAATTCCACGATGCAAGTAATTTTATTGAAGGCCTTGCTGCTATGAAAAAAGATAAGGAATGGGGATACATCAACAAAGATGGCAAATGGGTTATCAATCCTCAGTTTGAACATGCATGGGATTTTAATAATGGACTGGCGGCTGTAAGAAAAAATGGAGAATGGGGATACATCGACAAGGAGGGGAATTATACGATTAATCCACAGTTTCAAAAGGCAGAATATTTTGTTGAAGGCCTTGCTGCAGTACTTAAGGATAAAGAATGGGGGTATATCGATAAATCAGGAAGCTGGGTAGTAAATCCACAGTTTGAAAGGGCAAAAGATTTCCAGGATGGCATAGCACTGGTCAGGAAGAATGGCGAGTGGGGTTGGGTTGACAAAAGTGGCACCTATGTAATTAATCCACAATTCGAAAATGCTCAGCAATTTTCCGAAGGTCGTGCTGCTGTGAGAAAAGGCAAGGAATGGGGATATATCGATAAGGACGGGAATTTCGCTGTTAACCCGCAATTCGTAAATGCTGAACCTTTTAGTGATGGCCTGGCTTTTATCCGAAAGGATAAAGAATGGGGGTATATCGACAAAAGTGGTAATTATATTATCAATCCACAGTTTAATAAAACTGATTTTTTCCACGAAAACCTGGCAGCAGTACTTAAGGGTAAAGAATGGGGTTATATTGGCAAGGATGGCAAATGGATAGTTAATCCACAATTTGAAAAAGCCCTGGATTTTGTCAATGGTCTGGCTCTTGTACGTGATGGTGGTGAATGGGGTTGGATAGATAAAAGCGGTTTATATATCATTAATCCTCAATTTGACGATGCCAGGGGATTTGTGAGGGTGAAATAGTTCGGAGTTTTGAGTTCGGAGTCACTACTGTCCGGTTAAATTTTGATTCTTGATATTATGAATGAATTTATAAGGGTTGTAGATCAAAATTAAACAAAATTTAAAATCCAAGCCCCCCTTTGAAGTTTATACTTGTAAATAAGTCCGGGGGATCGGGTGATGATTTCTGTCTGTAGCGTTTCAAAATTAGTTCTGGTTGTTCTAAATATTGAGTAAGGTAAACATACTCCAGCAAATGTTGTCTTACAATTGAAATGATCCCAGAGAATGACCATTTTCTTTTAAAACAATACCTCTATCTGCCAACGTTTTTGATAAGTTTGAGCAATGGTAAAGGGTTTGAGTGTTGTATTGTTTGTAAGAAAATCAAATTCCTTACCAGTTTTTGGATCTCAATAATGCACAATGCGTGCCTTGACCTTCACAGCTTTTTTCTGATGAGAGTGACCAAGGATTACTTCAGTATCAGAGACCACTCCTTTGGCAATCTGATATTGGTTCAATGGTCGTTGATGCGTTTGTGTCCATTGTGTACTGGCTTTCAAAAGAGTAACGAACCAAATCTTATTCCCGGTCAACCTGTTGTATTGCTTATAATCAACATAGCCTTTATCAAAAGTTAAGTTTGAATCCTCAGGCAACTGTATATTCTTTAAAAAAGGACTGTCATGTTTTGCTGCTGAGCTTATTTTTATGAATCGAGGGACGTCTTCATCAGCTTTGATTAATGTATGAACCTTATAACCTCCCTTACGCTTGCCATTCATTGGAGAGAGACCTGCCGCTGTCATAATCTCTTGAAACAACGAAACTGTTGATGAATCAATAAGATAAAGTTTCTTATCAAGTTTTGAAGTTCGGCTGTCCGGTAAAAAATTTATTTTTGCTCATGTGTGAATTTTGTTGTGCAAAACAAACTTACACATTTTGCGGGGTGAAAGAAATTTCACCTCGTTATTTATTTTAACCGGACAATAGTGACTCAGAACCCAGAACTCTTTCCTTCACCCACTCCCTTGCATTCACAAAAGCCTCCACCCATGGGGTGATCTCATCCGCCTTTCGCTTTTCCGGATAATGTGCCCAGTGCCACGGGAAAAAAGCACGTTCAAGATGTGGCATCATGACCAGGTGGCGGCCATCTTCTGAACACAAAGAGGCAATACCGTCAGGTGATCCGTTCGGATTTCCCGGATATTCCTTATAGGAGTACTTCATGGCTACCTGGTATTTGCCGATATCATAGGGCAATACAAAACGACCTTCGCCATGGGCCACATGTATCCCAAGACGAGAACCAGCAAGTGATCCAAGCATAATTGAGTTGTTCTCCTCTATATCCAGGGTAAGGAAAGCTGATTCAAATTTCCCTGATATATTGTGGGTCATTTTGGGTTTAAGTTCATGATCCGGATAAACCAGATCCAGCTCCATCATCAGCTGGCATCCGTTACAGACTCCGAGACTCAGGGTATCCTTTCTTTCGTAGAAATTCTCAAGGGCGGTTTTTGCTTTTTCGTTATAAAGGAAAGCACCTGCCCATCCTTTGGCTGATCCGAGTACATCGGAATTTGCGAAACCTCCAACAAATACAATAAAGTTAATTTGGCTGAGGTCTTCCCGGCCTGAGATCAGGTCCGTCATATGGACATCCTTAACATCAAAACCGGCAAGATGCATGAGGTATGCCATTTCCCTGTCGCCATTTACACCCTGCTCGCGGATGATGGCGGCTTTTATGCCGGTAGGTTCTCGCCTGCTTAATTCGATTCCATATTGAGATGCTTTGCCGGTAAAGTTTTTAGGGAATTTAAACCGCATATCCTGGTTCTTATAATTCTTATAACGTTCCAGAGCAAGCTCTTCGCCACATTGTTTCCGGTCCAAAAGATAGGAGGTTTTATACCAGATATCCCTTAAACTGTTGATATCAAATTCATAATTAAGGTTTTCATGATTGATAGTAAGTTTCCTTTTTTTTGTCAATCTTCCAATGTCAGCGTATCCAATATTGTATTCAGAAAATATTGATTCTGCATCACCCGTATTATCAACCTGGATAATAATACCCGGATTTTCAGCAAACAACAATTTAACAATATCCACCTCCGCTATACCGGAAAGGTCAATTTTAAGACCAATATCATTTCTGCTAAAGGTCATCTCCAGCAGGGTGGTGATCATGCCTCCTGCAGAAATATCATGCCCGGCCAATATCTTTTTTTCTTTGATCAGTTTCTGTATGGCATCGAATGCCCTGATAAAATAATCAGGTTCGCACACATCAGGAGTAAGTGATCCAAGTTTATTTACTACCTGTGCAAAGCTGCTTCCGCCAAGACAATATTCACTGTCTGAGAAATCGATATAGAGTAATTTACTCTCAGGTTTATTTTTTAATACGGGTTCGACCACTTTCCTGATATCTGTAACCTCACCAACTGCTGATATGATAACTGTTCCCGGCGCATACACCACTTCACCATCGGGGTATTTTTGTGTCATCGACAGGGAGTCTTTACCTGTAGGTATATTGATTCCAAGGTCGCAGGCAAATTCACTTATGGCCTCTACAGCTGAATACAGCCTGGCATCTTCACCATTATTTTTTGCAGGCCACATCCAGTTGGCACTCAGGGAAACACCCTGAAGACCCCCTTCTATTGGTGCCCAGATAATATTGGTTAAAGCTTCTGCTACTGATAACTTTGATCCTTTCGCCGGATCGACAAGTCCGCTGACAGGGGCATGGCCCAGCGCTGTGGCCACACCTTTTATACCCTGGTAATCCAATGCCGAAACTCCAAGATTATTCAAGGGTAATTGAACGATGCCGGCACATTGCTGTTTTGCTACTTTACCGGTAACACTTCTGTCAACTTTATTGGTAAGCCAGTCTTTGCATGCAACTGCCTCCAGTTGAAGTACCTGTTCAAGGTATCCCGTCAGGTTCTTAATATCATATTCAACCGGCTGAGCTTTTTTTGATGGTGTCACATCATTTAGTATAGTTTTAGGTGGTTTGCCAAAAAGGTATTCCAGTTTCAGGTCAACGGGTTTATCATCATTCTTTTTAAAAAGAAGATTTTTGTCGCAGGTAATTTCCCCGACTTCATAAATTGGGGAACGCTCACGATGGCACACATCTTCCAGCAGTTTAATGTCTTTCTTTTTAATAACCAGCCCCATCCTTTCCTGTGATTCATTACCCAATATCTCTTTAATTGACAGGGTTGGGTCACCAACAGGTAATTTACCGGCATCAATCTCACCACCGGTTTCTTCAACCAGTTCCGAAAGGCTGTTCAGATGACCACCGGCACCATGATCGTGTATTGAAACAATAGGGTTATTACTGGCCTCCACCATTGCCCTGATCGCATTGATCGCCCTTTTCTGCATTTCAGGATTAGCACGCTGAACCGCATTCAGTTCAATAGCATTCCCATATTCCCCTGTAGCAACCGATGATACTGCTCCACCGCCCATACCGATCCGGTAGTTATCCCCACCAAGCACAACAACAACATCCCCTTTTTCAGGAATGTCTTTGAAACTGTCTTCCTTCTTTCCGAATCCGATACCACCTGCCAGCATGATAACTTTATCATACCCAAACATCTTTCCCTTTTCTTCATGCTCGAATGTTAAAACACTGCCGTTGATCAGTGGCTGGCCAAATTTATTCCCAAAGTCACTGGCACCATTTGAAGCCTTGATCAATATTTCTTCAGGTGTTTGATAGAGCCACTTTCGGGGTTCGGTATTCTGTTCCCACGGCCGGTCATATTCTGTCCGCGGATAGGATGTCATATAAACCGCAGTTCCCGCCAGGGGCAATGATCCTTTGCCACCTGCCATACGGTCACGGATCTCACCACCTGTACCTGTAGATGCACCATTGAAGGGTTCAACTGTAGTTGGGAAATTATGGGTTTCTGCTTTTAGTGAAATAATGGTGTCTATATCTTTTATTTTGAAGAAATCAGCATTGTCCTGAGTTTTCGGGGCAAATTGCTCAATCTTTGGTCCAAGGATGAAAGCTACATTATCCTTATAGGCAGAAACCAGGCGGTTAGGATTAAGCTTTGAGGTTTTCTTAATCAAAGCAAAAAGAGATTCTTTCTTTTCTTTTCCATTAATTATAAAGGTTCCATTAAATATTTTATGCCTGCAATGTTCTGAGTTTATCTGGGCGAAACCATAAACTTCACTATCTGTAAGAGGGCGTTCTATTTGTTTGCTTATGTTTTGAAGATATTCAATTTCATCTTCACTCAGCGCCAGGCCTTCCTGTTGGTTATATGCGGCAATATCAGTAATCTGGATTATTGGTTCAGGTTCCCTGTCAATCATAAATATGCCCTGATCGAGACCATCATAAAAATCTTGCAACATAGGATCGAATGTGGCATTCTTTTTTTCAACAGCAATAAATTCTTCTATTCGTAAGCTGTCAATGATACCCATATTGTGTGTGATGTCGACAGCATTGGAGCTCCAGGGGGTGATCATCTCTTTTCTGGGGCCCACAAAATATCCTTCAATCTTATTTTCTGCAAGCAACCTTGCCCCTGAGAATAACCAGCTAAGTTTTTGTTCTTCCTCCCTGGTAATCTTATTTGTCATATGAACAGCGATTACAGATTTATTCTTTCCGCCGAAGAAACAGATCATTATCAATTGATTAGGTTAAACAATACACGAAAGGGCAAAGATAATCATTAGCGGTTTGAGGTAATGTTGGGATATAGGTTATTTATTAACAAGAAAGATCAAGATAGAAATCCAATTTAGTTAACATTCGGAAAGATGATCATAATGTCTTTTGATGGTCAAGATACTGAGTTACTTTTAATATACAGTCTTGTAAGTTTTTTTGAATATCATGTTCCCAGAAACGAAATACATGATATCCTAAATTCTTTAATTTTTCATTGTTTTCATTGTCCCTTTGTATGTTTCTTTCAATTTTAGGGATCCAGAATTCCCTGTTTGATTTGATCTTTTTTTTCTTTTCTTCCCAATTATAACCATGCCAAAATTCCCCATCAATGAATACAACGATCTTTTTGGACTTATTTGATATATCTGGCCGGCCAGGAAGTTTTTTATAATCAACTCTATATCGTATGCCGAGTTTGTAAAGTTCTTTTCTAAATGTGATTTCAGGCTTTGTGTTCTTACCTTTTATCTTCGACATTATCTGGCTTCTTTTTTTTGTGGTATAGAAACCCGCAGATTCTTCAAAGCGGGGCACTTTTATAGGTTTACTCAGTTGATTTTCTGACATAAACTATGATTTGGGTTTTGTTAATAAATTGCATATATTTGTAACCATGTATAAGGTTAAATAAAATGGTTATGAAAGATTACTATACATTATGTGAGGTTGCTGACCTATTAGGTAAAAGTAAAGAAACTTTACGTAGATGGGATAAAAATGGAAAACTTCCGGCTGTTCGTGAACCTATGAGCAATTACAGGGTTTATAAAAGAGAACAATTAAAGATATTTGATGAACTTGATTTTTTATTTAACCCTGTTGATAGTAGTAATTATATCAAGCCCGAAAGGGATTATTCTGTACTTGAGTTATTCGCAGGTGCTGGGGGACTTGCCATAGGATTAGAACAGGCTGGATTGAAATGTATTGCACTTAACGAGATTGACCATTGGGCTGCTGAAACCTTACGTATTAATAGACCACAGTGGAAAGTTATCGAAAATGATGTTAGAAATTTAAGTTTTATAAACCTTAATAATAATGTGGATATTGTCACTGGAGGTTTTCCCTGTCAGGCTTTCAGTTATGCTGGAAAGAAACTAGGTTTAAAAGATGCAAGGGGAACACTCTTTTATGAATTCGCTAGAATAGTCAATGAAATCCGACCATTGATTTGTGTTGCAGAAAATGTTCGCGGATTGCTTAATCATGATAATGGTAAAACCTTAAATGGAATGAAGTCTGTTTTGAATGAAATTGGATATAGGGTGGTTGAGCCTCGGATATTAAAAGCTATATTTTACCAGGTTCCTCAAAAAAGGGAAAGACTTATACTTGTTGGTATAAGAGAGGACATTGAAATAGATTATGAATTTCCAAAACCCTATAAGAGGATTTATAACTTAAAGGATGCATTGAAAGCAGGTGAACTTTTTTCTTCAGATGTTCCTATTTCTAAAGGGACTAAATATCCTGAAAGTAAAAGAAAGGTTCTTGAAAAAGTTCCTCCTGGTGGTTACTGGAAGGATTTACCAGTTAATATTCAGAAGCAATATATGATGAGCAGTTATCATTTGTCAGGAGGTAAAACTGGAATGGCACGAAGGATGAGTTGGGATGAACCATCCTTGACATTGACTTGTAGTCCTGCCCAGAAACAAACAGAAAGGTGCCATCCTGATGAACCGAGGCCTTTTACTGTTCGTGAATATGCCAGGATTCAGACCTTTCCTGATGAATGGAAGTTTGCTGGCTCAATTTCAAATCAATATAAACAAATCGGGAATGCAGTCCCGATAAACCTTGCCAAAGAAATAGGATACTCATTAATCAAATTTTTGAATAAGGTCTATAGTGATTACCGGTTAAGTGAAAATATTATTGACATAGATCAATTGGTGATGGAGTTTAAGTCGTAACAAAAATATTGTGTTTATATTTCATTGATTGTAATATTTTACTTAGTTTCGTTAGGATATTTAATATACAAGATATGGCTTATTTGCCCTGGATTAGTGATGATAGTTTATTGTCTGCTGTTGTTGAATTAATTGAGATAGCCAAAAAAGCTCAAAACCGAACACAAATAGAATTCACGAAAAATGTTATTGATCCCTTTTCAGCTATGTTTCAGATTGCTGGATTTGGAATTGATTATCAATCATGGATTATTAGTGAGCAAACCAGGCAATCACAGAAAACACTTCAAAATTATATTGGTGATTTTCATCAGACCATTCTAGGAAGTTTACGAAACTGGAAGAACTTAAAAACCGGTAACATAATAGATTTAGTATCAGATGAATTGAAAGTTATTGCAGAAGTTAAGAATAAACATAATACTGTTAAAGGATCTAACCTATCTGATTTATATAATTCCCTTGAAAACGTAGTTATGCCAAAATCTAGCAAGTTTAAAGAATATACTGCATATTATGTAACTATTATTCCAAAGAGCCCCGATCGCTTCGATAAGCCTTTTACTCCATCTGATACAAAAACAGGAACAAAAATGAAAATGAATGATAAAATCAGAATAATTGATGGTGCTAGCTTTTATTCGTTTGCGACAGGTGTTGATAATTCCCTGCAACAAATGTTTGAGGTACTTCCATCTGTTCTCTTTGATTGTACTGGTGTTGATTTCTCATCTACAGATATTAAAAATCTCAATCATTTCTTCGATTTGGCTTTCAGCTAGACAAAGAATATTATTCAACTTAATAAGATATCCGCCCCGATTTGGAATGGACACCCTGAATCCTAATTAAACTCCCGATTAAAACAGGCTCCCTTATTTTTTAACGAACACCGACCTTTATTCAATCCGAATTTTAAGGAAAAATAAATATCAGCACCATCCAGGTCTGTAATACCCAGCAGAATACCAAGTCGTTCACTGCCAATGGTCAGCGGCCCTATTCTAAAAGCTGCTCCAAGTCTGATATACCTGTATTCAAGTAGTGAACCTATAAGACTTAATGCAATGTAATCATTTTCAAATCTGGGCGCAATAGCAATCTGAGAAGGCCGTCGTAGTTGTTTTGAATTAAACTGTATAGATTGTACCCACAATGCTGAAATATATAGGTTTTTCAAATAATTTGCTTCAATTTGCAAACTTAGGGCCGTGGGTAACCCCAGGGAGATTTTATCGGCAGTTTTCGACCTGGTTGAATCTCCGTAGAATTGATAACTCGCTTCCTGGAGGAAATTATTAATTCCGTTATAACCCAATGTGTCCAATCCAGTCCAGAGTGCACTTACATTATCCAGATTATGCTTTTGTGCATTTTTCCCCATACTTATACTTCCAACATCCAATAGTGATATCCCGATACGGTATAAATATTCTTCGTAGGGTTTACTGCATATTCTACTTTCCTTTAGAGGGGGAACTGAACTTTTCAAACGAGTATAAGTAAATCCAATATCGATCCCTGCACCAACACCTTTAAAGAATGGTCCTTCGTAACGTGGTGTTATGGAATCATAATCCAGTGGTACTGAAAAACCAAATTCTGCATCATAATTGTAAAAATTGATGGTACTCTTATCAAGAACCATATATTGGGCATTTCGGTTAGCGGCATAAAAACCCTCAAATGCCAACATGAACTTGGCGGTTGCACCAAAGCTGAGTTTGCCTTTATACGACCTTTTAAAGTCGTATGCCCAGCTCAAAGCCACCTCAGCCCAGGCCGCCGATGAAAAGTTAAAATCATCATCATTAAATAGGATACCCTGTAACTTTTCATACGACAGACCTTCGTAGAATAAGACCGGTATTTCATAGGAAATATTATAACCACTGGAAACCGTTCTGGTTGAAAGACTCAGGCCATAGGCATGCTTTCCAGTTTGTAACATCACTGAAGGCCCAAGAATGCGGGCTGTTTGTGAAAAGAATTTACTTTTTGTGTTGTCATAATATGTGTAATCGCTGTTATAATCATATTCACCATACTGATTGGTAAGCGTGTCTCCAAAGATCAATTGCCAGATATTTTTGCCTTCCTTTGGAACATATCCCCAGTTGTTCTTTACGAAAGCATTACCGCCGGCAAGATTGATATCAAGGTATGTTTTCGATCCGGTCATTAGTGACGGATTTATCACAGTTGCGTAAATGCCATTGTAATTACCAAAAACATTACCTATCATTTCCTGTGCTGTGGTACTCTTGCCGAATGTTAAAATCAACACAACCAATCCAACCAGAATGTTCTTCCTCACCATATCATTACATGTAGATATATATAGATATTAACGTTTATATTGCAAAAGTATTTGGTAATCTTGTAGTAAGAAGTTAAAGTTTTGTTAATAACGATAAACTATCTAAAACTCACCGTTTGATGATCCTGTTATATAAACAAGGTAATTGATCACCTGAAAGTTTCATTGTATAAGTTCCTGTGGGAAGTATATTGATATTGATACTGATGCAATCATCATTTCTGACTGGAACCGTTGCTTTGTAAATTAAGGCTCCTGTTATATCAAATATCATTAGATCAAAATTTTCCGGCATTTTAGATTTCGTATTCAAATGAATATACAAGATGTCCGTTGCAGGTACAGGATATACCAGAGCTTCATTTGTTTCAGGAATTAAGTTTATTCCGGTGATATTTATACTGATCCATTTTGTTGTCGAATCTGTATCACACTCATTACGCACCACCTGCTTCACAAGGTAAAATCCGTTCTGACTGTAATGATGTACAGGATTTTGTGTTGTGTCGGTAGTACCGTCTCCGAAATCCCAGAAATAGTAGTCGGCATGTTGTGATGTATCATAGAAAAATACGGAATCATACTGGATTATAAAATCAAATCCTGCTTTAATCTGATTTTGTTTGATATTCCACTGTGAGGGATTTGTCAACACCGTTGTGTAGGCAATATCCTGAAGAAAGTTTGCATCGGTTGCTTCCAGACTTGCATGATAACTCAGCCCTGCCGGGCTTTTATGAAATATTGTTGCATAAAAGGTACAGGCCGCCAGGTATGATCCGGCAACAGAAGGATGGCTGTTATCAGCCATAAATAATTCAATGGGATCTCCGCTTAAAATTGAATTTTCCCAGGAAATTCCAACTGGTGAAACCGTAGCATTTAAGTGATTTGCCAGGTTCATATAAGCTGATTCCAGGGAGTCTTGCATATGATGGAAATCAACAAAATCAGGACTACAATATGTTTCAATGCATTGTTGCCCCCCATACTTCCTGCCCCATGTCATATACATCATTGTTTCGGTACAGGGGTTGGCTGATTTAATTAAAGAATCCAGAGCAATACCTCCTGAAAAAAAATAATTATCCCTGTAATATGGTATTGTCGGGAACTGACTTTGTTCCTGCAATACAACATAATCCCAGCTTCCCTGAGCGATCAGTTCCAGGGAGGTCTGGTTGTAAAGATGTCCATTGGGAGGATACCCCAGAGTATAACCACCAGGTGTGTTTTTTTCAAAGAACAAAGAATCCCCAGCTGAAGAAGCCAGTTTCTGGATCATTAATGGCAGGTTGTTTACTCCAGTATAGCTATTACCCAGGAATAATACTTTCTTAACCTGACCTGTAGCATGAAACTGGAAACACAGTAAAACGAATAATCCTAATAATCGTACCATAGCATTATGGGTATCCACCCCGAAAAAGGGTGGATACCCTCATTCCTTAAAATTAATATTCAGCATCAAACAAATGATATTCATTAAAGACATTACTATTCTTTTTATGGTAAAAGAATTGCTTCAAAGTTAACAAAATTGGATTCTCACCTTCTTCTTTAATTAAACCTTAAAGAAATACTGGCATCAAAGTATAAAATTGTAAAACTACTAATAATGAAAACAGTATGGATGATTTTAATAGCCGTTTTGTTATATTCTGAAATTCAGACCCAAAATATTCCGGAACGTTGGCAGTCCCTGTATGATTATCTCGGACCAAAATTAAAATCCATTGATAGCACGCTTGATGTAGTCTGGAATGGAGAGAAATATTGTATGGATTATTGTACCAATTTACTACCGGCCAACAGTGCCCAGGGACCTGCTTTGTTTGAACAAATGCCTGAACTTTACAGTGTAAACAAACATCTTGATGCCCTTGATTCTATGGGTATAACAACCATTGATCTTGCCATTCAGTATCCCACCCTGGTTGATTCATTTCCGAGATCGGCAGAATACCTGGAGTATTATAAGCTGGTTTTTGAGGAGATCAGAGAAAGAGAAATGGATATAATTGTAGGTTGCCAGGCCACTATAAGAGATACTGTTTACGGGAATATGCCTGTGGATTCATTTTATATTGGCCTGACACCTGAAAGGTATATGGCAGAAAAACTTCAGATGCTTCAAACCATTATTGATCATCTTTACCCTGATTATCTGACTATAGAAATGGAACCACAAACTCAGGCTGATAATCTTCCACTGGATTTTTCACTGGAAAGTGTAATGAATTATGTCAGTTATTTTTTGTCGGGATTGGATAAAAATGGAGTTTTGATCGGTGCCGGATCCGGCTCCTGGGACGATCTTGCATTTATTGATTCTATTGCAAAACTAACTGATATCGATTATATAGATTTTCACATTTATCCAATTAACCAGGATTTTTTTGTTGATAAGGTATTTAAGATTGATTCGATAGCAGATCACTATAATAAAATTCTCGTGATAGGGGAGAGCTGGTTATTTAAGGCCACTGATGAAGATTTAATGGATACAACACTTGCTCCACCCGATATCTTTTACAGGGATGTTTTCAGTTTCTGGATCCCATTGGATTCTTTGTTCTTAACTTCTGTTGTTAAACTGAGTCAACATACTAAAAGTGAATTAACTTCCCTGATGTGGTCAAATCTTTTCTTTGCCTATATCGATCATATCCCCGCTCATGACAGTATGTGGCCCGGGCAACTGCTCAGTCTGGCCTGGACCGCAGCCGGACCAAATATTCTTTCGCATACGCTATCTCCAACAGGCGAATTATACAAACAGCTTATATCTGATGCCTGTGACACTATTGGATCAGGTTATGTTTGTAATTCTTCCTTTCCCGATAATCTGATTAGCTATCCGAATCCATTCTCCGAGATGTTTACTATTGAAATTGGTGATCCTGATATTAAGTCCTTTAATGCCATCATATATAATACAAATGGACAGATAATAAGAAAAATTAATTGTATTAATGGTGATAAAATAAATATAAATGGAGCTGATTTTACGGCAGGACTTTATTTTGTTCAATTGTATGATAATTATGGTGTACTAGGCAGGGGTAAAGTAGTGAAAATGAATTAGGGCGGGGCTTTATCACAACCTGGTTTAACCGCAAAGATTCCGCAGAGATCGCGAGCTGCTAATACGCTGTCTGACAATTCTTTGCGTTCTTCGCGAATTCTTTGCGTGTTTTGCGGTTAAGTCAATTTTAAAGTTGTGATACAGCCCCACCCTATAGATAATAATCGTTTCTTTGTAAGGTAAAACTTCAGTTATGAAAAGGTTTATCGTTTTGCTCCTTGCTGTAATATTTCATTCCCCGATAATTCCTTATTCACAGGAAAAAAGGATAGAAATAAGCTTGAATGGCGGAGTTTCTTTTCCTGTTGGGAATTATAATGCTACAAATCTGGAAAATGGTTCATTTGCAACAACTGGGTTCACTTTTGGTGCCGATATTAATTATTTTATCTGGAAAAGGTTAGGAGTTGGTATTTATGCTTCCGCTAATTATCATCCCCCTGATGTGGGCATACTTGGATATGAAAAAGTGAAGAATGATCAGTTTCTGATTGATCTGTATATCAAATCTGATAATTACCAGGTGATGTTATTTACCGCGGGGATTCATCACAGGATACCGTTTTTGAAGAAATTTCATTGGGATGCAAAACTATTGTTTGGCGCGGCCTGGGCTAAAACACCTTACCAGTTATATAAGCCGGAATACTTCCTGGTGGAAGGGAAATGGTATGAGATTACAAGTTCCGTTGACTGGTCACCTGCAATTGTTACCGGTACAGGTTTTAGTTATTTAGTCAATGATTATTTCACAATTAATTTAGCTGCAGACTTTGCATATACCAATATGCAATTCGGATTTGTCACCAATGGAGAATTTAGGATTGACGAAAGACAGATAATGATCGTTAATATATACTTTGGGTTTAGTGTGTTATTCTAAAGAAAAGGGTGTCCATCCCGGTAAGTGGGTTGGAAATCCTTATATTTTATTATAATTTTGGGTGTCCACCCCGGAAAAGGGTGGACACCCTTATCATGCTAAAACATCTTTACCAGAAATACATTGAACCCATTGATCCTTACTATATCAGACTTAGCCTGGCTCTGAAGTCTGCTGTTTCAATTGCAGCGGCAGGTATTACTTATCATTTTCTTGATAAAGACAGCATGATGTGGGCGATACTTGGTACATTATTTACCGGGATGATACAAACAGGCGGATCTATTAAATGGAGGAAGATCAATATGCTGACTTTTATGGTTCTGGCTTGTATGGGTGTTCCCTTCTTTGCATGTTTCTCCGGCCATAAATATTTAATCGTCATTATGGTTACCCTGGTCACTTTCATCAGTGTTTATGTCGGATATCTGAACAGGTCGCTGGGTATGATGGGAATGCTCTTTGCGGTTATGTGTATTGTATTTACCAGGTTCTCAATTACACTACAGGAAATTCCGATGAAAGCTCTTGCTATATTTATTGGCGGTATTTATGCCTTTGCTATCCATTATTATATATTGCCCGTAAAACCCAGGTTTGTATATAAGAAAGCGCAGAAGAAGCTACTTGACCGCATGATAGGTTTAAGCAAAACTGTATTCATCCAGGAAGAAAATAGGCAGAAGGTAAGTATGATTCAAAAAGAACATCATGATATTCTTGAGATAATAAACAAATTCAGAAAATTGCCTGCATTCCTAAATTATCTTCCTGAAAAGTCTGACGGCCCCAAAACTGCAATGATATATTTTACGGATGCCATGGAGGAGTTTCTTGATGGATTACTGGTTTTGCAGGATCTACTGGTAAAATTCAGACGTTCGGAGATACCGGAAGATCGTAAAGAAGGCTTTTCAAATCTTATGAGTAAAACATTTAATACGCTGGAATCATGGAAAAATGCACTTTACGGCCACCCTGAAAAAGTTCCTTTTGATCCCCTGACAGAAGAAATCAGGAATTTCCAGAAAGATTGTTTCAAAGAGATGAAATCATCTAAAACGGCAGATGAGGAATCTGAGTTATTGTTATTTCAGTTGATCTACCAGCTGAACAGATTGGTAGAAGAACTTGGCAATCTTGAAAACTATCAGCAGGAGATTTCCCCTCTTCTAAAGGAAAAGATTAAAATAAATTTCAGAAAGTCGATACAAACATTGATCTCAGGCATTGGTTTTTCTAATATTTATTTCAGATATACCATTCAGATTAGCCTGGCTACCCTGATAACCATGATCCTTTATAAAATTTTTAATATGCAACATGGCTTATGGCTGGTTATGTTTTGCATTATTGTAATGAAACCAAATCCGGGAAGTTCTTTGAAAACCGGGATTTACAGGATCGCCGGAACGATTCTTGGAATAGCGATCACCATAGGATTGGTATATATTACAGGACAAAAACCGCTGACAATATGGATACTTATGTGTGTTGCCACAATAGGATTCCTGTATTTATCACAATCATCCTATTTCATGTTTAGTATCACCTTACTTACCATCTCAATGATTTCCCTTTATTATATGATGTATCCCAAAATATGGGATATCTCCATTATTCGTTCGTATGATACAGCCATAGCTGTTGTTATCGGGGTAGTTATCTCATATTTTATCTGGCCGAACAGAGCAAATAGAAAACTAATCGATGACATTCATGAAGGGCTGAACTCGGAAATAAATTATCTTAAAAAAATAACATTATTGATACATGGAGAAGTTGATTCAGCCGAATTGAAAGAGTCACGCTTGAAAACACATATCCTGTTTGATGGCTATAAAGAAACATACAAACTGGCAATGCTGGAACCAGGGAAGAAAAAAATTAAAGAAAACCGGCTTATACCGGAGTTAATGTATCAATACAGGATCTTATATTCTCTGGATACATTATTATATTACGTAAAACTTGAGGTTGATAATCCACTGTTTATAAAGATGAAACAAACATCACTGAGGATTCTGAATGATATTATAGAAATACTCAATGAAATTCCAGCAATTTCTGTAAAACCTTCCATCGATGGATCCAGAATAAAACAAATCATCAAAATAGAAGAAGGTATTAATAAATCTGTAATACAGGCCAGCCGGAATAAATATGAAATTGAACAAATCTCAAATTTCCTGGCCTACACTTTTACTTTGTTCAGACTAACAAGCAATATCAATCATTTATGGGAAGTCCGAACCAGCAGGTAAGTCAAATCATCAGAACCATAAAATGTGTTTTCGTCCAATAATTCTGCTCGGATTGGTTGTTGTTTATTCTGGCAATCCTAGATATCTTTCTCAGATACCCCAAATCTTTCTACCTCATGCTCTTCACCATATGGTTCAATATGAATCAGAATATCATAAACATTAGGAATAATATCTTTGATGTTTTTTTCAGCTTCCTGGCATATTTGATGGGATTTGTTAACACTGATATCACCCTCAACTTCTATATCAATAGCAATTAGATAATAGATGCCCATTTTCCGTACCCTGACACGATGAGGATTTAATGCGCCATCAACTTTTTTTAATGCTTCAAATATTCTGGAATATACCCCTGGATCGTCAACACCGTCGAGAAGTTCCGTATTGCTTTCCATAAAAATCCTGAAGGCAATGAACATGATCCATACACTTACTGCTAGGGCAAGAATAGGATCAATAATGGGTAGTTCGAATATGAATGTGAATATCAGTCCGGTTAACACAGATACAGAAATAATGATATCGTTCTGCATGTTTTTACTGTTGGCTTTTAACATCGGACTATTGTGTTTTTTCCCCATCACACGCAAATAAACCATGAGGAGTACCTTTCCAATAATTGAAACAATCGTCACATAGATAGCGAGCGTGGCTGGGATCTCCCTGACCTGCCCCTCAATAAATCCTTCAACAGTTGAGATAGCCAGTTGAGCACCTGCAAAAAAGATAATAAAGGATAGTACTTTGGTTGCAATGGTATCTGCTTTAACATAACCATACGGATAGCGTAAATCAGGGGGCTTACTCATGATCCTTGCTGCGACAAGAGTGACAACAGATCCGACAATATCAGTTGCTGAATCAATACCGTCGGCCAGTACTGCAAGACTCCCCGAAATAATGCCAACTATAATCTTTAAGACAGAAAGTATCGCGTTACCGAAAATACTGACCCATGATGCCCGCCGGATATATGCTTCACGTTTCACGCAGTAATAGATTGTTTTTTTAAGATGAAAGGAACCGCTCGGCCTCAATGGCTGCCATACAACCTGTGCCGGCAGCAGTTACAGCCTGGCGAAATACATGATCCTGTACATCACCACAGGCAAAAACACCTTCGATACTGGTAGCTGTTGAATCAGGCCTGGTAATAATATAACCGGTTTCATTCGTGTTAAGCTGACCATTCAGGAAATCGGAATTGGGTTTGTGACCTATAGCGACAAAGAAGCCATCTATTTCAATGGTCTTCTCATCACCGGTTTTTACGTTTTCAACAATAACTCCGGTTACTTCCTTACTGAATCCTTCTTCCTTACCAACAATTTCTTTCGGAATACTATCCCAAACCATTTCAAGGTTGGGGGTGTTCAATACTTTCTTTTGCATGGCCTTGGATGCCCGAAGTTCATCACGACGATGAATCAGGTAAACCTTTTTACATAATTTGGCCAGGTATGTTGCCTCTTCGGCAGCAGTGTCACCTCCACCTACAACAGCCACAACTTTTTCACGGTAAAAGAATCCGTCGCATGTGGCACATGCTGAAACACCATACCCATTGTAGGTTTGTTCCGATTCGAGTCCCAGCCATTTTGCTGTTGCTCCTGTGGCAATGATTGCTGTATCGGCTTCTACTATGGTTCCATCATCTGCTTTTGCAATAAAAGGTCTTTTTGAAAGATCGATATCAGTAATAATACCTGACCTGATATCGGCTTCAAACCGCTCTGCCTGTTTTTTAAAGTCTTCCATCATCTGGGGGCCTTGGGTACCTTCCGGATAACCGGGGAAATTTTCCACTTCTGTGGTTGTTGTTAATTGCCCACCCGGCTGAAGCCCTTCATACATTAAAGGTTTCAAATCTGCCCTTGCAGCGTATATGGCTGCTGTGTATCCTGCCGGGCCTGATCCGATAATCAGGCATTCTGTATGTATTTGTTGTGATTCCATGATTTATAAGTTATTTCACAAAATTAATTAAACCCTTCAAATATTTGATCTTTTTTCTGGCTGCCGCTTAATCACAAACTATGCCAGGATTCTACATGTCATATTGTGAGATAATTATAATATACATCTAGATGTTTGTGTATGACAGGATGACGGACATATACAATAATTCGTCATAAGTTATTTCACCGCAATATAGACTATAGAACTTGCCACAACACCGGCAATAAAATAATAGATCCGTGATCTTCGGATTTTATTGTTCTCATGGTTGAGTTCGATATTTCTTTTTTTCTGCATCAGTAATTCTTCATCGTTTTGCTGTAACTTCCCATACCAGTATTCAGCTTCCATGCTTTTTAACGCAATGGCGCTATCGCCTGCAAATTTTCTTTGCTCCAGCAGGGTAACCTGCTCTTCCAGCAATGTGACTTTCTTCTCAGCAATCTCAAAGTTGATCTTAAGTTTCAGGATACGATCCAGGATAACATTGTTGATATAAACCAGGGTGTCAGATGTATTGTTATTAAAGTTTTCCCCCGGTAGTATCTTGCCGGAAATGTCTTCTACATCCTGAGCATGTAGCGCTGTTGAAAAGAGTGTTGTCAACAGGATCAGATATAATTGTTTCATCTTTTAAATCTTTTATTGGTGAGATATTATTATGTGATATTGATCAGATGTTGTTCAGCATTCTTAGTTTTTCATCTATTGTCATCTTCTCCAGATCTTTCAGCTTTTGCTGTTCTTCCTCATCCAGGGCACCTATCTTTTCCCTTACCCTGGCCGACCTGTAATCAAGATAATCCATTCTGGCCTTTAATGCCCTGAACCGGCTTTCATATTCTTCTTTTGTTCTTTCCCATTCTATTCTTTTCAGGCTGTGTTCTTCTTCAACACCTTCAATCTCTTCGTTTAACTTTTTTGTTGAGAAGGCATTTGATTTAAATGCTGCCCATGCACCTGCAAGGCCTGCTATCAATCCACCAGGCGTTCCTCCTTTAAAAACAAAATAACCAAGCAGGAACAGAGCACCGAATACCACAAGTCCGATCAATATGTATTTAACTGTTTTTGACATTTGTTGAGTTTTTTAATTTCAAGATATTTCAATTAAATCGGATTTGCCTGATTTACGCTTCAGGTTCATCGCCAACAATTTCTTTTCCATCGGCAGTGAGTCCGGGACCGGTTGAATCACCTTTAGCCACAATGCTGGCAATGGTTTTTTTAGTTTCGGCCTGCGTTTTGAGGGCTTCTTGTTCATCCTTATCTTTCTTTTCCTGTATCCTGAAAATTTCTTTCATTCCAAAAATCAAGGCCCAGATAGTTGTATTAAAAGTTACCCATTGTGCTCCATTGATACCGGTGGCCAGGATGCCTTCTTCAGCACCGTTAAGGACGACAACTTTCTCATGGATAAGTAACAGGTGGGTTGAAACCCAGGTACAGGCTACCAATCCCCATACCTTAACACTGATCAGCGTAAAGGCAAGTTTGGAAAGCCATTTACGGCAAAAACCTCTTTCACCGATCATTAATTTTTCATCGTAAGAAATCTTTTTTTGCATGATGGTTTTATTTTTCAGTTAATACCAATAATTGTTTCCATGTTTGAGAACCTACAATTCCATCAACAATGAGATGATTGTCTGATTGAAAATTCCGGATAGCTTTCAGGGTATTTATACCAATAATTCCATCAACTTTACCAACGGCATACCCCAGTTTATTCAAACGTTTCTGGATTTCTTCAATAGTTTTTACAACCGGCTTTCTGACTTTAACATCCGAAAGGTCATTCCTGAAATCTTCTATCCATTTCTGAACGGCATAACCCGGACAGGCAGGTTTACCAAAATGGTAATGACCAAATACATCCTGCTTGTTAAGCCGAAAAGTTTCGAGAAGGAAATTGACAAGTTCCTCTACTGAAGCCATTTGGTCATCGGTAGGGCCATCAGACCCCAGGTCATGTCCGGGACCTTTGAAATTACCCACAAACATGATCCCGATACTTACGGCATTTTCACCTTTGGTATGCCATACGATCTGAGATAACTCATTCGCCTGGACGACCTCCCCGTTCTTACGGATTCCGTAATGATAACAAAAATGAGGACAACCTTTAGATGAAATGTGGTTGGGTTGAATGTGGTAGTGGTTTACATTTTCAATTGAACTATCCCCGAGTTCCTGGTGAAGGATCACCTTGTTGATCCTGGATAATTCACGTGTTGACCATCGCCGTGTAGGATGCCATGGTAACTGCTCAATAAGGTTCACGATTTGCATATGACTGGTTTTGATTATTAAAGGATTGAAATAATTAAGATTACTCAAATATAACAAATCTTTTTGTTAACTGGAAGAACTAATGTTTCATTTTGCTCTCCAGAATTTCAATATATTTGTTTCTTTCCTGACTGATTGACTTTATTCTTGGTTTTTATGCATATGAATTTTGATGTTATAATTGTTGGTGCCGGTCCTGCTGGAATCAGTTGTGCTCTTCACCTGGCTAAAAAAGGTCATAGTATCGCAATTGTTGAAAAGGACAAGTTTCCCAGGAATAAGATCTGCGGGGATGGCATGACAGGATATGCACTTTATGAATTGAATGAACTGGGCAATGAGGTGTTAAATGAATTTTATGCCCTGGAGGGTGCGATGGCGATTAATGGTGTGCGAATATTTAGCCCTGACAGCAACCATGTTGAGTTTTATGGTGGATATAAGAACCGCTTTGGCAGTGCTTATTATCATACTTGCAGAAGAATTGACTTCGACAATTTCCTATTCGGTAAATTAAAGCAATTTGACAATATTGAGATAATTGAAGACTTCAAAGTTTCAGACCTAGGTATAGAGACACAGGAGGCCTGGATAACTGATGGTGAACAGAAAATAACCGGAAAGATCATTATTGGAGCCGATGGTCCCACTTCCATAACAGAAAGAAAACTGTTGAATCAAAAAAAGAAATGGCAACACTATTCGCTTTCAGTGCGGTGTTACTATAAAAATATTCAGCCGCTGATCAATCAGGATATCATGGAAATATATTACCTGAAGGAATTATTACCCGGATATTTATGGATATTCCCACTTAGCGGAAACGTCTATAATGTTGGGGTGGGTCTTGTTGCCTCAAAAGCAAGGAAGGAAAGAATTAATCTTAAAGATCTTTTTGAAGAGATCGTTAAAGAATACCCTGTTCTAAGCGATAGGTTTAAAAATGCCACCCGGATTTCCCCACCTGAAGGTGGTATTATTCCCCTTAGTTCTGCCAGGAGGAGAAGGTCAGGTGAGCGGTTTTTATTGCTTGGTGATGCCGCATCACTGGCAAATCCAATATCAGGGGAGGGAATCGGGTGCGCCATGAACAGTGGAAGAATCGCTTCAAAAAGAATTATTGATTGCCTTGAAAAGAATGACTTCAGCGCAAAACTCCTGTTTAAATATGATAGGGAAATTGAAAGAAAATTCAGGTTTGTCAATATGCGAAGTAAACTGATATTGCCTTTTATTTGTAAGAAAAGATTCATTATAAGACTCATGAAGAACTACCATCGCAACAAAGTTATACAGAAAATAGTAAGCCGTATTTTAAAGGAACCAGAGGGGTACAAACAACTTTATAACCCGATGTTTTATATCAGGATGTTTATTGGGTAGGCTGCTGGGGTGTTGCACAGAGCACAAGAGCACGGAATGCAGGGTGCAGGGATTATACCTCCAACGTCGAGCGGGTACCTTCAAACGACAGTATCCTCAAAATTCTTTTTCAGCCTGCTGGCAGATCATTGTATTATTGAATGAGTCCAGCTTAACATCCGTTATTCCAAACGACATAAATTTTTTCATAATCCAGCTTGAAACTTCTTTACGATTCTCAGCAATCATAAACCGGGTACCCATATCCTGCAGATCTTGCATGAACTTCTCAACACTGTCGGCGCTTATCAGGCCAAGGGCCGTTGAGATTATGGGATCATTTGCTGATTTAAATTCATGCTGAGCCCTTGTTGGTCCTGAAAAATGTACAGACGGAATTAATAAAAGGATAATAATGAAATTATTCTTCATAACTGATTATCCCAAATAATGCATTAGATAACTAATGCCTTACGATTAAGAAGATGTAAGCATTTCATCATATATCAATATTCACCTGAATGATGAAATACAACATCTTCTAACTCGGGATAATCCCAACTAATACATTGGTTCATTGCATTCCCAATGCATAATTTGGGATTATTGTAAGTTGGTATAAAACTCAGGGAAATAATTTTTCCAGTTTCATAATTTAAGTACACGGTTTATTAAATCAAGTAAATGGTAATTATTCATCACTATTAAGAATCGTTCTATATAAAGCATTACTTTTGTAGCCAAATTTACCACGTATGAAAAGTTTAACACAATTTATCCTCCTGATGTTTATCATGATATCATGTAACAACAGTAGGGTAAATAATCAAAAAGTAACTGAATTCAACAATCAGGATAGTATATTGCTATACCCAGAAGAAAGGCATCTGAAAAATATCAGGCAGTTGACATTTGGTGGGGATAACGCAGAGGCATATTTCAGTTTTGATGATGAAATGCTTGTGTTTCAGTCAAATAATCCGGCCTGGGGATTAAAATGTGACCAGATATTTTATAATGAAATAGCCGATGCAAATATTGAAAAGGATAAGCCCACGATGCTAAGTACCGGCCTTGGGCGTACAACCTGCTCATATTTTATGCCTGGTGATACCACCATTCTTTATGCCTCTACCCATGCAGGTCATGTTGATTGTCCACCAGTCCCCGAACCCAGAGATGACGGGAAATATCTATGGCCAATTTATCCTGAATTTGACATTTACGTTTCTGACCTGAATGGAACTATTATTGATACTTTGGTTAATGATCCGGGTTATGACGCTGAAGCAACGGTATCTCCCAATGGGGATAAAATAGTATTTACGTCTGATCGGACAGGAGACCTTGAGTTATACACCATGAATATTGATGGTTCAGATATTAAGCAGGTAACCTTCGACCTGGGATATGATGGTGGTGCTTTCTTTTCCCCTGATGGAAGCAAACTGGTTTTCAGGTCATCAAGACCAAAAACCAAAGAGGAAATTAATGAGTATAAAGAGCTCCTGAACCAGGGGCTTGTTGCACCAACTGAAATGGAGATTTATACCTGTAATATCGATGGGAGCGATTTGAAGCAGATCACCCATCTTGGAAAAGCTAACTGGGCACCTTTTTATCATCCGGGTGGAGAAAAGATATTATTCAGTTCTAATCATGCATCAGCACGTGGTTTTCAGTTCAACATCTTCATGATCGATGAAGATGGTACTGGGCTTGAACAAATAACTTTTGATTCGGTATTCGATGCATTTCCCATGTTCTCATTCGATGGGAAAAAACTGGTATTTTCATCAAACCGAAACAACAATGGTACTTATGATACCAATATATTCCTTGCTGACTGGCTGGAGTAGTCTTACCCATCAAATATTTTATATCTATATAGGTAAATCGCCTAGTAATATTGATGTAATTTTGGCGTTTAAAGAGTGCATAAGTATCCCTAATCTCAAACATAATAAATGATTTTAAGTAAGCGCATATGGCCAGGGCTTACAGGCTTAATTATTTCAGTAATGAGCCTGTTGGTTATTCCCGGTTATACCTTTGCTCAGAGATATTTCACACACACCTATACCGAAGCTGAAGGCCTTGCCAATTCGACAACCTACCAGGCTGTTCAGGACTCTTCCGGAGCTATCTGGTTTGCTACACGTGGTGGTATCACCAGGTATGATGGCCTGAACTGGATTACCTATACAGCAAGTGACGGACTATATGAATCCAATAATAGCCTGATAACGGTAGATCAAAAAGGTTATTTATGGGCACTGCCAAATTCAGGGGATCTTTGTATTTCTGTGTTTGATGGGAATACATGGGACAATAACTTTAGTGATGATACCTTGTTCGGTATAAGTTCGCTCACAGGAATGGAGGTTTATTATGAAAACAACCAGGCTGTGGTTGTTATATCATCTCTGAAGGAGGGCATTTATATTTTAAAAGAAGGAGAATGGATACATATTGGTAAGGCTGAAGGATTACAGGGAACAAAAGTATTTGGAATCGCCATGTCAGATGATAATATCCTTGTAGCCACAGATGAAGGTTTATCTGTTATCCGGGATGAGATTCCTGGCAATACCCTGAGAGATATTGATGGTTTACCTGCAGGTAAAATATTGGGTATTAAACGTGAAGAGGTAAAACATGAAGGGAGGATTATTGATAAGCTCTGGCTTGTCGGACAAGATTGGATAGGTTATATTCAGGACTCAATGTTTACGTTGCTGGATAATAATTTCTCTATACAATTAAATATATTCCAGCATAATATTTTTGTAACTCCTGATGGAGACGGAGGAGCTTATTTTGGCAATCCGTTTCAATTGTACTTTATTAGTGAGCATTCCGAAAACCTTGAACCTTTGGGATCAAACTATGGGCTGATCTCTGAAGGAGCTACCTCAGTTTTTATCGATAGAGAGAGAAACATATGGATAACAGGTTTGAGGGGTGTAACTAAAATCCCTTCAAAACGATTTGCTAACTTTTATAAGGATGATGGATTATTTGATAATGAAGTAACTTCAATCATTGAATCCGAACCTGGGAAATTGATTTTTGGTCATTATGGTGGCTTAACTTTTTATGATGGAACAGATTATAATTTGGTGGATTTGAATTTTGTAAATGATAATAGTATCCAACCATCGAGAATACAGGACCTGGACCTGGATGAAAAGGGTAATGTCTGGGGAGCTGTTTCATATCTGGGAATTGTTAAGATAAGCAAGGATAAAAAGGTAACCTGGTTTGACGAAGATGATGGCGTAACAGGAAATGTAACAACCATTATCGTTACACAGGATGATAAAATCTATGCTGCAAATGAAAAAGGACTACTGTTTTTGAATGAAAATAACTTTGAACCAGCGCCCTATAATGAAAAAGTCCTGAATGTTGGAGTTATCAGAAAACTTTTTGAAAGTAAGGATGGAAACCTGATCATAGCATTCAGCAAACAGGGAATAGGTATATGTATTGACAATGATGTCAATATTGTAAAATCTGATAATAATCCATTAGGAAACAGGGTTTATTCATTTTTTGAAGATTCTGAAGGGACAAAATGGGTTGGCACTATTGATGGGCTGTATCGTATAAAAGACTCAAAACTGGTTAAGGTAAAACAAGGCAAACTATCCCTGGACAGGTCTATATACCTTCTTATTGAAGATAGTGAAAATAACTTATGGTTTGGTACTGATAATGGAATATACAAATGGAATGGAGAGAATCTTATTAATTATACCGTAAACGATGGCCTTGCAGGCCAGGAGCTTAATAGGGATGCCGGCCTTCTCGATTCCCATAATAACTTATGGTTCGGTACCAACAATGGCCTTTCGTTGTATAGGCATGATTTTGACAGTGATCCGGATAGTATTCCGGCACCAGTAATTGCTTTACTGTTTCTTGAAGCAGGTGACGATTCATTGATCCTGAACAATGAGATTGATTTGAGTTATCGTCAGAACAACTTAATATTTCATTTCAGTGGAATTTCTTTTATCGATGAGGAACAGATATTTTACCAGTGCAAACTTGAAGGTTTTGATGAAAAATGGACATCCGAGTTCAGGTCTATCAATGGTCAGATAAGGTATAACAATCTCCCTTCCGGGCATTATCAGTTTTGTATTAAAGCCAGAAACATTCTTGGAACCTGGAGCCAGCCGGTATGTTCTGATACTATCGTGATCCTAAGACCTTTCTGGAGGGCATGGTGGTTCGTAATGCTCTATGCAGGGATAATTGCACTGATTGCTTTCCTGTTGTATCGGATACTGATCGTAAGAAGATACAACATTAAACTTGAAGAAAGTGTGCTGAACAGAACCCTGGAACTGAGAAACTCCGAAGATAAATTAAAAGAAAGTAACGATGCCAAAGACCGGTTTTTTTCAATTATTGCACATGACCTGAAAAACCCTTTCACTGCTATCCTGGGATTGACTGATATATTGATCACTGAAGATGATAAGATAACAGGAAAGAAACGCACCCATATACTTCAAAACCTGAGATCAGCATCAACCCGGACGATCGATCTTCTTGATAATTTGCTTACCTGGGCCCGGGCTCAGAAGGGTGCAATACCATTCGAACCCCAAAGGTTTGAACTAGGGCCCCTGATTGAGGAAAACCTCCGTTTATTTGAAACAACAGCAAATAGTAAAAATATTTCAATGATCAATTTATCAAATAACCATTTTATGGTTTATGCTGATAAAAACATGATCAATACAGTGATCAGAAACCTGATCTCCAATGCCATAAAATTTACCTACCCTGAGGGCAGGGTCATCATCAATGCCATGAAGAAACAGGATGAGATTGAAATAACAGTGAAAGATAATGGAAGGGGAATTTCTGCAGATATTCTGGAAAACCTGTTCAGTATTGATCAGAAGATTACTACCAAAGGTACTGATAATGAAACCGGAACAGGGCTTGGCCTGATACTATGTAAAGAGTTTGTTGAAAGGAACAAAGGGCATATCATGGTTGTCAGTGACGAAAATGCCGGTACCAGGATTATTGTTAGCCTTCCCTCAAATTAGACCGAATCAGGATCACCCAATCAGATCATCTTTTAATTCTTGTAATTTTATTCCTCTAAATTGAACAAATATGAGAAACGCGTATTTGGTTATCCTCCCTTCCTGAAAATTTCTTTCTGATTGGTTAATTGATCTCATAATGTTTAATACAGGGAGTATATACGTAATTAACCTGGTATTTTTTCTTAAAATTTTATTATCTTAGCTAAGTAATACTATAATTTACTCTACCCAAATATCTAACATCATGATGGTTTATTTTAGATACATAAATATTATGTTTCTTGGTAGAATATCATTGGTGGCAAGTGTATTCTTCTTAAGCATTCAGGTGGCAGGACAGAAATATGTTAATCGTGTATATACCGAGGCCAACGGTTTAGCCAGTTCTACAGTCTATCATGCAGTCCAGGATACTGCAGGAGCAATCTGGTTTGCAACAAGAGCGGGTATATCAAGGTTTGATGGCAGTAGATGGACATCATATTCCACAAATGAGGGCCTGCTGACATCTAGTTATTCAAATATTCTTGTCGATGAAAAAGGAAACATTTGGGCGCTACCTTATGCAGGAACCTTGCATGTTTCATTATTTAAAAATGACCGGTGGCATACAATGTTTCCGAAGGGTGATCTTGGATCCTTAAAGCAATTTTCATCCTTCGACATTATATACCGTGATGACACTCCTGTTATTGCTGTAGGCACTCTTCAGGATGGATTATTGATTAATAAGAATGGTAAATGGCATAATTATACCACACAGGAAGGCCTTGCCGGAAATCAGGTGACAGGAGTGGAATTTTATCAAGATAAGTTATATGTAAGCACAAATAATGGGCTTTCATTAATAACAAATGGAGCCATTAATAATGATTTTTATAACAGGAAAGAATTACCATCAAAAAATCTTTTGGGTTTGCATATAGAACCGTTGGAGCATGATATGGATTGTCGGATCTGGATGGTTGCTGAAAACTGGTTGGGGTATTTACAAGATGATAAACTGAATGTGTTAACCAAAGGTTTCAATGCTTATACTGACAATAAATATTTTTACTTGTTCATTTTTCCTGATGCATATGATGATGTATATTTTGGGAATCCTTTCGAATTATATATGTATAACAACAACGACAAAAAGGTTGAATCCATAGGAATGATCAATGGATTGGTTACGGAAGGAGCTACCTCAGTTTTTAGTGATGTCGAGCAAAATATTTGGATTACGGGTGTAAGGGGGGTATCGAAAATTCCCTCAAAACGTTTTATCATGTACAATAAAGACCACGGATTGTTGGATAATGAAGTAACTTCTATAGTAAAAATAAGACCTGGTTTCATTGTTCTGGGTCATTATAATGGTATAAGCTTAATAAAAAATGGAGAAATTAACAAGTTTGATTTCAGGGGATTAAAGAGGAATGTTATACCTGATCAACGAATTCTGGATATTGAAATCGATCGGGATAAAAATATCTGGATCGCCTTTTCTCGTAACGGAATTGTAAAAACTGATACAAATTTTAACCTCACCTGGTATGATCACAATAATGGACTAACAGGCATTGTTACTTCTGTTATTGAAGATTCCCAGGGTATGATATGGGCTCTCGCCAATCGGAAACTTCATTATCTTGAGAACGGGAATTTTCATAGAAAAGTGCCACATGAAACATTGTTCTGCAATGTGCGAAAAATTTTCACTGATAATAATTCACTCATCCTCGCCAGTCATGATTATGGCCTGGTAAAGGTAAATGACGGCAAAATCATTAGCACCCAACTCTCGGATAATGAACACACTAACAGTGTAAATGCTTATTTCCGTGATTCCATTGGTACCGAATGGATCGGAACATGGAGTGGCCTTTATAATATAGATGACTCATTAAAACTGGTTTTGAATAAAACTATTGATATTCGCAGACCCGTATTTCTCATAATAGAGGATAACGATAAGCATCTTTGGTTTGGCACCGATAATGGCATATACAAATGGGATGGTGAAAAACTGCACCATCATACGCATAAGGATGGTATTTCAAGCCATGAGATAAACCGGGATGCAGGCTTGATTGATGCATCTGGAAATGTATGGATTGGTACCAGTAATGGATTGACCATTTACCGGAAGAAGTATGATTATAACATTAATGAAATTTCGAAACCCCAAACCAGAATAGAATATTTAATAGCCGGAAATGATACGCTATCGGTTTCTAATAAGCTGGTACTTAAGAGTAGTAGCAATGATTTAATTTTTGGTTTTCATGCCATATCCATGATCGATGAAGATCAAGTCTATTACAGTTGTAAGCTTGATGGTTATGAAAATGAATGGAACAAAGAATTCCGTTCTTATAATTATCAATATCGTTATATGAAATTGCCTCCGGGGGAATACAAATTCTGTATTAAAGCCAGGAATGCTCTGGGAATATGGGGCAATATAGTGTGTTCGAAAACAATCAGAATAATGAAACCATACTATTGGCAATGGTGGTTTCTTATATTATTGTTGATTATTATTAGCAGTATCTTTCTTCTCGTCTTCATATTTGGAGTACAACAACGGTACGCCAGGCGACTTCAGCGGCTTGTGGCCATAAGAACAAAGGAACTGAAAGAATCAGAAAATAGACTTACAGAGCTTAATATTACAAAAGATAAATTTTTTGGGATAATTGCCCATGACCTCAAAAGTCCATTTAATTCTATTCTTGGTTTGTCGGAGGTTTTGTTAAGTAATTATATGAAATTATCAGATAAAGAAAAACTTGATATCCTTAAAAACCTGCAGGTGGTTTCGCATCGGTCTGTCAATTTGCTGGATAACTTATTAAACTGGGCACGTATTCAGAATGGTTCCATCCCCTTTGAACCTGAAAAATTCAATATTACAAACCTGGTTAGGGATAATCTCATCCTATTTGATTCCTCAGCCAGCAAGAAGGAAATTGAGCTAATAAACCTGATAGAGAGAAATATACATGTTTATGCCGATAAAAATATGATTAATACCATTATCAGAAACTTATTTTCCAATGCCATTAAATTTACCTACTCTGGTGGAAGAGTTGTTATTATTGCAAAGGAAAAAACCGGTGAAGTAGAGATAACAGTGAAGGACAACGGTATGGGAATGTCAAAACAGTCAATTGATAAACTTTTCAGTATTGATGAAATGATCACAACCAAGGGTACAAAAGAAGAAACCGGTACAGGTCTTGGGTTAATTCTTTGCAAGGAGTTTATCGAAAAGAATAATGGAATTATTAAGGTATCCAGTTATAAAAATACAGGAACCAGAGTATTATTTACTTTGCCTGTATCTCATAGTTAATTCCCTGTGCTGTTGTTGAACCAAGCTTATCAAAGCCTGTGAAAAAAAATATCATACTAACTATAATGTACGCTTTTGAACATGCCGATGTTAAAAACGTACACGCATAAAATAAAAAGCGAAGTAATTCTATGCTATTATTCTTATAATGAAATTTTTACCCAATTGGTATAAATATTGGGGAAAAATGATACTTAATACATTTAATTAAAAAATGAAAAAGCGTGTTATTTTTCTTTTCGCCTTGCTGGTAATAGTAATATCGGCATACTGCCAGACTGATAGTGTAATATTTAATTCAGAAAACTGGCAGTTGATCAACGGGGAATTCACTGATTATCAGGGTAAGCACTGCCTGAAAGGTACAGCATCATTGATAGATACAGATTTCAGTAACGGCATTATTGAATTTGATTTAATTGTTGATGGACGTAGGTCCTATCCCGGAATTTATTTCAGGGTAGAATCTCCGGGTAATTATGAGCATTTTTATATCCGCCCTCATCGAATCTGGTATGATGATGCTTTGCAATATGCACCTGCGTTCAATGGGGCAAGTTGCTGGCAGCTTTACCATGGTGATGGTATTAATGCTGCCTTTGATATTCCAAAAGATGAATGGATACATTTCAGGATAGAGGTGCTTAACGATCAGGCAAGGGTTTTCATAAATAATGAAATACAACCCGCAATATTCATAACAGATCTGAAGCATGGTAATAGCAGCGGTGGTATCACGCTTAATGCCCAGGCAAACGGATCAGCCTATTTCTCAAATTTCAGAATAGCGGAAACTGATAATCTTGACTTCCCCATGAAGAAAAAGACTGCTGAACCTTATGGCATGATCAGGGACTGGGAAGTAACAGATGTTCTCAATTTTCAGAGTATTCAGTCAGAAAAGATTCCTGATGAATCCGTATTATCCGGATTTAACTGGCATCAAGTCAGTGCAGACCAATCAGGGCTGATTAACCTTTCTAAATTGTATCCGAGGACTCACAGAACCGGAGATGCAGTTTACGCACGGACAATAATAAATTCTCCAAAGGATGAAGTGCGGCAGTATTATTTTGGTTACAGTGATATGATATCCATTTTTATAAATAGCCGGATTATGTTTACCGGGATGAGCCCCTACCAGTACCGTGATAATTCTTTCCTGGGTATTCTTGGCCTTTTTGATGTTATCTATCTGCCTTTAAAGGAAGGAAAGAATGAACTTCTTTTAATTTCTGGTGAAGGATTTGGTGGCTGGGGATTTATCTTTCAGGATGCTGATACGGCATATGTAGCAGAAGGTATTGAAAAAGCCTGGGAAACAAATGCCGATTTTATAGTTCCGGAGTCAGTTGTTTATGATCCGAAGAGGGATGCCCTTTATGTTACAAACTTCGACCAGTTCTCAAGCAATACCACCGGAAGGGTGCAGTATATTTCTAAAGTATCCACTGAAGGGGAAATTATTGACCTTCACTTTATTGATAGCCTAGATAATCCGCTGGGTATGCAACTGTATAAAGACAAATTATATGTTGCTGAAAAAGGAGGTTATGCTGTTGTTGACCTGAAGAAAAAAACAGTTATTGACCACGTTCAGATTCCAGGAGCTATATTTCCTAACGATCTTGAAATCGATTCAAAAGGTAGAATTTATATCTCTGACTCCCGGAAAGATGCGATCTGGAAATGTGAAAAAGGCGATTACCAGGTCTGGCTGGAAGGGGAGGATATCCTGGATCCGAATACCCTCAGGGTAATCGATAACAGGCTTCTGGTGGGTAATAGCGGTGATCAGCTTATTAAGGCATTCAACCTTGATACCAGAGAGATGGAAATTATTGCTGATGTTGGTCCCGGGTTTATTGATGGAATGAGGCTAATGTCAAATGGTGATCTGCTGGTTTCTGTGTGGCAGGGTTATTTATTCAGGATTACACCGGAAGGTGAAGTGATAAAGATTATGGACTTGAACAACAAAGGTATTTACATCGCAGATTTTGAATATATTCCCGAAACAGGGATGCTTTATATTCCTTCGTTTTATGTGAATAAGGTTATCGCTTATAAAATTGGTGAGTAGTTGTTTATGGTTGATTGGTTTAATAATTGAAAGGTTGAGTACTAATCAACTAATAAAGATGTATTAATTGCTTTGTAAATATTCACAGGGAACTTGAAGTCACCCTGTGAATAGCAAAGAAAAGTGTGTCAAGCGCTAAACGGTTCTTTGAGACAGTGCCTCACTGTTCGAACGAATTAAATTACATTCAGGCAAATAATCACCTGAATAACTGATATCTTCGAATATAATGACAAGTCCATACAAATGATCAGTAATTAAAATACCTTTATATACCTTCTGCTTATTCATCAGGTTCTTTATAGTTTCAACATGAACAGGCATAACCTGAGAGAAAGGTTCATCCAGCAAGCAGAATTTAGAACCTGACAACAGGATAGAATATATTTCAACGATCCTCCTTTCACCAGAGGATAATTGTTTAAGCCTGTAATTACAATATCTTGAGTATTCCGGAAAATGATGAATAAATTCAGAATAAGATAGCTTAAAGTCTTTAAATATTCTTTTAATTGTAAGTGAAGAAGGTATAAAGTTAAACTGGGGCAAAAACATCATATTTTCTGGTTGCCTGGTTTTGTTCAACAGCACTTTACCATTTAACCGAACAGAAGAATAACCTGCTTTAAGCTGTCCGAACATGATTCTTATCAAACAGGACTTCCCTGTTCCATTTCGGCCCAGCAATCCGGTAATTTTACCTGTTTCACATTTTAAGTAAACATCCTTCAATACTCTTTTCGTACCGAATTCCAGATTTACGCTATCTACTTCAAGGGTATCCTTCATATTAGAAGTATTCCTTCCTTTTATAGGTATTGACAAAAAGAAAAATTATTATCAGGGTTGTGATTTTGAACCAGAATAATACTGCAAAGACCCTGATTCCATTCAGGTAAATAATAATCATGCAAGCTATTGTTACCAATAAACTCACAAATGCAAATGTTTTATAGAATGTTAGAACAGATCTTAATACGGTCGTGGTGTAATTACCAAACAAAGAAAGCGGATAAAAATTATTCAGGTGCTGTTATTTATTCCATTCACCGATAAAAAAATCGGTCATCATCTGCAGATATTTTTCCTCAATCAATCCCTGGCCATGTTTTGCACCCTGAACCAGAACGTACTCAACCGGGATATTGTTACCCCGGAGTGCGTTGTATAATACTTCGCTCTGGCAATAAGGCACTATTTCATCAACCGTACCATGAAAGATCAGGAATGGCGGATCATGAGGATCAACATAGGTTAAGGGACTGGCCAGGGCACATTTATCCTGGTTAGCCGTTACAGATCCCCCGATGAGACAGGAGACAAGAGATTCAAGTGTATTGATGAATTTGCTATCGCAGGTGTCATCACCTGTTAAATCAGAAGGGCCAAACCAATCAACGACAGCATCCACCGAGCTGCTGAAAGATAGAAACTCACCAACACAACCTTCAAGGTTATAGGTGGTTGAACCAACCGTAAAACGTTCAATGTTACCAGAAGTTCCTGCCAGTGCAGCCAGGTGCCCGCCCGAAGAAAACCCGGTTATCCCAACAAACGATGTGTCGATTTTATATTTTTCGGCATTGGCGTGTAAAAACCTGACAGCAGCTTTAATATCATGTATCTGAGCCGGAAAGACTGTATCCGTACATGAACGGTGGTTAACGCTTACCACCGCAAAACCGCTTGCAAGTAATGGATATCCGATGATATTAAAAGCATCCTGCTTCATATTATTGCACATCCATCCACATCCATAAATAATAACAACAACCGGGAAAAGTGAATCATCATTGTCAGGTAGATGGATGTCCATCCGGTGATATTTCTTATCGTCACCTGCATAATTTATGTCAATCCAGTTGTTTGGATGTTGCTGATTGAAACAAGCAGTAAGTAAAAGAAGAAATATTGTAAACGGTTTAATATAATACCTTGGCATGTATTTCAAGCTTTATCTATTTTCAAATATATTAAAACTAATTATCATGATAAAGGCACCGGCTAATGCAACTATATTCAATAAGCTGCAATAAAATCATCCAAAAGAAGCAATCTTTTTATTTTTTCTGTAATATTGTATGGCTTTTATAGAAGGTCTAACAAAATCTCTTATCATGGAAGTAACCAGACTCTTTGATCTGTTGTCCAATTACAAGCAAAGTTTCAAGCATAAAGACGATGTAATCTGCAGAAAAAGCGAAGGTGATTGGATAAAATACGACATTGACCAGTACATCGACATCGTCAACAATATTAGTTATGGTCTGCTTAAACTTGGGATTAAATCCGGGGATAAGATCGCTACAATCTCACCAAACCGGCCTGAATGGAATTTTGTAGATATGGCAACATTGCAAATTGGTGCCGTCCACGTTCCCATTTATCCTACGATCAGTGAGTCGGATTATAAATTTATCCTGAACCATGCAGAAGTTAATTATGTATTTGTAAATGGTAAGGACCTTTACAAAAAGATTGCCCATATCGTTCCCGGGATACCATCAATTAAAGGTATTTACACTTTCGATCTCGTGGAAAACGTACAGCATCTTGATGAGTTAATTGAACTGGGTAAGAAAAATGCCGTGCCTGACCAGGTTCAGAAAATTAAGGATTCAGTTGAACCTGACGACATTGCCACATTAATATATACATCGGGCACCACAGGAGATCCCAAAGGAGTATTGCTTACGCACAAAAATATTATCAGTAACATAGTGGTAGTAGCACCCATATTCCCTGTTGATGAAACATGTTCGGCTGTAAGTTACTTACCGTTATGCCACGTATATGAGCGTATGGTAATCTATACATATCACTATATTGGCCTTTCGATTTATTATGCTGAAAATATGGCCACCATTGGGGATAACATACGTGAGGTGCAACCTGATATCCTTTCCACTGTTCCTCGTCTGCTCGAGAAGGTTTACGATAAGATCATGGCCAAAGGCCGAAAACTTAAAGGTGCAAAACGCTCTATTTTCTTCTGGGCAGTGAATATTGGGCATAAATATAAAATTGAGGGTAATAACCCATTTTACGGGATACAGCTGGCCATCGCCAATAAATTGGTCTTCAGTAAATGGAGGGCTGCCCTGGGGGGTAAAATGCGGGTAATTTGTTCCGGTGGTGCCGCTATACAACCACGGCTGGCACAAATTTTTACTGCAGCAAAAATCCCGGTACTCGAAGGGTATGGGTTAACTGAAACCTCACCGGTTATTGCTGTATGTACTTTTGAAAAAAACGGACTAAAGTTTGGTACAGTAGGGCCTCCACTGCCTAATGTTGATGTGAAAATCGAAAAAGATGGTGAGATATGTGTAAAAGGGCCAAGTGTTTTCCAGGGCTATTTTAAACAGGATGACCTGACAAAAGAAGCTATCGATGGTGATGGTTATTTCCACACAGGTGACCTGGGGAAGATGGAACCTGAAGGCCAGTTAAAAATAACCGGCAGAAAAAAAGAAATTTTCAAAACATCACTCGGTAAATATATCAGTCCGGCACTTATTGAGAACAAGTTCAAGGAATCCCCATTTATCGATAATATCCTGGTTGTGGGAGAAAATCAGAAATATGCTGCAGCACTTATTGTTCCTGACTTCGACCATCTGAAATCATGGTGTAATGTGAAAGGTATTGATTATTCTTCCGATAAGGAAATGATCAACGACCCGGTGATTAAAAAACGATTCCAGCGTGAATTTGATGAATATAATTCCCACTTTGGCAAGACTGAAAAGATAATGAGCTTTTCTCTGGTGGATCATACATGGTCGGTAGAAACAGGCGAACTTACAGCCAGCCTGAAATTAAAACGAGGTCTGATTACCGAAAAATACAAGAATGAAATAGAAAAGCTCTTTTAATCAGATAAAACCTTAATGGCTTCCATCACAAGAATTTTTGATCTGCTCGATCAATATAAAATTGAATACAACCGGAAAACCGATGCGCTTTCAAAACTGAGTAATGGTGAATGGCTCCATTATTCTTCCAAAGAATATCTTGATCATGTTGATTGGTTCAGTCTTGGTTTGCTCGAACTTGGAATGAAGAGGGAAGATAAGATTGCCACCATCATGCTTAACAGCCCTGAATGGAACTTCATCGATATGGGTACCATGCAGATAGCTACTGTCTCTATACCTATATATCCCAACATCAGTCTTATCAATTATAAATATATCTTCAATGAGGCTAAGGTTAAGTATGTTTTCGTATATAATCAGAAGATATATGAAAAGATTAAGGACATTCTTACAGAGGTACCCTCATTGAAAAAAGTTTATTCGATAGAACCGGTAGAGGGATTAAAATGCTGGACCGATGTTCTCGAACTGGGCAAGCAAAGTTCCAGGCAGCTTGAACTTGAAAGCATGAAGGTTTCGATCAAAACGGATGATCTTGCTACGATTATTTATACGTCAGGGACAACAGGAAAACCAAAAGGGGTGATGCTTTCTCACGCCAATTTCATCAGTAATTTCCTGGCCTGTGCAGAAATACCTGATTTTAACCAATCGGACAAGGCCTTGAGTTTTCTTCCACTGTGTCATGTTTATGAACGGATGATGAATTACCTGTACCAGAGTTTTGGCATGTCGATTTATTATCTTGAGAATACGGATAATCTGGGTAAAGTAATCCGTGAGCTGGCCCCGGAAGCATTCTGTGCCGTTCCGAGGGTACTGGAGAAAACTTATGACAAGATTGTCAGAAAAGGACGTGGCTTAGGAGGGATCAAAAAGGCCATGTTTTTCTGGGCCTTAAAACTTGGCCACCGTTATGAGCTGGAAGGTGCCAATGGCTTGTGGTACGAATTCAGGCTTAAAATTGCCGATTCACTGGTTTTCAAGAAATGGCGGCAGGCACTGGGTGGGCAGCTGAAGATGATCGTTTCGGGTGGGGCATCACTGCAACCGCGAATTGCCAGGGTTTTTTCGGCTGCAAAAGTGAAGATCATGGAAGGCTATGGTTTAACTGAAACCTCTCCCGTGATCGCGGTTTCCAATCTTAAACCAGGCGGAAGATGGTTTGGAACTGTGGGCCCTGTGCTCAGGGATGTTGAAGTTAAGATTGCCGAAGATGGTGAGATACTTACAAAAGGACCCAACCTGATGATGGGTTATTATAAAAGGCCTGAAAGAACAAAAGAAGTTATAGATGCCGAAGGCTGGTTCCATACAGGTGATATCGGGCATCTTGAGCATGGCAAATACCTGAAAATTACTGACCGGAAGAAAGAAATATTCAAAACATCCAGTGGCAAGTATATTGCACCACAGGTAATTGAAAACCAATTCAAGGAGTCTCCTTTCATTGAAAACATCATTGTTATTGGAGAGAATAAGAATTATGCTACGGCCATTATCATTCCTGACTTCGAGCACCTGGAAGGATGGTGTGAGATCAAAGAGATAGATTTTGTATCAAAAGAAGAAATAATAAAGAATCCCGTCATCCTGACAAGGATACAACGGGAGATCGATAAGATCAATGCCCATATTGACCGGACCGAACAGTTGAAGAAATTCGAGCTCTCCGCCGATGATTGGAATGTGGAAACCGGTGAGCTGTCCCCTACCCTGAAGCTGAGGAGGAAGGTTATTGTTGAGAAGTATGAGGATCTTATTGAAAGCATGTATAATTAACTCATCTAGAGATTCTACGCCAGTAGCTGAAATTTTATTATCTTTATCTTCAACAAATCCCACACCCACAACCATGAAAAGTACTATTCAGCTATTCACAGGGAGTAGCTATCAACAGCGATGGTTCCGATGCTGATGCTTCTGCCATGCTATATGTTAAAAGCACATCAAAGGGGTTTTGCTTTCCCGGATGACAACTACCCAGCGTGATGCTATCAGCCCTATACCGGAAGGGCTGGTAATTTATAACACAGACAATCATACCCTTGAAGCACATATTTCCGGGTTCTGGTATAGCATTATGAAAGAATCATGTGCTCCCTCAAGACCTGGTAATATCAGTGGCAATACCATTGCCTGTGAGAACCAGACGGGTGTATTATATTCCATTGCAGCAGGAGATGATTGAGTACCAGCAAAAGCAAATACAAATGTTGATGGAGAGGCTGGAAAAGCTGGAAGAGAAGTAGTAAGCCGTGAATCGTGAGTCGTGAACAGTGGATTGTAAAAAAGTTTCAGGGGATTGCAGACTGTGGCCTTTTGTTAAAAAACAAAAAACACCAATAAGCCATCCTTCGGTTTCGTCCGTAATGACAAGAATTTCAAAGCTTTTGGGCAGGAACGGGAATGTAGAATTTACTTCTAAACCCTAACCTCTCAACCTTTCAACCCTCAACCCTCAACCCTCAACTCAATTTAAATTCCCTCTAAATAATTTCCCCGTTTCAAAAAACTATACTACATTTGTAATGTCTTATTCAAACATACTTACCAGAGTCTGTTTGATTTATTAAGAAGCGGGGAGAGACCAGGCTCTGTGAACCGCTAGCAACCTAACCAGAAAGTAAAGGAAAAGGTGCTAAGACCTGGCCCGGATGGGAAATGATAAGTTAAACAATAATTTCCTTTTTGTTTATGATTTTTGTTTGCTTGTTGTTCCTCCAGGGTATAAGGCGTTCTTTTGAATATAGGGCATATTGAACAAAAGGAAATTAATAGTCAAGCGTTTCCTCGGCTCGGAATGACAAGGATTGAGGAGCAGGGAGAGGTGCTGCGGGGCGGCAAAGCCACCCCGCAGCACCTCCTCAACCCAACAATAAAATAATATGTCATTCCGAGCGCAGCCGAGGAATCTCCCAGACTAAAACAACAGACATTTTGAATATCGAACATTGACAACAAAAGATCACATAAGAGACATTCTTAAAACCCGCATCCTTGTCCTTGATGGTGCTATGGGTTCTTTGATCCAGCAGTACAGGCTCGGTGAAGAGGACTATCGGGGAGAGCAGTTCCGCGACTGGCCATCTGACCTGAAAGGCAATAATGATCTTCTGTGCCTGACCCAACCGGAGATCATCAAAGAGATACATCTGGCATATCTTGAAGCCGGAGCCGATATCATCGAAACCAATACATTCAATGCAAACAGTATTTCACTGGCAGATTACAATATGGCAGATCTTGCCTATGAGATCAACCTGCATGCTGCAAGAATTGCAAAAGATGCAATAAAGAATTTTAATTCTGAAAAACCACGATTTGTTGCAGGAGCCATCGGGCCCACCAACAAAACCGGCTCTATGTCACCCGATGTTAACAATCCGGGATACCGTGCCGTTACCTTCGATGACCTGAAAAAAGCCTACAGTGAGCAGGCGAAAGGCTTAATTGATGGTGGTGCCGACATCCTCCTTATAGAAACCATATTCGACACCCTGAATGCCAAGGCAGCCATCAAAACCATCCTTGAGATCTTTGATAAAAGAAACATTGATCTTCCGGTGATGATCTCCGGAACAATTACCGATGCAAGCGGAAGAACACTTTCAGGGCAGACTGTCGAGGCATTTCTGAATTCCATTTCCCATGTTGACTTTCTGAGTGTCGGATTAAATTGTGCTCTTGGTGCAAAAGAGATGCGTCCTTACCTGGAAGAAATTTCCAAGAAAGCACCCTATCATATCAGTGCATACCCCAATGCCGGATTACCTAATCAATTTGGTGATTATGATGAAACCCCGGAAATCATGGCCGGATATCTGAAGGATTTCATGGATAATCATTATGTGAATATTATCGGGGGTTGCTGTGGAACGACACCGGATCATATAAAGCAATTTGTTGAGATTGCAAAAGACTATAAACCCAGGACAATTCCTGTCATTAAGCCTCATCTGAGGGTCAGTGGCCTGGGGCCACTTACGGTATTCGAAGGAAGTAATTTTATCAATGTCGGGGAGCGTACCAATGTTAGCGGATCGAAAAAATTCGCCCGCCTGATCCGCGAAAAGAAATACGAAGAGGCCCTGACTGTTGCCCGCGACCAGGTAGAGGGTGGTGCCCAGATCATCGATATCAACCTTGATGATGCCATGCTGGATACAGAAATTGAAATGGTCACTTTTTTGAATATACTGGCTTCGGAGCCTGATATCGCTAAAGTTCCATTCATGATCGATTCTTCAAAATGGTCGGTGATAGAGAACGGATTAAAATGCATACAGGGCAAGCCGATAGTCAACTCTATCAGCCTGAAGGAAGGGGAAAATTCTTTCATTAAACAGGCGAAGGAGATCCTTCAGTATGGTGCAGCAGTCATTGTAATGGCATTTGATGAAAAGGGCCAGGCAGTTGATTACGATAGAAAGATTGCCATTTGTGAAAGAGCATACAATATTCTTGTAGAAAGAGTTGGCTTCACGCCTCAGGATATTATCTTCGATCCCAATATCCTTACCATAGGCACAGGTATCGACGAACATAACAACTATGCCGTCGATTATATGAAAGCCACAAAGTGGATCAGGGAAAACCTCCCCCATGCAAAAGTCAGTGGCGGGGTCAGTAATCTTTCCTTCTCCTTCAGGGGTAACAATATTGTAAGGGAAGCCATGCATTCCGCTTTTCTGTATCATGCCATTAATGCAGGAATGGATATGGGAATAGTCAACCCGGCCATGCTCCAGGTTTATGATGAAATACCCGCAGATCTGCTCAAACTGGTTGAAGATGTTATTCTCAACAGGAGGAAAGATGCTACTGACCGTTTAATTGTTTTTGCAGAGAAAATTAAAAACAGTTCAGATACGGATAAAGAAGTAAAAGAGGAAAGCTGGAGAAACAGTAGTGTTCAGGAAAGAATTAAACACAGTTTGATAAAAGGAATCACGGAATATATTGAAGCTGATGCCGAAGAAGCCAGGCAGGAATACGGAAAAGCATTGCACATCATTGAAGGGCCATTGATGGATGGGATGAATGTTGTTGGCGATCTTTTTGGTTCCGGCAAAATGTTTTTGCCACAGGTGGTAAAAAGTGCCCGTGTAATGAAGAAGGCGGTTGGATATCTCGAACCATATATCAAGGAGGAGCTAAAGGAAAGCGGGGAAAAGGGAAATGCCGGCAGGGTATTGATGGCAACTGTAAAAGGAGATGTCCATGATATCGGGAAAAATATTGTTGGCATCGTACTGGCATGCAATAATTATGAAGTCATCGACCTGGGTGTTATGGTCTCTTCCGACAAGATCATCGACACAGCTATTGAAGAGAATGTTGATGTTATCGGGTTGAGTGGTTTGATCACCCCATCATTGGAAGAGATGATCCATGTTGCAAAAGAGATGGAACGCAGGGAGATAAAACTTCCGCTACTGATAGGAGGAGCCACTACATCAAAAATTCATACGGCGGTGAAAATTGCTCCTGAATATGATCAGCCTGTCATTCATGTCAGGGATGCTTCTAAAAGTGTGCCGGTAGTCAGCACACTGTTATCAGTTAAGAAAGAGGCTTTTGTTGAGGAAATTAAATCAACATATTCAGCTTTGCTTGAAAAACATCTGTTAGAAAAAAGATCCGATGCGTATATCTCACTGGACGAAGCCAGGAATAACAAAGGCCGGTTTGAATTCTCGACAGATACAATCGTCAGGCCAGCTTTCACAGGTAACAGAACATTTAATGCGTATCCACTTCATGATATCAGGAAATATATCGACTGGACCTTCTTTTTCCATTCATGGAGGATCAATGGGAAATACCCAAAGATCTTTGAAGATCCGGTTAAGGGAGAAGAAGCTAAAAAGCTTTACGATGATGCCAATCAATTGCTTGATCGAATATGTAATGAGAGAATGCTCACAGCCAATGGCCTTATTGGATTTTATCCCTGTAACAGTGTTGATGATGATATTGTTTTATACAAGGATAATACGGGCAGGGGTAAATTGCTTCAATTGCACTTCCTTAGAAATCAACAGTTAAAAAGGGAAGGCACTCCTAACTTATCACTTGCTGATTTCGTTGCACCTGTCTATAGCGGCCTGACTGATTATATTGGATTCTTTGCAGTAACAGCCGGAATTGGCATAGAAAGCTGGATAGAGGAATTCGAAAAGGATCATGACCATTACAACAGCATATTGCTGAAGGTGCTTGCCCACCGCCTGGCCGAAGCATTTGCTGAGTTGATTCATAAGAGGGTTCGTAAGGAATTCTGGGCTTATGCATCTAAGGAAAATATTGATCTCGATAAAATTCTAAAAGAAGAATATCGTGGTATACGTCCGGCACCCGGATACCCGGCATGTCCTGAACATTCAGAGAAAAGAACAATTTTCGATTTACTGGAGGTTGAAGACAAGGCAGGAATTAAACTAACTGAAAACTATGCCATGTACCCTGCAGCTTCGGTAAGCGGATACTATTTCGCCCATCCCGGTTCGCAATATTTTAATGTTGGGAAGATTGGGCGGGACCAGGTTAAAGACTATGCCGGACGTAAGCAATTGAGCATTGAGGTGACAGAAAGACTATTGAATGTAAATCTGAATTATAAATAACCTGCAACCTGCAACCCGAAACTATGAAAGTAATTGATCATTTAAGACAAACTGATAAAACATATTTCTCCTTTGAGATATTGCCTCCATTAAGGGGGCATAACATTGATTCGATTTACAGGACGATTGATAACCTGAAAGGGTTTGATCCGTTGAACATCAACGTTACCTACCACCAGGAAGAGGTTATTTATAAAACGCATCCGAGTGGTTTACTTGAAAAGAAGTCTGTAAGGAAGCGACCTGGTACAGTTGCTATCTCTGCGGCAATAAAGTACAAATACCCTGATGTTCACGTAATCCCCCATTTGATTTGTGGTGGATTTGATATGGATGCTACCGAATATGCCCTTATCGATCTGCATTTCCTGGGGATTAAAGACATACTTGCCCTGCGGGGTGATCCCCTTAAAATGGACAGGTATTTCAGGCCTGAGAAAGACGGCCATGGCTATGCTGTTGACCTGGTACGCCAGATTATCGATATGAACAAAGGCCGGTATCTGGATGAAGAGCTGGAAAATCAGACCGCCACAGATTTCTCTGTAGGTGTTGCCGGTTATCCCGAAAAACATACCGAAGCCCCGAATATGGAATCAGACCTGAAATACCTGAAAGAAAAAGTTGATGCAGGGGCTGAATATATCGTAACGCAGATGTTTTTCGAAAACAAGAAATATTTCATGTTTGTAAATAAATGCAGGGAAGCAGGTATCAATGTTCCTATCATACCCGGACTCAAGCCTATCGTTAACAAAAAAGACATCAACCAGATACCGAAAACCTTTGGGGTAGATATCCCGGATGAACTTGTGAAGGAGATAAATAAATGCAAGGACAACCAGGCCGCTTTCGAGGTAGGCATTGAGTGGGGGAAGATGCAATCAAAAGAGTTGATTGCCCATGGTGTACCCGCTATACACTATTTTACGATCGGGATATCGGATAATGTTCGGGCGATAGTGAAAGAGGTGTTTTGATTGTCGATTGTCGATGTTCGACAATCCTCTCTCAGTGCAAAATCCTAAAAACCATCTCTTTCATCAATCCGCCATCATCAGCCGAAACATTGCCCACTCCCTTGGATTTCAAATCGTATTCCCGGAGGAGGGAAATAATTTGCATTAATTGACTGGTAGAATACTTTTTAGAGGCATGTTGATAGTCACGCACAAAATATGGGTTTACACCCAGTATGGAAGCTATATTCTTTTGCTCTTTATTCTCGATCTGATGTACCATTATTAGTTTGCTAAAATACCCGTATAATATTCCTATTACCTTTATAGCAGGATTTTCTTTCTGGTTGGCCGCGAAATGGTTGATGATCTGGTTGGCCTTAAATACATCTTTGTTACCCAGGGCTTTTTGCAATTCGAAAACATTAAAATCCTTGCTGATGCCGATGTTTTCCTCAATTATTTTATCGTCAATAGTTGTACCTTCCGGCAGGTTTATCCTCAATTTTGCAAGTTCGTTGGATACTTTACTCAGATCATTGCCCACAAATTCTGTAATTAACAAAGCAGCTTTGGGAGTAATGCTGTATCCATCCTGCTTAAGATATTGACTGATCCAGTCAGGGATCTGGTTTTCATAAAGTTTTTTTGATTCGAAATATACCCCATTTTTCTGAACGTTCTTAACAAGTGATTTGCGTTTATCGATTTTCTTATACTTATAGCACAACACCAGGATGGTTGAATCCAGAAAATTATTTGCGTATTCTGCAATGGTTTCAAGGCCTTTCACGTCCTGTGCCTCTTTAACGATAACAACCTGGTAATTCGACATCATGGGAAATCGCTTGGCGTAACTGACAATAGTCGGCACATCAACATCACGGCCATAGACAATGGTCTGGTTAAATTCCTTCTCATCATCAGTTAAAACACTTTCTTCAATACTATCGGAAATGGTATCGATAAAATATGGTTCATCGCCTGTCAGGAAATAAACCGGGTAGTAAATCTTATTCTTTAAATCTTCTACAATCTGCTGGTACTTCATAAATAAATCGATTTTTAATCAAGTTCTGTCTCTGATTAACACCCTTCGGCTTCGCTGCTAATGACATATAAATACAAATAACTGACTTTGCGGTTCTTGGTGATTTGGTGTCTTGTGGCGAAAAAATGCCACTAAGGCACCAAGACACCAAGATATCACTAAATAAATTTGTCATTATCTTTTATAATCATCGCATTATGTTTGTTGTCTCAGGGTGACTTTTTCTGAGTTTTAATATACATGGCTTCGGCTCCGCAGCAAATTGATCTTCGAATTGGTTGAGCGGAGTCGAAACCATTTTCCTGACGAGATAAGAATAGGTCATCTTGAGGGAAGTCGAAGGATGATTTATCATTCTCTCTTTGGAAATTCCACTAATCATAAATTACTTTATATAATCAAAATACAGATGTTTAACTGTTTCCCGGTTATTGATAATCTGCTTGAGGGAATCGATACCTATTCTTAAATGTTCATCAACATAGTTCTGTGTTACATCCTGATCGCTCTGATCGGTTTTTACACCTGCTGAAATCATGGGCTGATCAGTAACAAGAAGCAGGGAACCGGTTGGGATTTCATTCATAAATCCAACAACAAAAATGGTTGCAGTCTCAAGGTCGATGGCCATAGCCCTGGTTTTCCTGAGGTACTTTTTGAAAGCATTATCGTGCTCCCAAACCCTGCGGTTTGTCGTAAAAACCGTACCCGTCCAATAATCCTTTTTATGATCCCTGATGGTAGTAGATATGGCTTTCTGCATATTAAAGGCCGGCAGTGCAGGAACTTCAGGTGGAAGATAATCGTTGGAAGTACCTTCACCACGTATTGCCGCAATAGGGAGAATAAAATCACCCACCTGGTTTTTCTTTTTCAGTCCGCCACATTTACCCAGGAACAAACATGCCTTTGGGGATATTGCTCCCAGAAGGTCCATGATGGTGGCCGCATTGGCACTTCCCATACCAAATTTTATGATCGTTATATTATCGGCGGTGGCACTGGGCATATTTCTTTTAAATCCACGTATTTCAACATTATGCCATTCGGCGAATTTCTCAAGATAATCACTGAAATTTGTCAGGAGGATATATTCACCGAAATTTCCCAGGTCAGTGCCTGTATATCTTGGAAGCCAGTTATTAATAATTTCTTTTTTAGTTTTCATATAAAAATCAATTATAGCAAAGGTAGCTGTTTTATAGAACTATTTAAATGAATTAATTTTTCAATTAGACCATCTTCATTGCTTTTAGGTAAATTTGTATCCTGAAAATGAGGAATCAATGGATAGGCTGAATTTGCCTGAGTATAGTTTTAAGATCAGGGTGAGCAATAACACTACGGAGTTGTTTGATTCATTACGTAAAAAGTATGTTGCACTTACACCGGAGGAATGGGTAAGGCAAAATTTTATTAATTATCTTATAAAGGAAAAAAAATACCCGGGTGGGCTTATCGCTATTGAACGTGCTATCGATGTTAATAAAATGAAAGTTCGTCCTGATGCTGTGGTTTATAATCATACGGGCAATCCTCTTCTTATCATAGAATTTAAAGCACCGCAGGTGAAAGTAACACAGGACACTTTCGACCAGATTGCAAAATATAACCTGAATCTGAAAGTCAGGTACCTGATCGTTACCAATGGTTTAACGCATTATTGTTTTAAGCTTATGTATGAGAACCATACGTATGAATTTCTCAGGGAAATCCCTGACTACAATAAACTTTAATGCGTTTCAATAATCGATCAGATCTCTTTTGCCAGTTCCAGGAAACGTTTGTAGGGTATGGCAGAAAGGCTTTCAGCCTGGAAGGCTCCGTTAGCCTGACTGATCATCGAAACTTTTGCAGCGCTTTCTTCACCCGGGGCTTCATAAATATCCATAAAATCATACTGTCCCAGTATGGCATAATGGGCTAAAAACTTAACTTCCGGGCATTTTTCCCTAACGTGATCCAACCAGCTTCTACCCAGTTTTTCCCTGTCTTTCATTTTTGCCATCAACTCAGGTGGCAATTTGGTTAATAAAATATACGTTTGCATCTTAAAATCTCCTATTTTTATTAATTGTTAAAGCTTCATTGCAATATAATAAAAATCGTAGAGAAATCAAAAAATATTTTAAATTTGCATGGATACAAAACTATTGAATCATGAAACAAATTATTATTAAAATTGTTTTAGCCCTAGTAATCATCTTACTTGCATACCTGGTCATTGACAGTATCATGAAGCCTGTTGAATTCTCAAAAGAGAAAGAACGCAGGGAAAAGGTTGTTATTGACAGATTGAAAGACATCCGTAATGCGCAGTTACTGTATAAGACACAGAACGACAAATACGCAAGTAATTGGGATACACTGACAGATTTCCTGAAAGTTACAGAAATCCCGATTACAAAACGTGAGAGTTATGTTTTTAAAGATATTAGTGATACCACAGGAGCTACCTTATTCAACGAAGTTGTTAGTAAGAAATTCAGGAATTACAATGCAATACTTCGATTTCTGAAATCCGGCACTCCCGACAATATAGATTTCTATGAAGATACCGAAGATAAATCCGTAACGGTAACTGTAACAACTGTTATCGATTACAAAAATGCCGTCGATTCACTCTTCAAACAGGAAGGCTTTGATGTTAACCAACTCAGATTTATACCTTATTCAGATGGTAAAATTTTTGAGATTGAAGCCGGCACGATAGAAAAAGGACAGGTTAAAGTACCCGTGTTCGAAGTGAAAGCACGCTATGAAGATATCCTAAAGGACATGAACAAGCAATTAGTCATTAATCTTGTAGCAAAAAGAGATCAACTTGAATTATATCCCGGAATACTTGTAGGTTCCATGTTAGAACCATCAACCGACGGAAACTGGGAGAATTAATCAATTCTATATGTCAGGCAATGCAATACCCATCGCATCATATATAGACAAAACGCTTACCAAAGAATCAAAGCGTGCCTATACTGACATATACGGTAAAGAGTTTCAGTTAACCATCCATGTTTCTATGGATGGTTTTTCTTTTAATGTCCTTGACCTTGAACGGAACAAACATCTGGCCCTGGTATCCTATCACCTGCAGGAGATCAGCGATCACTATAACCTGGCAAAGGAACTGGATAGTATTTTTGATGAAAATGAACTACTGAAACGGTATTATCCCCGGGTCACGGTTTTATATGAGACCGGCAAATCAACACTGATACCCTTTCCTTTATTCGAGAATTCTTCTATTGAACATTATTTGAAGTTCAATCATAAAGTAGATAAAGAAGAAGAGATCATGTACGACAGGCTTGCCAATCTTGAAGCATATAATGTTTACGCTGTCTCAAAACATATTAAAGAAAAGATGCGTGAAAAATTTGCCAAATTCACCATCGTCCATCATGCCACTACATTACTCGAAACGCTGTTGATCACCAATAAGAACCAGGCACTTGAGAATACTGTATTTGTTAACTTTAATTTGTCAAACTTCGACCTGGTTTATATCGAAGGGCAGAAACTTGTTTTCTATAATTCTTTCCGTTATAAAACCAGGGAAGATTTCGCCTATTTTCTGATCTTCGCCCTTGAGCAACTAAAACTGAATCCTGAGAATGTTAATCTGATCTTTTTGGGAGAAATTGATAAAAATTCCCATCTATACGATATTGCCTTTAAATATCTCAGGAACATCGAATTCATTGAAAGATGTGATTATTATCGTTACAGTTATGTCTTTGATAATATCCCGTCAGGGTACTACTATAATCTTCTAAACGCCAGCCAGTGCGAATTGTAAGTGGCATCCATAAGGGAAGAAGAATTGATCCACCAGCTAAATTACCGGTACGGCCTACCACCGACATGGCCAAAGAAGGATTATTCAATATCCTGAACAATTATTACTATTTCGAGGAGCTTGAGGTGCTTGACCTTTTTGCAGGTACAGGAAATATGTCTTATGAATTTATGTCAAGGGGCTGTAAAAAGGTAGTTGCCGTTGAATTGAACCGCAGGTGTGTTGATTTCATTCAACAAACGTCTTCAAAATTAAAGCTCGAACAACTTTTCATTATTCGGGCTGATGTCTTCAGGTTTCTTGAATCAGGCAGGGCCAGGTTTGATATCATATTTGCCGATCCTCCCTATGATATGGATGATATTTCTAAAATTCCTGAACTGGTATTTAAGAAACAACTGCTAAAACCCGATGGGTGTCTGATCCTGGAACATTCAAAACGGGATGATTTTAATGAATATCCGAACTTCTGGCAGTCGAGGAGGTATGGGAATGTTAACTTCAGTTTTTTCAGGAGGTAGAATACTAATCAATAAATTGGATATTCGATATTGGAATTTATTTATTCACTCATTAATTGATTTTTCGGTGTTCATGAGATCGCTTCACTAAGTTGTGATTTGGTGTTTGTGATTTGAAATTTAATAAAATGAGGTGATCAATACCAAATCCATCGGATTAGTATTCATCTTCATGAAAAAAGAAATCTTCTTTGGTAGGATAGTCGGGCCAGAGGTCTTCGATACTTTCATAAATTTCCGCATCGTCCTCTATTTCACGAAGGTTCTCAACAACTTCCATAGGCAGTCCTGTCCTGATGCTATAGTCGATCAACTCATCCTTGGTTGCTGGCCAGGGTGCATCTTCAAGTTTTGAAGCCAATTCTAACGTCCAATACATAACTATGGAATTTAGTTCTAATTTTTTGCAAAAATATATTTTTTTAAAGCAAAGTCAAGTAAATCTCTATTAAATTGCAAAAAAGTTAAAAAATTTTTATATCCCTTATTAGATAAGGATTACACGAACAGGCAGCTATCACAATATTTGTGCCAATCAGGAAAAAATGGTTGGAATGGTTAGATTCTGGCATCCCAGGGAGTCTCTTTTGCATCAAAATCCCTTGAAAATTTTCTTGAAAGGACAAATAAATAATCTGATAACCTGTTAAGGTATTTAACAACCAGGGGATCAACCGGGTAAACATTGGCCAGGCGAATCACGATTCTTTCGGCCCTTCGGCAAATTGTTCTTGCTATATGGCAATACGATACAATGGGGTGTCCACCCGGTAAAATAAATGAGGTTATGGCTGGGAGATTCTTGTTCATTGTATCTATTTCATCTTCAAGAAGACTTATATCGGACTCTTTTATGTTGGGTAAATTCCTGTTAATCTCAACCTCATGATCAGTGGCCAGAATTGATTCAACAGTAAAAAGACGGTCCTGTATTTCCAGAAGTATGTCTTTTGCGTGTTTATCAATATCCTGGTCGCGAATTAATCCGATATAAGAATTCAGTTCATCAACAGTACCGTAGGCTTCTATCCTCTGGTGATATTTGGGAACCCGGGTCCCGCCAATAAGTGAAGTTTCCCCTTTGTCGCCCTGTTTTGTATATATTTTGAATTCGGACATTAGAGCGCTGTCTCAAAATAATTACTTCACAGTTTTAAGATTATTCATGTCATAATCGGCCATGGTATGAATATCTTCATTGATATGATCGGTTTCAACATAACCATCTATCAACCTGATAATACGATGTGCATGTTGAGCGATTGATTCTTCGTGGGTGACAACAATAACGGTATTCCCAGCTCTATGGATTTCCTCCAGCAAGCCCATTATTTCAACAGATGTTTTGGAATCGAGGTTACCTGTTGGCTCATCTGCAAGTATAATGGATGGATTGTTAACAAGTGCCCTTGCAACAGCAACTCTTTGACGCTGGCCCCCTGAAAGTTCATTGGGCTTATGCATAACCCTGTCGGTGAGGTGGACATCACTGAGTGCCTTTTCAGCAAATTCCATTCTTTTTGATTTGCCAATTCCCGCATAGATCAGTGGTAACATTACATTCTCCAGGGCCGTTTGCCTGGGGAGCAGGTTAAAGGTCTGGAAAATAAATCCGATTTCTTTATTTCTAATCTCAGCCAGTTCATTGTCATTCATCTCGCTCACATCATTTCCATTCAGGTTATAACGTCCCGATGTAGGTGTATCAAGGCATCCGAGAATGTTCATCAGGGTTGATTTCCCTGATCCCGAAGGTCCCATCAGGGCAACGAATTCATTTCTTTTTATTCCAAGAGTAATTGATTGCAGGGCTTTAACAACTTCGGTGCCCACCTGAAAATGACGTGTGATGTTCTCTAATTTAATTACTTCGTTATCCATATCTATGTTGAATATTTTACAAATTTATAAAGATAAACTAAAACCTTATTATAAAATCCTGTTTACTGAGCTCTTTTCTGAAGAATACCAGCCCCATGAAGAATAGATCAATACTTACTTTTACCTCCTCATGTTCTTTTATTATCTGCCATGCTTCTTCCATTCCAGTGGACCAATGTATATCATCAAACACAAAAATTGTATTGTTGTTCACATAAGGCAGGCAAATATTAAAGTATTCCAGAGTTTTTTCTTTTTTGTGGTTCCCGTCAAAAAACACCAGGTCGATATTGTCGATAGTCCTGAAGTATTCCGGCAGGATATGGTCAAAATTACCGATAAGAATATTAATATTGTCCAGCATAAGGCTATCGAAATTATCCTTTGCTTTTGCCACAACAGCGGAGCAACCCTCAATGGTTGTAAATTTACTTTCAGGATTGGCCAGTGCAATGCTTATCGTACTCAAACCGAATGAAGTGCCAAGTTCAACAATATTTCCCGGCCTGAAATGCTTTACTAACCTGAATAATAGATTTGAAAACTTTTTAGGTTGACTGGTTCGTTTTGCTATTTTATGAACCGTGCTGTAATATGTTGAATAATGCTTCCCTTTGGAGCCTGCACCAAAATCTATTACCTCCATCACCGAATGATCACGTAAAAGCTTGCTCCTGAATTTGTCTATTATGTCATATTCTTTGTAATGCAGCTTATCCTGAAATACTTCAGTAACCAGATCATAAATAAATGGGGAATGTATCTTTAAAGCTGATTTAGCTTTTAAACGATATTTGAAATAACGCAATATGAACTTTAATTTCTTCATCGAAGGTGATAATATAAACTTACTCGAAAATCAGTTTATTGATGTAAAACACAGTTCGCCTGTTCGATTTTGCAAGTGCATCATTCCGAATTTCCTGGTATCCATAGGCTATGAAATAATTATCATACCATTCTGTCAGGTAGCTGTTCTCCTCCTCCATTATTTTATCTTTCCTATATTTTCGCTCAAGTTCACTGTATTCGAAATCCCCCACAATCTGGCCATCATTATAAATCTCGGAGGCAATTTTTCCATCCGTTGAGTAAACAAGAATAAGGTCGGATTGATCAAAGAAAGGGCTGATATGCTTCTTAAGGTTAAAGGAAGTAATATCCCATATCTTTATTCCATTATCCCATAAAAGATTACCATCAATATCGAAACCGGAAATAATACCACTGAAATATTTGTATCCCTCAAAAACAGTATAGGTTTGCGGAAACGGGCGGCCATAATAATCATAGGTGATATAGGAGACCGTTCTGTAATCAGGATAGTAAGCTTCTGAGAGTAATATATACTGGTCATGGTGTTTAAGGACATCATGCAACAGCAACCTGTAATTCAGGGAATAATCCCTGTCATCAGCTTTTCTGCCCGATTTCTTTTTTAACCTTAAAACCTCCGCGGGATTGACATATGAAAAATAATTCTGGAAATCGAGAAAATTATAAAGCTTGATAAATTCCTGCTGCTGATTGGTGATTTTTGAGACATATACACCCGCTGAGATAATCTCATCTTCATTTTTAAGTTCTGAAGATTCTGCAGCAGCATTATTATAAGTTCCCATGATGAGTTCCTGTTCTCCATTAAGGGCGATTAGTCTGGCTGAATTCAACTCTATCTCGGGATTATCTGATTTTATATGATAATCATTAATATATCTTCCTGAAAAATCGTAAGAGCTAACAGTAAGCCGGCTTATTTTCTTTGAGATAAATGTATTGACGATGGCTTTAAGAAGTTCCGATTCTTTATCAAGATAAAGATCTTCAAGCATTGCCTTGGCCGGATTCTCATAGTTAAGTGTGCTGATTGTTCCGGCATTGAAATCAGCCAGGTAAATGCTTACTATAAATTTATCAAGGTTAAAACCCAGATAGGCATTCTGTTGATTGACTTCCATATCCACAAAACTTGCCTTTTCAGGGATGATGGCCTTGATACCCGTAAAATCCTGTTGTTCGAATGAGAATCTCAATACCTCAAGATTATATTCATCCTGTTTAACCCTGCCCATATTATGAAACACAAAATAGAGGTTTTCATCACCGGTGGCATGATCAATAAAAAAAGCATTGTTGATTACCGGTATTTCGAAATTCCGTATTGGCTTAAGCTGATCATCATAATACTTAAACAGCCAGATTTTTTCCTTATTATCTGCACGCGCTAAAGTTTCATAGAACACAATAATCCCATGTTCCCCACAGGGTATCACATTAAAAACATCCTCATCGATCTCTGCTTCAAACTCAACCCTGATAATATCTCCCTGGGAATACAAGAAAAACGGAGCCAGGAATAAAAAGAGGATAATATAAAAATATCTTAGCATCAGGCTCAATGGGTTTGAACAAAATTATATATAAATAACATAATTTGCTGATAAATATTATGACAGATGGGCAATAGTGATGATTGTAAAAATTCAGCTCATTCAGGATTAATAAAGAACTTCTTCCTGTACTTGAACTTCAGGAGAATAACCTGATGGCTTTCCATATTATATTGCTGATCTTTTTAAGCCATTGACAAAACAAAAATCAATTTTGCATATGTAATAAAATGCCTTAACAAATGAATATCTGGTTCAGCGAAGCCCACTTCTTCAATCACGTTTTCAATGGCAATTGCTTGTTCCATATTTCCTGTTTTTTGCGCCCTGAAGATTAAGAACATCAGGAGATGTAGTATTTCAATGTGATGCAATACTTTTCTCCCGGGGAAAACCAACTTAATGGCATTTTCGAAAGGGATATCCTGTCCGGTATAATTTTCATCATAATTTAATTTACCTATTTGTTTTAACAATCTTATCAAAGGATAATCGGGAAACTCATCTGCATATTGCTTAAGTTTCAACTGATATTTGGTGAAATCTTCTGCACGTAACCAAGAGAGTTCCAGAAAACAAATAGCCGGGTTGACGGGCTGTTCTTTATGAAGCTTTTTTATTTTTTTACGTAAACTTGGCTCATCGGTATCTATAAGGTCATATATTTCAGCGAATTGTGACTTTAGCTCCATGGCATTTTGTTCATGCTGTTTGTCAATTTGCAATACCTCATCCGGAATTTCAGAAACGATTTTAATATCTTCCAGTCTGTTAGTAAAAACATGGTAAAGCTCATCCATTTTTTCGAGGTCTAAAGCATCATCAATAATAGATTCGCTCAAATCTACAAGTCGTGCCCTTTCGTCCGGTGTCAACTTTTCTTCGTCCGAAACCAGTTTTGTAAAAAGTTCCAGCTTTTCGTCCGTGGTGAATCTTTCATAATAATCAACTAAGACTTCTTCTTCAAAATCAACATCATCGTCTAACATCTCATCATTGAAATCTTCATCTAATGTATAGGTTAAATCAAAATTGCCCTTACCAACATTTTTTTCTAAGTGCGCAACTACCTGATTAGCTTTTGAGTCAGTATCGAGTGGGCCGCGCATCTGTACTACTTTTCCTTTTTTCTTTTTTGCCATTGTTATATGTTTTAGAGAATTGCTAAATTAGTGATTATTGGGAATGCAATTTGTTTTAATAAACCACCCTACCATAGAGCCACGCAGTATTATAAAACACTTCAGGGGATGTGGAACTTCTTCTATAAACTATATGAATAATAAATCATAGTCTTGCCAAGCGGGTTATACCGATACGGATCAGGCTTGTAAACAATAGAGGTTTGTTCCTATCTGCATAACTGTACCTTTTTAAACAAATACTTACAGGTACTCCGGCAAATGATCATTCCTTTCAATATAATTATCTCAGAAACACTTTTTGCACAGAAAGTAAATATCCTTCGCTGTCAGATATTTTAATAAAATACAAACCTTTTTCCAGGGCAGAAAGATCGAGCATTCCCTTATCTTGCACAGCACTTGATTGTATTATTTTACCATCAACAGAATAGATACTTACAAATGAAATATTTGAAATATCACCAATAATAAATACTGTACCATCCGAAGGATTAGGATAGATGACAAATTTTCCAATATCCTCACTTTCCTGAACCCCAACATCGGGCTCACCGGTAATTAAAATCTCATCTACCTCCCAGGTAGCAGCTTCCGCAGAAGTGGAGGTATAATTAAAGGCAATGTAAAACTGTGTTATCTCAATAAAAGGGGAAAGGTCGATAACACCTGAATAGACCCAGTCCCAGTTCCCCCCTGAAAGTTGCGCACTTAATTCTGTCCATGTAGCGGTATATGGATCACCGGAGCCATCATAATCTGTCGAGATCATCGCTTTAAGTACAGGGCCGTTATAGTTTGTTGCGGTCCAGAATTCAAGTGTTGGATTTTTTGCATCAGGATTATTGATTTCGGGTGAGATAAGCCAGTCATCATTATCAATAGGCCCACCAGAATATCCCGACATTTTTGCCTGTGGTGAATTATCAACACCATATTTTTCCTGAACATACCAGTACTGTTCTGGCCCTACAACGCTATATTGCATCCAGGAACCAAGGGTTGTATCATTGAAATTTTCATAGTTGAGTACGATCACATCAGAAATTGTAACTTCCGCTGTTGGTGCAGTGCCATCTGTTTTATAATCAATATCCTGGCCACCATTGGTATAAGGGTATATCACAAAAAAGTATGTATCCTGAGGAGTCAGGTTGGTAAAAGTATATGCTTCCTGCCCAAAGGGAATATTAATGGCCCCGCTATCGTCAGACAGGTCGGGATCATCATCTACCGGTGTGCCATCTACCGGTGGATCTATCTGCTGGCTTGTACTTCCCAAGATCAGGTATGCAGTAGGCAACTGTTCACCAACAGCATCTGTCCAGCTGATATTAGCATTAAGTCCGGCCGCAATGGCTTCGAAATCCACAGGGTAATTAGTCGGCTCCGGCAATATCTCGGCAGGCATAAATGAAAAATCATCATAAAATACCGAACCTCCCCAGGTATTATCCTGTTTGTAAACCCTGACGTCATATCTGAAACCATCCGCAGTTGGAGGGGCAGTCAGGGTTACATTAAACTCCATCCAATCATCCTGATCGGTGGAATAAACATTCGGACGAAGTTCTGCAGCGTTCTCATCCAGGTAATTATCCCCATTCATCCAGTATGCATAAATACGTGTTCTGGCAAGGGGATCGTTATCAAAGTAATAATACTTAATAGTATAATTAAGCCCTTCCTGTACACCGGTAACATCCTGTCTGAATTTTTGTGTGGTTTCAGCAGAGGTATGTCTGGCTGAATAGGTTCCGCCATGTACAGGAAAAGTTGCCTGGGAAATGTTATCAATAATTTCCCAATCGGTGGGTGTGGTTTGATCTTCCCATGATTCCAGATCACCATTTAAAACCAGGTTCTGAGCGTACAGGAAAGTTGGAAAAATAATGACCATCAACACATAAATGATCAATGGTTGTAAAATTGTTTTCATTTTGTTCAGATTTAAGTTATCAGTTCGAAGTTGCCAGTTTGAAGTTTGTTTTTCACAAACTAACTTCAAACTTCAAACTGGCAACTTCGAACTATTTATTGAACTATTTATTTAACTATTGTATAATAATTCTGGTTGTAAAGGTGTTCTCCGAGTCAGAAACTAATCTGACGAAATAAACACCATTTTCGAGCGATTGGAGGTTTAGCAATTCCCTGTTCTGACTGATGAACTGGTGGTAAACCTTTTCTCCGATAATAGAATAAACCTCAAGCCTGTTATAAAGTCCCTTATCACACTCCAGCGTAAACTCTCCATTTGATGGATTCGGATAAATTACTATTCCTGTATTTAAAATATCTTCAATTCCAACCGGGCCAACATGAATATAATCTTCCATTGTTAAGGTATTTACACCAAACATACTGGTCACAATAAGTGTTACATCGTAGTCGCCCATGGTATTGTATTGTATATTTTCAGGATTCTGGCTGATTGAAGTTTCCGGTGTTCCACCTTCAAATGTCCATGCCCATTCGTATGGATCACCCGTTGAGAGATCGGTGAAGTCAATTGTATGTCCGACTATGATAGCCGTATCACTCGCTTCGAATGCAGCAACCGGAGCATAACCCACATAAACATACGGATTGATTGAATCGAGGCTTTCACCAAATTCATTCGTCACCAGGAGTGAAACAGCATATTCACCTTCTTCGTTATAGGTAACCGGTGGTGGCGTTTGCAGTGTGGATGTTGCGGGTTCTCCCCCTTCAAATCTCCAGAGCCACTCAGTAGGTTCACCGGTTGAAAGGTCAATATAATTAACCTGTCCGCCAACAAGAACAATGGTAGTATCCGAATCGAAAATGGCATTTGGATAATCGTCACAGCCAGTCCCCGGGGTTGCCCAGATGGAATCTCCATCAGCATTGACTGCTGCAAACTGGTCTGATGCTTCCCAATTCTCACCCAGTGCATTATTTTCATCCGGATCACAAAATGTTATTGAAGGGCCGTCGCCATTGCCAGCTACCGGCCAGGGCGCTATATTTTCATAATTCACACTGTCAACCAGGTTCCCATCAGGATTAACCAGTTGGATCAATTCGCCATTGTTACTCAGGGCGCCATCAGTCCATTGTAAGGCGCTCATCCCAAAAATACTGACAAATGCATTTGTATCGCCAGCGATAACGATGTATTCTCCGGGTTCAATTTCAACATTGTCAAATTCAAATTCAACACCATCAGAAAAGTAGTATTCATCAAGATCGACGGTTTCATTCTCGTTGTTGAATATTTCGATAAACTCCAGAGAATCTGTCCCTGATTCCGGAGGGTTATACATAATCTCCGTAATAACAATTGCAGGAGCCGAAAATGGTTCTACAATCCAGAATATCTCGCTCAAACCTTCCGCATCGGAAGCATAATCTGTAATTCTGATCATACAATCGTAACTTGTTGTCTGATCGGCAGGAATATCCCAGGTCCAGCTACCCTGATCGGCCGGGATACCGTCCACCAGTTGTTCCCATGTAGGATTACCTGAGGAAGCATCAGTGGTCAATTCTATCTTAACAGTATTGAGGGTATTTGACACAGTCCATTCTATATCGTGCGTTGAACCCTGTTCCCAGATATCGCCTCCCTGTGGTGATAAAACGGTTATTACCGGAACTGCGGCAATACCGGTTATTTCAATTTCATCAACATCCCATCTTCTCGGGTTTCCGCTGCTGAGATATTGGAAAGCAATATGTACATCATCGCCTGCTATTGATGACAGATCAACATGCTCTGAATTCTCCCAGGTCTGGTCATCATCGGGTTTGGAGAAGGAAAGGTCTGTCCAGTTGGCCCCTGTGGGATCGCCACCTGTATAGTCCGTTGAGTATTTAAGTGTTAACTCACTATCAACATCACCATACCTCCAATAAGTCCAGAAAAATATCAGTTCATCTGTATATTCATTGAGGTTCAGTGAAGGGGAGATCATCCAGTCGTTACTTGCTTCATTTTCCTGGTAACCATTCATACGTGCAAAATAATCAGTACCTAAAGCACCACCATAATCAAGAACTTCCCAATCCTTATCACTGGCCACTGAGTAGGTAGTCCAGGTACCAAAATCGCCTGACTCGAAATCATTGGTGTTTATGGCATAGTCAGTAATATCATCACCTGAAGGAGGTGTGCCGTCGGTTTTGTAATCGATATTGGTTCCGGCATTTGTATAAGGATATATCTCAAAGAAATATTCGGTTTCTGATTCCAGGCCGTAGAAAGTATATTCTTCCACTCCAAAGGCCACATTCGCTGCTCCTTCACCATCCGTAAAATCAAGGTCATCAGGTACCGGGGTACCATCAACGGGGGGATCGATATTTGAGGATGTGCTACCAAGAATCAAATAACCTGATGGTAACTGAGCACCTGTTGCATCATTCCAGTCGGTTTCCACTGAAAGGCCCGTGGCTTCTACATTAAAGTCAGTTGGATAATTTGAAGGTTCTGGATCGGGACCTCCAAAATCCTGATTGTTATTTAAGGCTCCGGGAGTCTCAACTGCTGGATCATTCCAGATAAAATCCGAATATCCTGTCCCATTACCTGATAACTGCAGTGATTCCCCAATTTCCCCGGGTTCTGCAACACCAATATCAACAGAAGTCATTCCACTTGCGGGTCCGTCTGTGGCATCGAATGTTCCTTCATAGCTAAGAAACTGGCCTGATATCACACTTCCCTGATAGGCAAACGCCATACCATCGGGTGCACCATTCTGAATTCCATTCGATGGATATTCATAATAATAAAATGTGTAGTCACCAACTGTGTTTCCAACGGTAAAAACATCGAGACCCTTATTATTATAGGATCCACCGCCATTACCATTATAAAGATAAACAACAAAATCACTGAGGGTATAGCTACCCGCGTTTTCTACAACTACTTCGATGAACTCACCTTCATCGGTTCCATAGTTATCATAATGAATCTCGTTAATCCATGCATTCTGTCCATAAATGGAAGCGCTTAACAGGAAAAGTGCAATGCATGCTAAAAATTTTTTAAATTGATTGTAAACTTGTTTCATGAGAATAGGTTTTTATGTAAGACAATGAATTTTCATACAAATCTCATAAACCTCTCTGGTTGTGAGAATAAATAAATCCTTAACTTTATGTTAAGAGGTTTGCGGTTATTTCTGATCCAAAGAAGGCTTGATTAATCGAGATAAAGATAATAAAAATGAATCCCTGAAACCTGATATTTTATAACTTGTTAATAAAAAAACCCCGAGTTGGCTCGGGGTTCTCAAATTCAATTAACTAAAACCAGTTATTTCACGCGGTTTTACTTTTTATCATCCACTTCTTCGAAGTCAACATCAGTTACTTCATCATCATCTTTTGAGCTGTCCTGCTGCTGTCCGGCATCGCCAGGCTCCTGTTGTCCTGGTTGCGGACCCTGCTGTGGACCCTGTTCACCCTGTGTGGCTTTGTACATTTCTTCACTTGCAGCCTGCCAGCTTGTATTAAGCTTGTTCATGGCGGTATCGATGGCGGTAATATCCTGCTTCTGATGGGCCTCTTTTAGCTCTTTAAACGCATCCTCTATGGGTTGCTTTTTTTCTGCAGGTATCTTATCTCCATATTCTTTCAACTGTTTCTCAGTCTGGAAAATAAGTGCATCAGCGCTATTTAACTTGTCGATGCGTTCTTTAGCCTTCCTGTCTTCTTCTGCATTAGCTTCTGCTTCCTGCTTCATCTTGCTGATTTCATCATCCGAAAGGCCTGAAGAAGCTTCTATACGTATTTGCTGTGATTTGCCAGTTGCTTTATCCTTGGCAGATACATTAAGAATACCATTGGCATCAATATCGAAAGTTACCTCAATTTGCGGTATTCCCCTTGGAGCCGGAGGAATCCCATCGAGGTGGAACCTGCCGATACTCTTGTTCTGATTGGCCATTGGCCTTTCACCCTGCAAAATATGGATCTCTACAGAAGTCTGGTTATCTGCAGCTGTTGAAAATACTTCCGATTTTTTTGTCGGTATGGTGGTATTGGCTTCAATTAACTTTGTCAACACGCCACCAAGTGTTTCAATACCCAGTGATAATGGTGTAACATCCAGCAGGAGAACATCCTTTACTTCGCCGGTTAAAACACCACCCTGAATAGCAGCACCAACAGCTACAACCTCATCGGGATTTACCCCTTTTGAAGGTTCCTTGCCAAAGAAATCCTTTACCACTTTCTGAATAGCCGGAATACGTGTTGATCCCCCAACAAGGATAACCTCATTAACATCACCTGTTGACATACCGGCATCTTTCAATGCCAGCTTACAGGGCTCAATAGTTTTTTGAACCAGGTGATCAACTAGCTGTTCAAATTTTGACCTTGAAAGCTTTTTAACGAGGTGCTTCGGGATACCATCAACAGGCATAATATATGGCAGGTTGATTTCGGTTTCAGTAGCACTCGAAAGTTCAATCTTTGCCTTTTCAGCTGCTTCTTTAAGCCGCTGCATAGCCATCGGATCTTTCCTCAGGTCCACACCATTTTCATTCTTAAACTCATCTGCCAGCCATTCGATAATTTCATGATCGAAATCATCACCTCCAAGGTGTGTATCACCATTTGTTGATTTTACCTCAAATACGCCATCACCAAGTTCAAGTATTGAAATATCGAATGTGCCACCACCGAGGTCAAAAACAGCAATCTTAAGATCACTCTGTTTTTTATCAAGTCCGTAAGCCAGTGCGGCAGCGGTAGGTTCATTAATAATCCTTCTTACATTCAATCCTGCAATTTCACCTGCTTCTTTCGTGGCCTGACGTTGCGAATCGCTAAAATATGCCGGAACAGTAACTACTGCATCCGTTATTGTTTGCCCAAGATAATCTTCAGCAGTTTTCTTCATTTTCTGAAGCACCATTGCTGAGATTTCCTGGGGAGTATATAATCTGTCTCCAATTTTTACTCTTGGAAGATTGTTATCGCTTCTAACAACTTCATAAGGTACTCTGCCAACTTCTTTGGTTACCTGGTCAAAGGTTTCACCCATGAACCGTTTGATGGAATATACTGTATTTCTGGGATTGGTGATCGCCTGACGTTTTGCAGGATCCCCAATTTTTCTTTCTCCATTCTCAGTGAATGCAACGATAGACGGAGTGGTTCTTTTACCTTCGTTATTCGGAATCACTACCGGTTCGTTACCTTCCATAACAGCAACACAAGAATTGGTCGTACCAAGATCTATTCCTATTACTTTTCCCATTTTTATATGTTTTTATGTTTTTGAATTTTTGAATTTCGGTAATACCAATGTCAATGATTATGCCATTGACAAAAAATATGACAAATCGACAGAGTATAAGATGTTCTTGAAAGTGATATTCATCGGATGAATTGCTAGCTCAGCGTTTTGTTGCTTTTTAACTCAGATGAATTTTGCATATTATATTCATCCGATGAATAAACATGCGATCCAAAACAAAATATACTTTTTTTGAATTTCGAATTTACTTATTCGTTTCTTTAAAAAGAGAAGAATTAAAACTTCAGATACTCATATTTACTACTTTTAAGTACCTGATAGGATTCCAGGCCAAGCAGCTTGGTAAGCTTTTTATTATACCTGCTTGCAAACAAACCCAATCCGTTATTGATATTTGTATATTCAACAAGGGATTCAACAACACTGCCGGTAGCATTATTCACTTCCATAAATGTATTGAATTCCTCATTGGCAACATCTATCAGGATATCAACGAGAAGGGGGATCCGAATTTGAACATCTGCTTCCTTATAGGCCTGGTCTCCCTTATAAGGTATCAGTTGTTCGCACATGACATAGAAATTGGCTGCATCATAAAGTACCTGAATATTGTCACCTCCATTGGCATCTTTAGATTGTAAGGATCCCAGGTACCAGTCAAAACTTCTGATGATTGTATCATGTCCAATACTTTTTTCCTTATAACTGAAACGTATTTTGACATCATACAATTTTCCGTTTTCCGGTGTTGTCCATTTTATTTTTGTTGAAAAGGGGGAACTCTCCAGGAAGTTGATTTCCTCACCGTAAGGTCTTGGAATTAAAAATGAAAAATCCGGAATAAGATTGGTAAATGAAGTGACTTCCTTTTGGGCATTTACTTTAACACGAAGCTTATAAGTGTGCTCATCGTTGAGTTGTTCTTCTGTATGATATAACATCTGGGTGGGATAATAAAAAAGTCCGGAATCTTTATTATCAATGTTTATGGCATCAAGTGTAATGCTATTTTGTATATTGGTATCCGCGCCATTGATGTTAAGTTCATCCAGATATACCTCTAGGTTCTGATACTGACTTGAGTCAGGTACTTTTGCCATTACAAGCGCACTTTCCTCTCCAAGAAAAGCTTTGTTAATTTTAATATATGTCGCGCTATCCCTGTTTAATAATCCATAAATAATAGTCACATCCTCATAATCAGCAATCATATCAAAATTTTCCTCACATGAATTCAATAACATGATACCTGTGAGGGTCAGTGCAGTAAGGGTAAGTTTCTTCATAATTCGTCAAAAATCAGTTGACAAAGATATAGTATTTAACTATTCTTGGCACAAATAATTTTACCGTTAACTGATTCATCCAAACCGTTGGCAGGTTTTAACAAAAATCCTGAAAACTATCCCTCCTTGGATTTTTTAAATTAAGTTTGCATTTTAATAAGGATTTCGAATTAAACTCTGGGAAAATGTCTAAGTTTCAGGATATAAAAAAGGTTACCACCCATGTGTTGCAGGAGATGAAACTAAAGGGTGAAAAAATTGCTGTCCTTACGGCATATGATTTTTCTTTTGCAGGTATTCTTGATGAAGCAGGTATAGATATGATGCTTGTTGGTGACTCAGCATCAAATGTGATGGCCGGGTATAGAACAACACTACCTATTACCCTGAATGAAATGATCTATCATGCTTCTTCAGTAATGCGGGCGGTTAACAGAGCTATTGTGGTTGTTGACCTTCCCTTTGGTACTTACCAGGGAAATTCAAAAGAGGCCCTTGCTTCAGCTATCAGGATCATGAAAGAATCCGGCGCAAATGCTGTAAAGATAGAAGGAGGCAAAGAGATCATTGAATCTGTTGATAGAATACTTTCAGCCGGAATTCCGGTAATGGGGCATCTGGGTTTAACGCCTCAATCAATTCATAAGTTCGGAACTTATGTTGTACGGGCCACCGACGAAGATGAAGCTAAAAAACTTGTTGAAGATGCTCATTTACTTGAAGAAGCCGGATGCTTTGCCCTGGTTCTCGAAAAGATCCCTGCCAAATTGGGAAAGAAGGTTACAAATGAATTAAAGATTCCAATTATCGGTATTGGTGCAGGCAATGGTGTTGATGGGCAGGTACTTGTCCTACATGATATGCTTGGCATTACACATAAGTTTTCTCCCAGGTTTCTCAGAAGATACCATAATCTCAGAGAGGAGGTTATTGGATCGGTGAAATCCTATATCAGCGATGTTAAAACCATTAACTTCCCCAATGATCGGGAACAGTATTAACTCAAAATGAATAATGACATCCGGTCTTCCCTGAATCCACATCTACCGGAACAGGCTATCCTTTATGAGGATAATCATCTTATCATTGTCAATAAAAAACCATCAGAGATTGTCCAGGGGGATAAAACAGGCGACAAGCCATTAATGGATAATATTAAGGATTTTATCAAAGTCAGGGATAAGAAACCGGGCAATGTTTTTCTTGGTGTTGTTCATCGCATTGACAGGCCGGTAAGCGGAGTGGTCATTTTCGCAAAAACATCAAAAGCATTAAGCAGGCTCAATGAACTGATAAGGAACCGCGAAATCAGGAAAACATACTGGGCTGTTGTGAAAAACAAACCACCTGAAGAACAAGGCCATTTAATTCATTATCTATTAAAAAATGAAAAAAAGAACAAATCATATCCAGTAAGCCGCGATAAACCAGGAGCCTTAAAAGCAGAATTAAATTATCAATTGATCAGCAGGAGCAAGGATTATTATTTGCTTGAGATAGAATTAATAACAGGCAGGCACCACCAGATCAGGGCACAACTTGCAGCAAAAAACTGTCCTGTAAAAGGGGATATTAAATACCGTTACCCGAGAACAAATCCTGATGCTTCCATCCATCTTCATGCAAGGAGGGTTGAATTTCTTCATCCGATTAAAAAGGAAACGTTAAAGATCACAGCACCTGCTCCCACGGATACCATATGGAATTATTTTGAGAGATCTGTTAAATAATTTTTGCAAAATAAATAATACTGAATGAAGAGATCATTTTTTTTATCCGGATTAATTGTTTTCATATGTATAGTAAGTATGAAAATATCGCCGGGCCAGTATTATTTATCCGGGCAGGATCCGGCATCGGTTCGCTGGAACCAGATAAATACAGAAAATTTCCAGGTTATTTTTCCGGAAGGAAATGAAAAACAGGCTCAATACATAGCTAACATTCTTGATACCGTTTACAGTATCAATTCACAAAACCTTGAGGTTAATCCAAAAAAGATCTCCCTGGTATTACATGTTCATGCTGTAACATCCAATGCTTTTGTTGGGTGGGCCCCAAAACGAATTGAATTTTTCAATGTCCCTCCTCAGGATTCATACCCACAGGAATGGTATCAACAACTGGGATTGCATGAATTCAGGCATGTACAGCAGATCAGTAAGGTAAATCAAGGTTTGACAAAGATATTATCCTATATACTTGGCCAGCAGGGAACAATTGCCATTGTAGGACTTTATGTTCCATTCTGGTTTCTTGAAGGGGATGCTGTATTCACAGAAACCTTTCATAGCCATTCCGGCCGCGGCCGGGATCCCGCCTTTACCATGCCTCTTCGTGCCCAGTTAATCGAGAAAGATATATACAGTTATGATAAAGCAAGTTTGGGATCATTTAAAGATTATATCCCGAACCATTATATTCTCGGATATCATCTGGTCGCCTCCGGATATCAACAATATCTGCCCGGGTTATGGAATCAACCATTGAATAAAACCGGCAGAAATCCTTATATGGTTGTACCCTTTGCAAGCGGAATAAAGAACATCACCGGTTTATCAAAAACAGATTTTTACTGCCAGGCCTTAACCGGACTGAAAACACAATGGGAAATAATAAGAGATCCGCAACAGGAATCGTTAAGAACTTATATTACACCTGACTTTTCAAGAGTATTTACAAACTACAGACAACCCTGCTTAATTGACGATTCTACTGTTGTGGCAATCCGTAGTAGTTTGAATGACATTACCAGGATAGTTACCATCGATAAAAATGGAAAGGAGCTGAAGATTAAATCCCCAGGGATAATTTTCAGGGATAATCTGTCATATGCGGATGGTAATCTTTGCTGGGCTGAAAAAGATTTTGATCCCCGATGGAGCAACCGGGAATATTCAAATATTTACCTTTTTGACTATCGTAGCAAAAAACAAAAAAAGCTTACCCGGAAGTCGAGGTATTTTGTTCCTGAGTTATCGCACGACGGTTCCAAAATAGCAACGGTTGAAGTTTCTGAGGTTAATGAATATTCCCTTATTATCATAGATACACAAAGCGGCAAAGTGTTGAAAAAAATAACGACAGCAAATAACTACTTCATTCAACATCCTTCCTGGTCGGAGGATGATGGGATGATCGTCATGGTTCTTCTTGGAGATGAGGGAAAAGCTATCGCTATTTACGATTTCATATCGGATCAGATTAAACCCAAAACTGAATTTTCCTATATTGACATTTCCCAACCAGTAATTTATCATGACACAATTTATTATATCGGGCCTTACAATGGTATCAATAATATCTATGCTTTTATCCCGGATAAAGATGTTGTATATCAGGTAACATCATCCGGTTTTGGAGCATTTGATCCGGTTGTTATCAGCGGTGGGAATAGCCTGTTATATGCTGATTATAACTCAAGCGGTTATAAAATTATGTCTCAGCCAATTAAACCAGGATACTGGAAACAGGTTAATGCAACCCAATTCCATAATATAAATCCATTTCCTATCATCGATGATACTTCCAGGAAAATTCTTGATGGTGAATCTATTCCAGGAACATCACATGAGGTTAAAAGATACAATCGGTTAACGCATTTATTTAATTTTCACAGCTGGTCACCATTTTACCTCGATGTGAATAAAGAAGACCTGAAGCCCGGGCTTGCAATTTTTTCGCAGAATAAACTCAGCACAGCAATAACTACACTTGGCTGGGAATATGACAGGAATGAGAAAACAGGAAAAACCGTCATGAATTTTACTTATATGGGCTGGTATCCTGTAATTGATATTAAGGCTGATTTTGGCAGACGGAAAAGGATTAACATCGATTCTGCAGGGATAATACATCCTTATCGTTATTATCAAACAAGGCTGGAGGCAGGAATCACCCTGCCATTAAGATTTACATATAATCAATATTTTGCCGGTATCAGGCCAGGTGTTAGTCTCACACAGTTTTTTTTATCAAGGGATAAATCTGCAGATTCAACGATTGATGCCCGGAATTTCACCTCCTTAAACTACAAATTCTATTTGTATAACCAGATCAAAACATCTCTTCGTGATCTTCAACCCAGGTGGGGACAGGTTTTAAATATTGGTTACAGTGATCTTCCATTTGAAAACGGGGATGTAAGTTCAATTACATACGCAGAATTTATTCTTTACTTTCCCGGCATTTTGAGGCATCATGGTTTACGAGCCTATGCCGGGGCTGAAATAAGAAACACTGACAAATTCTTTTTCGGAAGCGAAGTCAGTTACCCCAGAGGTTTTAACCAGCTTTTTTATGATGAATTATACAGTTTTAAAATCGATTACCGGTTTCCTGTTGTTTATCCTGATTTCAGCCTGCTATCGATACTTTACCTGAAACGCATAAAGGCAGGTTTGTTTTATGATTATGCCATCGGCATCGATAAGAATGATACGGATTATTTCCGGTCGATGGGATTGGATATCAGGGCAGATTTACACATCATACGTTTCGTGGCACCATTTGATCTGGGTTTGAGAACAATGTATTTGCCGGATAGAAACAAGCTTGCATTTGAGTTTTTGTTTGCTATTGATTTTGATGCGCTTTATTATTAGGTTTAAGAGTTTAGGGGTTGAAAAGCGCTAAACGCTTAAACCGCTAAGTGCTTGAACCGCTAAGCGGATAAGCGGTTCTCTAACCTCATCAACAATTAAATCCTTAAACCTTTCAACTAATAAACCAGTAACCTCTCAACATATTTTCCTATCTTTAGCACACACCAAGAACTTAAAAAATGGATATAATTCTCAGGTTACTCGTTTCTGCTGTAGCCGTGATGCTGGCTGCATGGTTGTTACCGGGCGTTTCTATCAGAAGTTTCTGGACGGCCCTTGTCGTTGCTATTATCCTGGCATTATTTAACACATTTGTAAAACCTATTATGGTTTTTCTAACCTTTCCGGTTACAGTATTCACCTTTGGGCTATTTTTGTTCGTGATCAACGCAGTTATCATCCTGCTTGCCAGTTATGTGGTCTCGGGTTTCAGTGTTGATGGTTTCTGGTGGGCTTTGTTATTCAGCCTTATCCTGAGTTTGATCCAGTATGTTTTTGGTATTAAGTAAACGATTCTATTAACATTTTCTATTAATAAAATAATTTTAACTCATGAAAACCCGTATTCTGACATTTAAACCCGAAATTGAAAATATCATCCGTAAATGTGAGGTATGCTATACTGGAATGGTGGATGAAGAAAATATGCCCTATGTTATCCCGATGAATTTTGGCTACCATAATAACAACATCTACCTGCATTCGGCGCAAACCGGTAAGAAAATTAGCATACTAACAAAGAATCCTAATGTATGTGTGGTGTTCAGCACCGATCATGAATTGCGTTATGTGAATGAGCATGTTGCCTGCAGCTGGGGAATGAAATACAGGAGTATCCTGGCTTATGGAAAAGTTGAGTTTATTGAGGATTATGATGAAAAAATCACCGCACTGAATTGCATAATGAAGAACTATTCAGAAAAGGAGTTTACTTATAAACAGCCGGCCATCATTGATGTCAAGGTTTATAAGGTTGTTGTAGATAAGTTTGAAGGCAGGGTTCATGGGTATTGAGTTGGCAAAGGTTGCCAGCCTGTGAAAGGTTTGCAACCTTAAATACCTCCCTAATCCAATACCTGTATCTTACCGGATGTTTTAAAGTTTCCTGATTCGACAGAATAAATATAAAGACCGGCCGGAACGCGGTTTCCATATTTGTCGGCCAGGTTCCATCTGTATTTGAAGGTTCCTGATTGCTGGTATTCAAATCTGACAATTTCCCTGCCCAGTAGATCATAGATGGCAAATTCCGGTTCCTGTGTTACCGAGAATTCGATATTGACAAAGTCTTCAGCCGGATTTGGATAAAGGTTGATTTCAGCATATTCTTCCATAGGTTCCTCCATCCCGATAACGATGTTATAACAATCGCTCTGGTAAGAAGTGATAATTCCAATCGTATCTAAAACACCATCCTGCATTCCACCTCCAATATCAAATGTTGTGGATCCCACATAAAACTCCTCCGGACTATGTTCAGTATAATATACATCAACGGTATAACTACCTCCCTCCAGAGGACCAATAGCCACAAAAAGATCAAAATTACACATACAATAGCAAGCATCCCCTATATCATTTTGTAGCCATTTCAGATGATATTCGTCCTGTATTACTATCATTTCATAAAAAGAACAACAGTTTCTATATGAACCCACATCCCATATTGTAACATTATTACCATCAACATATGCATAAATACTATCTGGGAGGTTTTGAGCAATTAAACCAATTGATACTGATCCAACGATTAAAATGAGTATTAGTTTTTTCATGGCTTTGAAGGATTAAAGATAACACATATATTGTATATAGACAACTAATATTTATTTTGGTTGCCTATGGTGGAAAAAAATATCCAATCGAAAAACATGGATTAAAATATGCACCCGGGCCAATTTTATACCAGTTCCACCAGATTCCTTCTGCTAAAGGATCCTCATATGATTCAATAACAACTACCTTACACCCTTCCTGATCAATAAACTCGTAAGTCTTCTCATGCATTTCCTTATAATAAAACTGAAATCCTACCTCAAGATCCAAAAAGAATCTTTTCAATTGACCTATCGACGACCGATATCCGATGGCTATACCCCCACCATAAGTATGGAAAAAATTATCGGCATTATAGTGTGAAAAACAGGGCTCTGGTATTGAACTGCCTTGATCATAAATATGATGAGTTACATATACTTTTTGATCTGTATAAAAATAGCCATACCCGATTTTCATTTTAATATAGAATCCTCCCAGTTGTCTTTTAAAAGGGTAATAGCGCAGGAGAGGTTCCACTTTAAGCCCTCTATGTCGGGTTATGTTTATATTGTAATAACCTGAGATCATAATTCCCAGATTTAATGGTTGCAATATCGTACGTTCGTAAGAAAATTTTGCTTTATTTATAAAACCGAGTGGAAATATACTAAAAGAGTTTTTCTTTTCTTTTTCTTGCCCCAATACAATCCCTAGCTGAAGATTAATAACAAAAAAAAGGATCAAGAGCTTCTTCATGATTTTTCTTTTATGAAGAACAAACATCCATACCCAAAAATCAATGCAAGGGAAGTTCCCAACACGGCACCACCAAGCACATCTCCCGGATAATGCACACCAAGATAAATCCTGCTGTAACCAACTATAAAAGCCCAGGGTATAATTAGAGGGGGAAGAATTCTAAAAGTCTTTCCAAGCAAGACAGAAATAAAAACCGCGATAGCAAAAGAGTTAGCAGCATGACCTGAGACAAAACCAAATTGCCCACCTCTATAATCATTAATGATATGCACAAGATCATTTAAGTTCTGTTCATGGGTTGGCCTTAAACGCTCGAACATATTCTTAAACAGGTGAACATGAACCTGATCGGTAATGGCAATCAGGATAGCAGCAAAAATCAGTACAATCCAGATTTGTTTCTTATACCTCTTCCAGATCAGGAAAAACAGGAATGAGTAAAGAGGTATCCAGATATACTTATTGCTGATCCACCACATCACCTGGTCAAAGAAAGGGGAATGCCAACCATTAATGGCGAGAAAAAGTTGCTGGTCCCATTCTAAGATTTGTTCAAGCATGGCAGTTTAAGATATTGGTTTGAAGTTCGAAGTTAAGCTTTCCTTATACATATATGGGTATAATTATTGAGTTCTGAGTTTTGGGTTTTGAGTTTTGAGTTTTGGGTTAATCAGGTTTACAATTGTTTATGAATCGCCCTGCAGTTTACTCCATATCAAATCTTTAAGCTTCTGCAATCCCGTTTCTGCAACCGATGAGATAAAAACATACGGAATATCGGGCAGATCAGGTTTGATTTCATCGATTAATTCCTGATCTAATAGATCAGATTTTGAGATTGCAAGAATTTTATCCTTATGTAACAACTCCGGATTATACTGTTTCAATTCATTCAATAATATCCTATATTCCTTTGCGATATCATCACTATCGGAAGGAACCATGTACAACAGAATAGAATTTCTTTCGATATGGCGCAGGAAACGCAAACCCAGACCTTTTCCTTGGTGGGCATTTTCGATGATGCCTGGGATATCTGCCATTACAAATGATTTATAACCACGATACTTTACGATACCCAGGTTGGGAGTAAGGGTTGTAAACGGATAGTCTGCAATCTCAGGTTTTGCAGCTGATACAACAGACAGCAGTGTTGATTTACCTGCATTTGGAAAGCCAACAAGCCCGACATCAGCCAGAACCTTCAATTCAACAATAAAAGACATTTCTATTCCTGGTTTACCGGGCTGTGCATATTTGGGAGTTTGATTGGTAGCCGATTTGAAATGATCATTACCAAGGCCACCCATACCACCCTCCAAAAGGACCTTTTCTTCTTTATCTTCGGTAATCTCACATATGAAGGTACCTGTTTCGGCATCTTTTGCCACTGTTCCCAGGGGAACTTCTATAATCTGGCTTTTACCACTTGCCCCAGTACTTCGCTGCCTGCCTCCCGATTCGCCATGCTCTGCCCTGATATGCCTGGTATATCTTAAATGTAGCAAGGTCCACATCTGGCTATTGCCCCTGAGTATGATATCACCTCCCCTGCCGCCGTCACCACCGTCAGGGCCACCCCGGGGTACAAACTTCTCCCTTCTGAAATGTACCGATCCAGGTCCACCGTTGCCCGAACGGCAGTAGATCTTTATGTAATCGACGAAATTAGGCCCGGACATTTTAAATTGTTGAGTTATTGAATTATTGAATCGTTGAATCGTTTAACTTCCTGGTTAAAACATTGATCAATGACAAATTTTATTGACGATTGATGAATATTCATTTTCAAATTATCGTATAAATATCCGGATAGTTTCTGCCATATCCGTCATAATCAAGTCCGTAGCCAATGATGAAATCATTAGGGATTTTCATCCCGATATAATCAATCCTGTAATCTTTCTGAAAAGCACCGGGTTTAAACAACAGGGTTGCAATTTTTACTTCATTTGCCCCAAGGGATTTTAGCTGGTGCACCGTATATTCCATGGTAACTCCTGTATCGATGATATCTTCCACGATCACTACATTTCTGTCTCTGAGGTTATGATCCAGCCCTATTAATTCACGCACCATGGACGTGGATTTTGTCCCGGAATATGAAGACAACTTAACAAAAGAGACTTCACAATCAAATTCAAATCTTCTTATCAGGTCGGAGGCAAATATAAAAGCTCCATTCAGTATGATCAGAAAAAGGGGATTTTTATCATGCATGTCTTTTTCGATGCTGTCAGCAACATTCTGCACCGCTTTCTGTATCTCCTCATTATTGATAAATATCTTAAACTCCTTGTCGTAAGCTTTAACTTTCTTCATGATAACAAATTGTAGTTATTGAAACCTTTACAAATATAGGTGTTTAGCCATGAGATTGAAAACTTAATTTTACTTTTGCAGAAAATCATTCATCGGATCATCAAATATTTTTATCATCTAATTTCTCGAATCAAACTAATTATGACAATATTAACAAACAAATAACCGTACATACTATTATTCCAGGTATTTCAAATACACAAACCAAGGTTCTGAGTCTAACTGAAGCACATCTCAAACCAATCTGGTACCAGGAATACATAAAAATTCGATAAATTCGTGTAATTCGATGATAAATAAACATATTCGATGATATAATAATTAGTTGATATGAAAGCAATAGTTAGCATTATTATGGGCAGCACATCCGATTTACCGGTTATGGAACAGGCTGCACAGATATTAAATGACATGGAGATCCCATTCGAAATCAACGCCCTTTCAGCACATCGCACTCCCGGGCAGGTAGAGGAGTTTGCAAAGAGCGCCTATGACAGGGGCATCAGGGTGGTTATCGCAGGGGCAGGTATGGCAGCTCATCTTCCGGGTGTTATAGCCGCTATGACACCTGTTCCTGTAATCGGTGTTCCTATCAAGGCTTCACTCGAAGGTTTGGATTCATTACTTGCCATCGTTCAGATGCCCCCTGGAATTCCGGTTGCTACCGTCGGAATTAACGGCGCCAGAAATGCCGGTATTCTTGCAGCAGGGATCCTGGCTACTGGTGATGAGGTATTGATGAAGAAAGTGGTTGAGTTCAAAGAAGACCTGAAAGGGAAGATTATGAAGGCAAATGAGGAGCTGAAGAAGATTGAGTTTAAGTTTAAAACGAACTAAGCCCACCCTCTACATTTATCGTGAGATAGATTGGATTGATCGATAAATTGTCGATTATCAGTTACTGCTGTCCGGGCAATATGAAAACAGGTAAATAGATTCTTCGGTTACGCATAGAATGACAGGGAATTAGATAGATGGGGGGATATCACAACCTGGTTTAACCGCAAAATCCGCAAAGATCGCGAGTTGCTAATACGCTGTCTGACATTTCTTTGCGTTCTTCGCGAATTCTTTGCGGATTTTGCGGTTAAGTCAATTTTAAAGTTGTGATACAGACCCTCTAAAGAAACCCTGAAACGTATGTCATTGGCAGCGTAGCCGAAGAATCTCCGAACTTAAACCAGACAGTAATGATTATCAGTTGTCAATTCCCAACGGTTGATGTTATTACGCCCATTCTGGCTTATTATCCTATTTGGGATTTCAAAGGTCCGGTTTAGCATAAACATTTATAATGCGACTTCTCCGAAGTCGTTTTGCTTATCGCTTATTTCCAGGTTACAATAGTGTGACCTCTACGAGGTCATGGTAATTTAACCATTAAATCGGTTTGTTGTTCGCTATGTTGTATGATCTCCTAAGCGATCATTTCTTTAGAATAATTCTTAGCTACAGCCAGTTAATCTTTAGAATCTGCTTTTAGATAGCAAGAGCTGTAAGGATATCAGAAAAGCTTAATGATTCCTCATCAGTTTAATCTCTTCTAAAATCTGCCGGTGCTGCTTTTCAAGTTGTTCAATTCTTTTGTCCTGATCCTCAATTTTCTTTTGTTGTTCTTTGTTGGCTTCCACAAGTAACACCACAAAGCGATCGTAGTTTATTCCGTAATGCCCGCTATTTTGGTTCTGGTAAACCATCTCAGGAAAAATCCTGTTAACTTCCTGGGCAACAAAGCCATAATCGCGGTTACCATCCGGATTGGATTTCCAGTTGAAAGAATAACCCTGCAGTTTATTCAATCTTTCAGTAATATTATCAACAGCCTGCAGGTTTTCTTTTAATCGATCATCAGAGGCCATTGTACACAGGGTGCCTGTACCATCAATATATAATGCCGTACCGGTAGAGACGGGAATTGTTCTTACCCTGAGATTACCAGCAATATCAAGATCCTGGGTTGGGTTATTTACATTGATCCCGATACGATTCGATGAGAAATCACCATAGATAAGAGGTGTTAATGTGCTGGAATTATCTATATAAAGTTTATTATCACCTGACGCACTTTTTCCAGCCTGATTTCCTATGTAAACATTAGAACTACCGAGAGAATTATCATGGCCGCTTTCATTACCAATCATTACATTATTGGAACCAGAGTTATTAAATCCTGAAAAATCACCGATAAAAGTATTTTCATCGCCATCACCAAGATTATAACCTGCAGCATGTCCCAACACTGTGTTATACTTGGCTTCGTCACTTTTCTTTCCGGCATAATCTCCTATCATAACATTATAACCTTCATCAAGTCTATAACCGCAATGATAACCAATCAGAACATTATTTCCATAATAGGACAGGTGTCTCCCGGCACTGGTACCGATACAAATACTGGGTGCAGCAAAATATTTGTTATATCCGGCAGAATCACCGATAAAGATATTATCGTTGTGATCATTCATGAATCCTGCCGCATAACCTATTGTAACATTTCTGCTACCATTCCCATTCTGATAACAAGTAAACGGACCAATACAGACATTTCTGGAACCGGAATCGGAAAAGGAGCCTGCATAATATCCAATTAACGTATTATAGCTGGTCTGGTTATCAGCTCCGGCATAGGCGCCTATAACGGTATTACAGGAACCGTACTCACTCTCATAAGCCGACCGATAGCCTACAAAAACATTATCACCTCCTGACCAGAGATTTGTTCCTGATTCCATACCTACAGCAGTATTGTTGCTGTTGTAGTTTACTCGTCCTGCTTTATAACCGACGAAGGTACAGTTATCTCCACCATATCCTCCAGTATGATTTCCAATGTATACGCTCCATGAGGATGTATCCACCAGATCCCCTGCTTCCATACCGATAAACACATTATCCCGGCCTGTACTAATATGGTCACCTGCTTTCACTCCCAGAAATGTATTATCTGTCCCCTTAATGCTTAATACTCTTTTATCATTGAATTTTAAAGCACTGTCAGTACTGGTAATATTAATATTACCCTGAATATCCAGGCGGTTTGCCGGTGAAAATATATGAATGCCCATTCTTTCGGTGGTATCGTTCCATACCAGGTCTGAATCACCTTCAAACTGGCCACCTTTGTTGAATTGAATGCTTCGGTTTACTCCTCCGGGAGTGGGAATTACCGGAGCAATTCCCCAGCCAGCATTACCTGATGCATCGGAATAAAGCATTTTTCCAGATCCCTCATTTCCATCAACTATCTGTAATGCAAAGGATGCTCCCCCTAGTTTAACATAGTTGCCACCTGTATTCGAAAAATGACCTCCCCAGCCTGAAGCTGATCCGTACACACCAGTATTATTCGTTGAGCCTTCCGCTGTACCATATAATCCATATCCATTCACCCCATTAGACGCCTTGCCGTATACGCCATAAACATTTGAACCAGTATCTGCAACAGAATATAAACCATAGTTTATACCGTTGGTCGCTCCTCTTGTGCTGGACAATGAGATACCGTAAATAGTATTGGAATTGTTCTCGCTCATATGAATCATGTGGGTCATTCCTTTTAAAAAACCAGAACTGCCTGTATGATAGTGACTGCTTTCTATCCCGATTTGATCCTGTGTTGTTGATTCACTTTCAACCACAAGGCCTTTTGTATATCCGTTATTTTCAGAACCGGTGAATTTCGCTTTTACATAAACGCCTACCCCATTGAAATTCGAATTTGTGTGGCTGAATGATGCACCGTAACCCCAGATCGGACCGGTATTCATATTACAATAGAAACCGTATAGATTTGCCGTATCGCTGGCTACCTGCAGCTTGTTAGTGTTGATACCGAAAGGATTCAAGGAGGTTCCGGTATCTTCCCAGAGATCGCCTGTCACTCTTTCCCAGGAAGATCCTGTATAATAATAAAATCCTTTGCTCATATCGGTCTGGTAAACCAGCAATCCGGTTGCCGGTGAAGATATCAGCAATCGTTGCGTTTGGGTTAGTCTCGGGGCAAGGAATCCCCGTGTAGTATCCGAAACATCGAGCATGGCAGATCCGTCTGCATTGTTACCACTTGTATTTATTGCTACCTGTCCGTGAATACCTGTCTGAACAGATACAAACAAAATTGCTACAAAGAAAAGTCTGATTGTATTCATGAAGATTTGGTTTATGGTTATTACTAATGGATTTAGGTACGTGATTATAAAGATATAAAGAAATACAGTATTTGCAAAATATTTGCCTGGATGGTAGGATCAGGAAATGCACGAAGCCGGGATAATCCTATAATTCGTTAATCCAGGTTTGATCTTCTATATCGGGATAATCCCAACTAATACATTGGTTCATTACAATCCCAATGCATAATTTGGGATTATTGAAATTCGTCTTGTTATCTCTTGATCAATTTCTCCCTGATCAAATATATCTCAAAGGCCACTTCAACAATATACATCCCCGGATTAAGGGATGAAACATTAGCTTTGTCCACACCCTTTTCATGGATCATCCGTTGACCTGTCAGGTTGTAAATATTTACTTCCTGGATTGACTTATCATCCTGGCAGAGCCTGCAAAGTTTTCTACGCCTGATAAACTTGTAAGTGATGGGTTTCCGGCAATTACCAAACTTCCAACATGGGTTAAACTGTTAAGGCCAATTAAACTGGTTAATGCCAGATTACCTTCTTCCGCTGTTCCAATGCTCAATAATCTTCCGACATAATTATTAGGTCCAATGGCAACTAAACTGTCCAGTCCGTTTAAGCTGGTCAAAGAATCGTTACAAGCAATATCCAGGTTTCCTCCTATAGCTGTCAATTCGTCCAATCCGATTAGATTATTCAGGGCAGGATTATCTTTTATGACCAGGTCTCTTCCAATGGAAATCAGGCCTTCCAATCCTGACAGATTGGTTAAAACACGATTACCCACAATATCTAATTCACCATCGATTGCAGTTAACACATTTAAATTTGTGATATTATTCCCACTGATTACAACATCTCCCTCAATTTCAGTACAACCCGGGTAGTTTGTTTGGAAATTGTCGATTTGCTCCTGGGTAGTGATAATGATGCCTTCGGGCAGGCAGGACTGGGAATAAGCGTGAATAGTGAACAGTGAACAGTGAATGATAAAAAGAACTAATGTTAATTTTTTCATGAGTGTGTTTTTTATGTCTTCAGTCCTCAGTTTTCAGTCTTCAATCGGACAGTCACTGATTGAGGACTGTGGACTGTAAGCTGAGCACTGTAGACTGATTCAACGCTTTATCAACTTCTCCCTGATCCTGAATTCCTCCCATACTACTTCAATAATGTACATCCCCGGCCGGATAGATGAGACATCAACTTTATGAGCTGGTGCATTTTGATGAATTACCTTCTGGCCAAGCTGGTTATAAATGAGAATCTCCTTTATAATAGTACTATCCTCACTTGAAAAATACAACTCGTTTGAAACAGGATTGGGATATATTATTATTTCAAGAAGAATAGCAATATCAGGAACAAAAACATAAACACAGGCCGAATCTACCTGTTCCTCACTATCACAACCATTTGTATTATCATGGATTTCCGTGTCTCCACTGAGTGCTAAAAAATCACAAACACTCTGCACATGACAGTATGATAATAATTGATTCCCTATGATTGATAACCGCCCCAGCGATTCAGCATCAATGTTTTCAATACCATGAATATCGGTGAGGAGGTCGTTATCCTGGATAATCAATTCTGAAAGACCCTCCCAAGCTGTTATCGATTTCAAACTATCCAGGCCTGTAAGTGATGTTAAAGCATCATTATTTGAAATTTGCAGGGATCCACCCCACAGAAGGGGCCCTATATGGGTGAGGTTTTTCAGCGCAGACAAACTGACGAGAGCCTCATTATCTGCGATCGTTAATCCACCGGTGGTTATTTCAGTAATACACTCCAGGCCGGTTAAGCTGTCTAACACACTATTGTTACTTATTTTAAGGTATGAAATATTTCCTACTGATAAATTCTCCAGATCCGAAATTTGCTGGAGTGAAAGATTATCACTAATATTTAAACCCCCAACTGAAGTAAGGTTTTCCAAACCGGTTAAGTCTGATAGAATATCATTATCGATAATGTCGAGTGTACCAACAATGGTGGTAATATTCTCCAAACCCGCTAAACTGTTTAATGATTGATTGCTTTTGATTTTAAGTTCTGGTATTGATATCAGATTACCCAAACCCGTTAAACTGGACAGATAAGGATTGTCATAGATGGAAAGATAATCATGGATAACCGCCAGATTCTCCAGGTTCTCTATATTTTCCAGAACATCATTCTGTCCTATTTCACAATAATCCCCTATTGAATCCAGGTTATTTAACCCTTCCAGGTCAGTCATATTACAAAGGTTTTGAATTAACAAATGTCCACCTATGGCAGTCAGATTTTCAAAGCCGGCCAGGCTACAGAAGGAGGGATGGTTTTTAATCTCAAGCTCCCCGTTGATGGAGATTAAATTATTAAATCCAGTTATTTCAACCAGTTCAATATTATCATTACAGAGAAAGCTCTCAAGGCCAATTAAACTATTGAAACCTGATATAAAGAGCAATGCATTGTTATCATGAATCCAGAGTTCCCCGCCAATGGAGGTTAAATTATTAAATCCTGTGATTGAAGGCAGGCCATTATTGTCATGGATCCAGACGAGTGCTCCAATAGAAGTCAGATTATCGAGCCCTGTCAAGGAGTTCAGAAACGGATTATGCTGAATCCAGAGATATCCCCCGATGGAAGTCAGATTGTCCAATCCTGATAATGTTGTCAGGGAGTCGTTGTTACAAATGCTAAGGTGTGACCCGAGAGAAGTCAGAACACTCAGCCCGTCAAGATTGGTAATATCCTCTCCGGAAATTGTCACCACTCCTTCAATCTCTGTACATCCTGGAAAGGTTGCCTGGAATATATCCACTTCGGCCTGGGAGTTGAAGGATATGCCTTGAGGGAGACAGGATTGGGAATAAGCGTGAATAGTGAATAGGAAACAGTGAACAGTAATAAGAATTAATACTAATTTTTTCACGAAGGGTGGAATTGGTTTAGATATTAAAGATAGAACAAAAAAGACTTTATGTCAAGTGCTTAGTTGATTCGAATATCGTCATTCGTGAATTCGCGAAATCTTGAAATCTCAGAATATTTTCCTTAATGCTTAAATCTTCCTCACAACCATCAGCCCATCCCTTACTGTCAGCAATGCGTTCTCCACCCTGTCATCCAGCTGAACAAAATCATTGAATTCGATGATAGCCTGTGTTTCCCTGTCTTTATCATTCTTTATAACCTTACCTCCCCAGAAAGCATTGTCGGCAATTAGAAACCCACCAGGCCTTAATTTTGGCAGGAGCAATTGATAATAATTCAGGTAGTTGTCCTTGTCGGCATCTATAAAAACCAGATCGAATTCTTCATCTGTTTGTGGAATTACATTCAATGCCTGATCAATGTGAATTACTACTTTTTCAGAAATCCCCGCCTCTTCAAAGTATTTTCCAAATATCCACTGCATTTCAGGTTCTGATTCAATGGTATGTATGATGCCATCTTCTGTCATGCCTTTTGCCAGGCAGATCGTTGAATAACCCGTGAATGTTCCTATCTCCAGAATTCGTCGGGGTTTGATCATATAACTGATCAACTCCAGGAATTTCCCCTGCAGATGCCCGGAGATCATTCTTGGGTAAACCGTTTTGAGATGGGTTTCACGATACAGTCTTTTTAAAAGATCAGTTTCGTTGGTAGTATGATTCCTGGCATATTTGTCAAATTCCTTTTTAATCATCGTCCTCTTTCTGATTTGACTTAAATAACAATGAGCTCAGCCTGACAGGATCAAATACCTCATTTGCAGTTTCCATCAGTTCTTCCGGTGTTATTTTTTCGATACCGGAGCAAATTTCCTCAAAGGTAAAGACACGGTTGAGGTGTAGTAATGATTTTCCTTTTGAGAGCATTTCACTCAGATGTGACTCAAGACTGATAGCCAGTTGTCCGATCAATTGCTGTCTGGCCCGTTTTATCTGCAGGGTACCCATTTTTACCTTTCTCAGTTTGTCCATCTCTTTATGAACCAATTCAACAGATCTTTCCATATACCCGGGCATGGTTCCAAGATAAATACAAAACACTCCGCTATCGGAATAGGATTGATACATGGAATCGATGGTATAGGTAAATCCGTATTTTTCACGTACCGAAAGGTTTAACCTTGAATTCATTCCAGGGCCACCAAGGATATTATTCAGTAAAACCATGGTTAACCTTCGTTTATCATCCATAGGGTAAGCCAGGTTACCAATACATCCATGAGAAAGGTATGTTGGTTTCCCAATAGAATTTGAAGCAGGTTGATAATTTGTAAATCTCTCTCTTTTTTGTGATGAGGGGGATGAAGAAATCTCTGAATAATATTTTAATACCAGGTTCTTCAGTCTGGTAAAACTTATATTTCCAACAGATGCAATAACGATTTTGCTTGTTGAATAATTCTCAGAAACAAAATGCTGCAACTGATTCCTTTTGATATGTTTAACAGTATCTGGCGTTCCAAGAATATTCCTTCCTATGGGGTGTCCGTCGAACAGCAGGTTTTCAAATTCATCATAGATCTCTTCAGATGGATTATCCCGGTATGAGTTAATTTCATCCACGATCACATCTTTTTCCTTTTTAATTTCCTTTTCAGGAAAAACAGAATTGAAAGTGATATCCTGAATGAGCTGCAGTGCTCTGTCGTAATATGATGGCATGAAGGAACAGTAGATGCATGTTTCTTCCTTGGTAGTATATGCATTAAGGTCACCACCAACATTTTCCATCCGGCTGAGGATGTGAAATGCTTTACGTTTCCGGGTTCCTTTAAAAATCATATGTTCGATAAAATGGGCAATACCATTTTCATCAGCCCTCTCATCACGTGAACCTGCATTTACGTATAATCCAAGGTGGGCAACGCCATTGCTGATTTGCCGGTGAAGTAATTTTATGCCATTTGGCAGGGTAAAAGTCTGATACATTGCTTATTCTTCAAAAGGGTACAAAAGTAAATGATTCTGGTGAATAGTAGAGTAAGTTGAGTAAGTCAAGTAGGTTGAGTAAGGATTCCTTGTGAGGTCCATACTCAACTCGCTTACCACACTTAACTACTCAACCATATCGAAATAAAGCCAGAACAATGGCTGGTTTGCAATAAAGTCTCCAGCTTCATCATACTTCTCAAGAACCGGAGCAACGGCAAGTACTTTCTTGATGATGGATTCTTGATTATCATCATAATACCATTCTTCCAGGAACCTGACTTTAACCACATCGCTTCGTTCAAATGAGTAAACGACCATCGTGTCGTACATTTCATATGGTTCAGCGGTTCGCATTAAGGTCATATAGACGGTATCAAATCCTATGTTCTTTACCTCCCCAGGAGTTAATGGCTGGTTATAATAATCAAAAGCTTCCAGTTTCCCGTTATAAGCCATTTCGAATATCCAGTTCACCAGGTCATCACGTTGCGGTCCGGGAATATTACTGATCCACCAGTCATAATCCGGATTTGGGCTTTCTATATAGACATCGTATTGGATCTTGCTTGTTACAGGAATTAATTCTGTTTCATTATTGTTACACGATGTAATGATCAACATGGAAATAATAATAAATAAAAGACTTTTAATAGTTTTCATGATTATCGGATTTGGTTATTGAATTTTCGGTAAATCTTTCTTTCAGATAAAATTAACGCTTTATTATCAAAAACAGGTACACAAGAGTTTATCTTTGTTATATGAAATACTACCTGATTATAATAATCATTCTGATTTCCAGCCACTGGATAAACGCGCAGGTTATCCCAGATGAAAGAATAGTTAACTGGTCTTATGCAGGTTACGGGGGAGATATCCCGGTTCCGGAATTGATCCTTAACGTAACTGATTATGGAGCAACAGGTGACAGTACGACCGACAATTATCAGGCCATATCAGATGCGATAGATGCCCTTGGTGGCCAGCTGGGTTATATCTATTTTCCTCCCGGAGGGTATATGATCAACTCGACAATCCATCTTCCTGCTAATGTCATCATTCTGGGAGCTACAGCTGATTCTACCGAACTTATGTTTGATCTTGGCGGGCAGGCTTTTAACTGCTTTACAATTTCAGGCAATCCGCAGGGAGAATTTACCAGCATCATTTCAGGCTATAACAAAGGTTCATTTTCAATAGATATGGCCAGTACTAGCACTTTTGAAACCGGTGATTATGCTGAAATCAGGGAAGAAAATGGTGACTGGGATACAAATCCAGTTTCATGGGCTGATTATTCGGTTGGGCAGATCGTAAAAATTTCAGGCAAGTCGGGGAATACTTTGTTTTTGGCTCATCCACTAAGAATTGATTATGAATCATCCCTTAATCCGGAGATCAGGAAAATAGATCCCATTAAAAATGTGGGTGTCGAATGTCTGAAGATCAGCCGTCTTGATCATCCTGAAACCGGTGCCGGCTATAATATGTTTTTTGATTTTGCAGCACAATGCTGGATTACCGGTGTTGAAAGCAACAGGAGTGTCGGTAGCCATATTTATATTGCCCGGAGTACCAACATCGAAATATCAGGATGTTATATCCATGATGCCTTTACCTATGAAGGGGCAGGTACCCGTGGTTATGGAATTACCCTGAACCATCATGCTGGCGAATGCCTGATTGAAAATAATATCCTGCGACATTTACGGCACGCCCTGATGGTAAAAACAGGGGCCAATGGCAATGTTTTCGGATACAACTATTCTATTGAACCTTACCGTACCGAACCTATCCATGATTTTTCGGGTGATATCTCCCTTCATGGCCATTATGCCTATTGCAATCTGTTTGAGGGTAATATTGTTCAGAATATCATTGTTGATCATTACTGGGGGCCATCAGGTCCATTCAATACTTTATTCCGGAACCGGGCTGAATTATATGGTATCATTCTTACAGATTCTGATTCTACCCAGACCAATAACCAGAATATTGTTGGAAACGAGGTTACCAATACAACAATTTTATATGGACAATATTTCATAACCGGCACCGGACACTTTGAGTATGGAAATAATGTTAAAGGTATAATCATTCCTGAAGGAACCGATGACCTGGAAGACCTGAGTTATTACCTGTCAGGAGAACCGGAATTCTGGAATGTTGCTGATGAATGGCCATCGATTGGCATTCCGAATGAAATTGGCACAGGTGATGTTCCTGCAAATATCAGGTATTTATTGGGTCCGGAACTGACATTATGCAGGGATACCGGAACAAGCACACCTATTGATTTTAATTATGCTTTAACAAAAGTTAAGATCTGGCCCAATCCTATAAAGGATGTTATCAATATAGAATTGAAATGTCATGACCTGATTCAAATTGCTGTTTATGATCAACATGGTAAAGTAGTTTTTAAGAACCATCCCAGCTTCCCAATAAATAATCAACAAATAATACAAATACATCATCAATTTAATACTGGTATATTCTTATTACAAATTACTACTTTGGAAGAAGTATATACTTTTAAGCTAATAAAACTATAGAACACAGATCCATATGAATCGTTATAATCATGATTATCATAAAAATCGGTGTTCTATATTAATTTAAAAAATGAAGAATTTGAATATCGCCCGGCCAACATTATTACTCGACAAACAAAAATGCCTGAATAATATCAGTCAAATGTCTGATAAAGCAAAACATCACAGGCTAATCTTCAGACCACATTTTAAAACACACCAGTCAGCTGAAGTGGGAAACTGGTTCAGGGATTTCGGGATTAAATCCATCACGGTTTCTTCTGTTAAAATGGCTGCCTTTTTTGCCAAACATGGCTGGGATGATATCACCATTGCTTTTCCTGTTAACCTCAGGGAAATATCTGAAATTAATATTCTGGCTTCAAAAATCAAGCTCAACCTGCTGGTCGAATCTGAAACAATTGTTGATTTTCTAAATAATAAGCTTACTACCCCTGCCGGTGTTTTTATTAAAATTGATACCGGATACCACAGAACCGGAATAATTGCTGAGGATGTTGATTTGATTGAAAGGATGGTCAGGAAAATAACAACATCAAAAAAACTAACATTCAGGGGATTTCTTACGCATTCAGGGAACACATATTATGCAAATAGTTTGAAAGAAATTGACCGGATACATCATAACAGCATTCGTAAATTGAAAAGCCTGAGAAAGGCATTCTCTGATAAAAGTGATCATTTTATTTTAAGCATCGGTGATACACCATCATGCAGCATGATGGATGATTTTGAAGGAACAGATGAAATTCGTCCCGGGAACTTTGTTTTTTATGATGTGATGCAATATAAGCTGGGATCGTGTGCTATAGATGATATCGCAGTTTGTATGGTATGCCCGGTAGTTGCGAAAAATGATCAGCGAAATGAAGTTGTTATTTATGGTGGGGCTATTCATTTTTCGAAGGAATCTTTATTGTTAAACGATACTCCTGTTTTCGGCCTTGTTGTTGAACTTAATAACCAAGGCTGGCTTGCTGCGGTAACTAAAAAGTCTTTTGTGAAATCAATCTCTCAGGAGCACGGTGTAATAAAGGTAAACACTGATCTATTCAATAAAATCAAAGTTGGTGATCTGGTTGGAGTATTACCGGTTCACTCCTGTCTTGCTGTATCTGAAATGAGACGGTATTATACACTGGAAGGGGAGGAAATAAGTACTATTAATTTTGAATGTTAGCTTGTCACCTATACGCCAGGAGGTCGCTCGTTGTTCCTCTTACCAATGACAACTTATCGAAAAATACTGATTTTCAATAATAAAAGCAAAGAATATCAATAAACCCTCCTTTGGCTTCGCTCAGGATGACAATATCAGTCAAGTGGGGAAAGAGAGGTAGATGCCGCGCTCCGCGCGGCATCTACCTCTCTCCAATATATAAAAACAATGTCATGCCGAGAAGCGAAGTCGAGGCATTGAATTTTCCTATTTGCCATTTCTCTTTGTAAATCCCTTTTCCGGGATCTCCTTATTCGGGATGACCGGTACAAGAAAGTTGTCTTCAAATTATTGATTAAATTTCACCGGATTTATAAACAACCCCAATATTCTTCTTCCCATCAACCTCAATAAGTATTGGTTTTTGAAACCGGATATGCCTTATATAATCATCTTCAAAAACTGCTTCAAATTGTTTCAGATAATCAAGATCGTAAAATCCATCATTGATATAGGGATTGATAGTCAGATAGGCCACCCTGAAAGAGGTCAGGTTCTGAAAAAAATGGGTACCCTGGCTCGGATCGATACGGTAGTCGGCAAGTCCTGATTCAACGATTACCCTAGCAGCACTGATCTGGGGCCACTTTACCGGAATACCCAGCCACGGATCGGATGAACCCCATCGCCCCGGGCCAACAAGCACATAATTTTGCTGATCATTTACAAACTCATTATTCAAAACACCAAGTTGTCCGGCAATTTCCTGATTCTTTGAAGGATCAAAGGATTCTGGCTTAATGTAAACAAAATCATATATATCGTCAATTATGCCATTGCCCATTGCTGAACTGGAATATATGATTGACTTTTTGACATCCACCCTTTCGAGGTCTTTATTAATGGTCTGGTTATTATCAACGATAGGCCTTATTTGTAGTATATTAAAAACTTTGGGTTCATCATCAGGTTTGTCAAGATCAACGGCAAATTCTATTTCAACAGGTTTAGCCATTTCCCGTTGCCCGATGTCAAGGAAATCTTCGATAATCTTGGCCAGGGGAAAAACATTATGCTTCAGAATATTTGAAAATGTGAGCACTTTTTTTCCCTCATAATGAATACCATCTCTCAGAACTTCATTCTGGAAATCGTAGGTTGATGCCAGAAATTTGAGCGTTTTATCTTTTTCAGCTTCAGTGATCTTTAACTCAAGAAGGTTGATACCGTCATCTACACAGGGCTTAAAACTATCAGGTTCAAGGTTCAATGCATAAAACCTTTTCTGTGTTTCTTTCAGGGCCATTTTTGCAGAACTTAGCTGAAGGATTTTCCTGCGGTATTTTGGCGAGAACCGAAGTGTTAATCCACCATCAACAATATACTTGCCAAGGCCGAGGGCTACATTGGCCGTTCCTTCTTCAGGTTTCTCGGGTTCAATGGGGTAAAAATTTATGGAACGGGCAACTCCGGAAATTACCGGATAAAACCTGTTTCCATATTGTTTTCCACAAACTTCCTGCAATACAATGCCCATTTTTTCTTCATCAATCACATTGGCCGTTGCAGTCATATAAGCTTTGCTGTCTTTGAAAAAAGCAGAAGCATAAACACCTTTAATAGCATTGCTAAGCATTTCTATCATTCTTCGCTCATCATCTTGAATATTCGGGATCATATACGTTGAGTATATCCCGGCAAACGGCTGATAATGACTGTCTTCAAGAAGGCTTGAAGAACGGACTGCAATAGGGTTTTTAACTACCTTGATGAAGGTGTACAGATCTTCATGTATCCTGAATGGCAAACGGGATTCGACAAATTTCTGAAGGATCTCAATATCACTCATCTCTGACAATGCTATCCTGAACAGGTTGTTGTCCTCCATAAATTCGTCAAAGACATCAGTTCCAATCACAACGGAACGGGGTATCGTAACAACCACACCGGGATAATTATCGTACAACCTGTTACGTTTGATCAATGCATCGAGAAAAGCCAGTCCCCTTGCCTTGCCTCCTATTGAACCTTCACCAATTCTTGAAAAAGTAAAATACTCATCAAAACTGTCGCGGTAAAATTCGGCAATAACACCCCTGGCCTTATTCAGTCTGAAGCTGGCAATAGCATCAAAAACAAACCTTTTGATCTCGTCAATATCATTAAAGTCCCCTGGTTTAAAATCCTTTAACATTTCTGCCAGCGGAAACAATGCCCTCGCTCTTAACCATTTCGACAGGTGGTTCCTCTGAATATGATAAAAAAGGGATTCATCAGGGATCTGAAAGATGATCTCCTGAAGTGATTTCAGATCCTCGGCCCGTGCAATTTCGTTTCCCGTTTCAGGATCCTGGAATATAAAATCACCAAAAGCAAAATATTCCCGGATAAAGTTCCTGAGCTGCAGCGAAAGCGTTTTGGAGTTTTTGTTAATAAATCCTACTTCAATCTCTTTGGCCAGTTTAGCCATTGCAGCATCAGATGACTGTAAAAGTATGGGCATATACTTATCATCACTTTTTACCTTCCGTGCAAGCTCAATGCCCGCATATTTATCTTTCACACCATTGCGATGGTAATTTATATCAGAGATTATTCCAAGCAGGTTTGTTTTATATTGTTCATAAAGCGACAGGGCCTCTTCATAATTTGTTGCCATTAATATCTTCGGCCTCCCCCTCATCCGGAGCATTTTCTGATGCTCATTCAATCCTTCAGTCATAAATGTTTTCGACTGCTTGAAAATAAGCTTGTATATATTAGGCAGATAACTTGAATAAAACCGAATGGAATCTTCTACAAGGATGATCACCTGTACACCTACTTCGAAGACATCAACCTCAACGTTCATCTTATCTTCAATAAGTTTGATGATTGCCAGTAAAAGATCGGCATTCCCCAGCCAGCTGAAAACGTAATCGATGGCACCAAGATCCTCTTCAGTAAGCTTAATGGTGACTTCCCTTGAAAAAGGGGTTAATACAACGATAGGTATCTCAGGATAACTGCTATTCATGCTCCTGGCAAGATCAAAAGTATCCTGTTCTTCGGCACTTAACATGCTGATCACCAGATCGATTTTCTCATCCTCCAGGATCTGAAAGGCCTTTTCTTCCGAATGAGCCAGTAAAAACTGAGGGGGATATCTCAGGTTCAGGGATACGTATTCATTAAAAATCTGTTCATCAATTCTTCCGTCATCTTCAAGTATAAAGGCATCATATGCACTGGAGATCAACAATACATGGTAGATCCGTTTTTTCATCAGGGTACTGAATGACGTATCGCTGAAATAAAATTTTTTTGCGTCTATTGAGCCATTGTTTGCTGCCATGTTCACAAAAATACGAATTTCAGTATTCATGTATCATAAATCTACATGCCGCTTTATGCCCGTAAACTGGATCGATAATACCGGAAACTGGTTGGTCAATGTCCAGAATACTGATAATTAACAGATTGTTAATTTATTTGTTTATAAATAGGCAAATTACCTAGAATATGTTGGAATCTAACACGTTATCTTTATAGCGTCGAAAACTACTATAAAACTAAAATAACTATGGTTGCTCTAATTATTGTATCGGTTGTTGTTATAAGCGGATTGATTTATTTAGGCTTTGCTATAAAAAATGCACCAACCATTGAAGATCATGATGAAGGTTGAATAATCGTTAAGAAATTTTATTTCTCAACGTTTGATAATGTCTATAGTTTTATCAAAACACGCTCCTCAAAATCACTATAGCTGTTATTATCAATATAATAGCTAAAGCCCAACTGGCTATGGGTATTGAAACATATGGATAAGAATCTAAAGCATAAATCTGTTAAATGCCAAATGACTCATTAAATTCTCTTTCAAACATCATATTAACACTGTCGCAGCCAAAATCAAAGATCCTGTTCTGGTTTCCTTCATCTGTATATTCAAAGGTATGCTTTGTATCAGTACCGCCATTCAACAGCGATAACGCTTCCATTCTTATTTTGGTAACATCGGCCGGGGATTTAAGATCAAGCGTTTTATGAAGATCTGCAATCTGCTCGACACTTGTTCTCTTGAGTTCGCATTTAAAAACAGGATCAAACTCCTGGATAATACGTTGTGTGTTTGAATAACTACCACCGGTTTCAAAAGGAAGTGAGGCCGGAAGTATAAGATCTGCCCTCTTGGCAGTCTTGGTTATGAAGTAATCCTGTACGACAACAAAATCAGCCACAGAAAGCCAGCCTGAGATCTGAACCTTATTTTTTGCACAACCTATAGGATCTTCTCCGAAGATGAATATGTTTTTAAAGTCACCCTGCTCAAGCATATTAAAAAGACTGTCGTTGACTTTTGCCGGTATATGATCAACATTCCATTTCAGTTTCATTTTTTCCGTAAGAACTTCATCATGGATGGATTGTGCACCAACTCCGATTGAAGGACAGATACCCATATCAAACAATCCCTGGGCATTGTTTTTTTCTTTTAAGGAAATCAGTCCGCTGGCCGTTTTTCCGAGTTTTCCTGTGATCAGTGACAGGTTTAACAATTCCGTACAGGCATTGGAGGAGAGTTCCTTTTCAGAGAATACAATAACAGCATTCATTTCATGATTATACCTCTTGGCAAACTCCACAACCAGATCCATATAAGGCACCCCTGATCTATCAACCAGTTGCACAAAATCCTCTTTCAGCAGTTCTTTTTTATATTCATCAAAACCATCACAATTATCGTTGATGAACATATCATTCTGGAAGTTGTTGGCAACCAGGTAATAATTTACTGCTTTTATGAAATTATAGTAAGATTTTATTACCAGTGTTTCATCAACCTTATGTTTCATCGTACTGCTTTCGTGAACAGTAACCAATTCTACCGGTATATTCGTCCGGTACTGTGCATTGTTGATCATAAAACCAACAACAGCATTGTCATTATTTATTTCTGAGCCGATCAGGTATATTTTCGAAGCATCCTTGAGTTGATCAAAAGGGACATTACCAATAGAATTCCTCACATATCCCTTTCCCCTGTTAAGGTAGTGGAAGCTTGAGATATTGTTTGTTTTTACCCCGCCTCTGGCCAGTTTCTGGATCAGGTATAATTCTTCATTGCTGAGCCTTGCACCTGCAAAAAACGCGTTTTCATCGGGCTTGGCTTCTTTTATCTTTTCAGTGATAATCTCATATGCCTTTTTAAAGGTGATTTCTTTATAATTGCCTTTTACCCTGAGCAATGGCTTTTTAATCCGGTGGGTATCATTCAGGTAATGATATCCAAATTTCGGGTAACGGCAAAGGTTCCCATCTTTATTAATACGGCCATCGCTACCTTCAACCCGCATTACGAACTGGTTCTTATGCTCCAGTGTTATCTCGCAACCAATTGAGCAATAGTTACAGATGCTTTTTACCTTATCCAGTTTAACCGGGCCGGGTTTGAAATTTACATTTTCAGTTATAGCCCCGGTGGGGCATGTAGAGATACATAAGCCACACGACTCACAATTGGTTTCCTGAAGGCTGTTTCCAAGACTGGGAGCAACATATGTATTATATCCACGGTTAACAAGGCCCAGTGCATCAGCTCCCACAACTTCATGACATATCCTGATACACCTGCTGCATAGTATACATTTGTTGTTATCGATCTCTATATAAGGATGTCTGAAATCAACATCATATTCGTGATATTCGCCCCTCAGGTTCTGTTGTTCTGCCTCATATTCGGTGGAATACTTCTTAAGATCGCAGGTGAATAATTCGGTACAACCACACTCCAGGCAACGTTGTGCTTCATGTATAGCAACATCTTCACTATTGTAACCCAGTTCTACTTCTTTAAAATTTTTCCGGTCAGGGGGATCAAGTGTTGGCATCTCCTCACGCAACTGCTTTGTGAAATTTCCCAGGTATTCTTCGGTTTCCTGTTTTTTAAAATTATCTTTCTTGCTGATAAATTCAAAAGGTTCGGGTGTAATTTCTTCTCCTGAAAGGTAAAGGTTACAACTGCGGGAAGCGATCTTTGCCTGACCGATGGCCTGTATCAGTGTTGCAGGTCCTGTAACACCATCACCACAGGCAAATACATTAAGAATTCCGGTTTGCAGGGTTTTCTGGTCAGCATCAATATCGCCCCACCGGTTCAGAATTAATTCCCCTTTAGATGTATTTCTGTTGATATCTTCAAGAAAATCTGCTGTTGTTTTCTGGCCAATGGCTGCCAGAACATATTCTACTTCCAATTCAAACTCTGATCCTTCTACAGGCATCGGCCTTCTTCTGCCTGAGGCATCAGGTTCACCAAGCTGCATTTTCAGGCAGTTTATAGATTTTACTTTACCGTCTTTATCCTTATTCACCCTTGAAGGATTGGTTAGCAGCAGGTAAGTTACCCCTTCAAGTTTAGATTCATGTATTTCGATAGGATTGGCCGGCATTTCATTTTCAGTACGACGATAGATCACAAAAACTTCTTCCGCGCCACATCTTTTGGCCGAACGGCAACAATCCATCGCGGTATTACCTCCTCCAATAACGGCAACTTTCTTTTCGGTAAAATCATATCTTTTCCCCGTGAGTTCCATCTCCTTAAGGAAATCAATGCCAGAAAAAACATTCTCAGCATCATCGCCTTCGCAACCAATAAGTGTACCTTTTTGCGAACCTATGGCGAGTATTGTTGCATCATATTTTTGATCAATCTCTTTAAATGAAATATCCTGACCGAATTTCTTATTATAGAATATCCTGGCACCCAGTTCTGTAATATTGTCAACTTCTTTTTGCAATACATCATTCGGCAAACGGTATTCAGGTATTCCGTACCTCAGCCATCCACCGGGTTTGGGAGCTGCTTCGAAGATATCGACCTGATGCCCTTCTTTTTGAAGGAAAAATGCCGATGAGAGCCCTCCGGGCCCGGCACCGATAACAGCAACTTTTTTACCTGTTGAAGGTTTTAACTCAGGAACAAATTTAGTTTTTGAATCCAGGTCATAATCAGATGCGAACCTTTTGAGGTAATCAATACCAACCGGTGTTCCTTCATCAAGCAGGTTACGACGGCAGGCAACCTCACATGGCCTTACACACACACGGCCGCAGATAGCCGGCAAAGGATTGGTCTCCTTGATCAGGGCAACAGCTTCATTATATTGTTTCTTATCGATGAGGGATATATAACCCTGCACATCAACACCTGCCGGGCAGGTTTGCTTACAGGGGCCGGTACAATCGGCATAATGGTTACTAACGAGAAGGTCAAGGGCTGTTTTACGTGCTTTTCTAACCCTGGGGTTTTCAGTTTCAATTTTCATCCCCTCCATGGCTTTTGTTGAGCATGAGGGTTGCAAACCCCGCATTCCTTCTACTTCCACAACGCATACAAAACAGGATGTATAAGGTCTGAGCCTGTTATCGTGACAGAGTGTTGGGATTTCTATATTGTTTCTCCTACAGAGATCAAGAATGGTTTCCCCTCTATAGGCCTGTGTGATCTTGTTGTTTAATATTACATTCAATCGTTCGCTCATTTCAAAATTTTCTTTTTCAATTAATGACTTATGAAAGTATTATTGCATCGAACTTACATTTGGTATAACATGAACCACAATGGATACAATCCTCCTGTCGTATTCTGTGGATCTCTTTCCTTTCACCATCGATGGCATTTGTAGGGCAATTTTTAGCACAAACTGTACACCCAGTACATTTTTCAGGATCAACCTCATAGGTAATCAGCTTCTTACAAACTTTTGCCGGACATTTTTTATCCCGTATATGGGCATCATATTCATCGCGGAAATATTTTATTGTGGTTAATACCGGGTTGGGTGCTGTTTGGCCAAGTCCGCATAAAGAATTATCTTTTATCTGGTAAGATAGTTCTTCCAATTTATCGATATCTCCCTCACGGCCTTCTCCCTCAGTGATCCTTTCAAGTATCTCCAGCATTCTTTTAGTTCCTATCCTGCAGAAGGTACATTTACCACATGATTCTTCCTGGGTAAAGTTCAAAAAGAATTTTGCCACATCGATCATGCATGTGGTTTCATCCATAACAACCATACCTCCTGAGCCCATGATAGCACCGGTAGCATTTACAGAATCATAATCTACCTGTGTATCGGCCAGGTATTCTGGGATACAGCCTCCTGAAGGCCCCCCCATCTGAACAGCCTTGAATTGTTTATCATCCTGGATACCGCCTCCCAATTTAAAAATAACATCCCGAATGCTCATACCCATGGGTACTTCCACAAGACCGGAACGTTTTATTTTGCCAGCCAGGGCAAATACTTTGGTGCCCTTGCTTTTTTCAGTTCCAAATTTTTTATATTCTTCAGCGCCATTAATGATGATCCAGGGAATATTGGCATATGTTTCTACATTATTGATATTGGTCGGTTTTTTCCATAGCCCCGAAGCGGCCGGAAATGGTGGCCTTTTCCGGGGCATACCACGTTCACCTTCAACTGAAGCTATCAGGGCTGTTTCTTCTCCACATACAAATGCACCTGCTCCTTCTTTTATATAAATATCAAAACTGAATCCTTCAATACCCAGGATATTCTTTCCAAGATATCCCTTTGCCCTGGCCTGTTCAATAGCGATGTTAAGTCTTTTAATGGCAACGGGATATTCAGCCCGGCAATAAATTATTCCACCGGTTGCTTCAATAGCATAAGCGCCGATGATCATCCCTTCGAGCACACTGTGGGGATCGCCTTCAAGTACCGATCGGTCCATGAATGCGCCGGGATCACCTTCATCGGCATTACAGATGATATATTTTTGATCTGCTTTATTATCATTGGCAAATTTCCATTTCAGTCCGGTTGGAAAACCACCTCCACCACGACCACGCAGGCCGGAGTTAATCATAGATTGTATGACATCGATGCGCGACATCTGTTGTCCGGCTATCTTCCTGATCGCCCGGTAACCATTACGTTCCTCGTATTCCTCAATACTTTCCGGATCAATATACCCGCAATTTCGCAGAGCGATCTTTACCTGTGAATGGTTGAACGTATCATCTTCTGTTTTAAAAAGATCCGTTTTTACCACATAATCTTTTACAGGGGAATGCTGATTAATATGTTTCTCTATAATCTCGACAGCTTTATCTTCATCTACATCCCCATACAGGTATGTGCCATTATCATCAATAATCTCGACGAGTGGTTCACGGTAACACATTCCTATACACGATGTTTTCTTCAGCTCAAAATCAAGATTTTCAGCAGTCTTCATCGCGTTTATCTTTTCATAAACCTTGCCTGCGCCAGCGGCAACTCCGCAACTTCCGAGACCGACGATTACTTTGGTGTTGTTCATTGTTGGTAATTTTAACTTATGTGCTTTTATTCAGGGAGTGAGTTTTGAGTTCTGAGTTCTGAGTTCTGAGTTCTGAGTTTTGAGTTCTGAGTTATTGTATAGCAAACTATTCATAAGTTTCCTGGTCCTCATGAAACTTAAAACCTTTAAAATCACTCTTCTTTAAATAATTGATTAATCCGTTTAACATTTTACTTATCTCATCAGCCTGAAAATAAAGCTTATCAAAAATTTCTTTTGTTATATAAGATCTGTCCAATACTCTATATAATTGTGATTGGACTTCTGCCACCGATCCTTTAGAATAAGATAAAAACTGAATCAATTCCTTTTTCCCACCTCTACCAAATCCCTCGGCTATGTTATCCATAATTGATCCAGAAGAATCAAGGATTTGTTTTTTCAACCCATAATCCCTCACAAATGGCTCATTTGATGAAATGTTAAGTATTTCCTTCGACAAAACTTTCGCTTTCTGCCAGGCTTCAAACTCCTCAAATCTTTTAATTGTTGCCATTTCAAATATTCTTACTTAACCTATTTATTCCAATCCTAAAACTCAAAACCCAGAACTCAGAACTCAGAACTAACTCCTCTCCGCAATCCTGATATTCTTCACTATCTTGACTGCCTGATTGCCGGTGAGTTTTCCGTATGTCTCCTCGCCTATCATCATGACAGGTGCCAGTGAACAACATCCAAGGCATGCAACAGATTCGAGTGTAAATAAACCGTCCTCCGTAGTTCCACCATCTTCAACCTTTAATGATTCTTTTAATGCATCGCTTACCTCATTAGCATTCTGAACATGACATGCTGTTCCATGGCAAACCTTCACGATATATTTACCGACAGGATTCAGCCTGAACTGGGCATAAAATGTAGCTACTCCATACATATCATTCAGTTCCAGCCCGGTGTCCTTTGCTAATTTCTTAAATGCTTCCATTGGTATATATCCAAAGATATCCTGTGTCCCCTGTAACAATGGGATCAGATTACCTCTTTTATCCCTGTACTTTTCTATCAATGGATTTAATAATTCAAGATCGACTACCTGTTGTTCAACTGCTTCTCTTGGAGGTTGTTTTCTGGCTATTCGCATGATCTTATCTTCTTAATTTTTAAGGCGGTAAATTTATAAAATGTTTACCGGATAAGAATTGAGAATATTAATTTATACAGTGTCTAAATAGGGTAATAATCAGGCGGTTAGGAGCGCATACCGCAAGTATTGTTAATTGATTAACAGAGGATTATCAGTAAGAAACCAGTTATCAGTTCGAAGTTACCGATTTGAAGTAAGTTTACAGATTCAAATAACCCCGGACTTGGGATTTCAATCGTGCAACCTGATCCGTTATGCACCGGTTTTCTTCTTTACGGCAGGCTTTTTCTTCTTATCCCGCAAAGTCAGTTTCTTATGCATTGCATTGGCCGCAATTCTTCCTGCACCCATAGCTTCTATAACGGTAGCCGAACCGGTTACAATGTCCCCTCCGGCATATACAAATTCCTTGGATGTTTCATTGGTTTCGATATCGACATCAATGTAACCCCATTTGTTTCTTTTCAGGTCGGGTGTTGATTGGAAAAGAATAGGATTAGGGCCAGTACCGATAGCGACAACGGCAAGGTCTGTTTCGATAATAAAATTGGAATCTTCGATTGGGACGGGGCGACGGCGGCCTGAATCGTCAGGTTCGCCCAGCTTCATCTGTATGCATTCAGCAGCTTTAACTTTATTTCCATCTGTGCCAATATATTGTATCGGACTTGTTAATAACCTGAATTTAATGCCTTCTTCTTCAGCATGGTGAACTTCCTCTTCACGGGCAGGCAGTTCATGTCTTGATCGGCGGTAAACAATAGTGACCTCACTCGATCCTGTCCTGATAGCTGTTCTGGCGCAATCCATTGCAACATTACCACCACCTACAACAACAACCTTGTTTCCTTTTGGTTTAGGTGTATCATATTCCGGGAATTTGTATGCCTTCATGAGGTTCATCCGTGTAAGGTATTCATTAGCCGAGAATACATTTCCAAGGCTTTCCCCTTCAATTCTCATGAAAGTGGGAAGACCTGCGCCAACACCGATAAACACCGAATCGAAATGTTCGAGAAGTTCATCTATGGTCAGAATATTTCCAATTACATGATTCATTTCAATGCGACACCCCAGCTCTTTAAGGTAATTGATCTCGAACTGAACGATAGACTTTGGCAACCTGAATTCAGGAATTCCATAAGTCAATACTCCCCCTGTTTCGTGTAAGGCTTCAAATACAGTAACACCATATCCCAACTGACGCATATCGGCGGCAACGGTAAGTCCGGCAGGCCCTGAGCCTATAACAGCAATCTTTTTGCCGGTATCTTTTGCGATATTCGGGGCTTTTACCAGATCCATCTTTCGTTCAAAATCTGCAACAAAACGTTCTAGCCTGCCAATAGCTACTGGTTGATCTTTTACGCCGACAATACATTTTTCCTCACATTGATTCTCCTGTGGGCAAACCCTGCCACATATGGCAGGTAATATGTTTGTTTCCTTGATCTTTTTAGCTGCAGCATCAAATTTCTCTTCCGCTACCAATGCGATAAAAGCAGGTATATCAACATTAACAGGACAACCCTCAACACATTGTGGTTTTTTACACTGAAGACATCTGCCTGCTTCAAGCAAAGCCAATTCTGTTGTATAACCATAGGGGACTTCCTGGTGATTGTGAACCCTTAATTTCTGATCCTGTTCTGGCATTTCCTGACGGGGGATCTTCAGTTTAATTCTTCGCTCATCGGCCTTTGAAAGCCCATGCCATTCACAACCATATTTGGTGCAAACATAGAAAGGGATTAACCGTGAAGCTGCTGAAATTAATACCTCACCAACTTCTGATCCGCATTCTCCACATTTAATATTTTTGTTAAGTAAACTTTTTTTACAACTAGGACATATCAGATCATCTATTGATTCATCTTTATCAATGGTTCCGGAAGATTCAACTTCAAACACATCCAGGTAAGGACTTAATCTCAAATCCTGCTCTTCACCCTTATATTTAACCTTGAAATCAAGGCTTTTCTCACCCTTTTTGTCAACATTAAAACTATTATGGCAATGAGGACAATAGGTGTTTAAATATGTTTTAAACTTAAGATACTTAACATCATAATCTAGCATAACTTCCTGATTTTTTATCTTATTGAGAATAGCAATGAATCTTTTTCTTCTTTCAAATAAAGGTTATTCCTGTTTATCAATTCGTCAAAATCAACCTCATGCCCATCGAAGTCAGGGCCATCAACACAACAAAATTGTGTTTTATTGTCAACCTTAACCCTGCAACCCCCACACATACCGGTCCCGTCAATCATAACCGGATTCAGGCTAACCATGGTTTTAACTTTGAATCCTTCGGTGAGTTTACAAACGAACTTCATCATGATTATGGGACCGATGGCATACACAAGTTTAATATCATGCCTTTCTTCCATATATTTTTTCAAAGGATCGGTAACAAATCCCTGCTGTCCATAACTTCCATCATCTGTTGTAATAATAAGTTCATCGCTGATCTGTCTCATCTCATTTTCAAGGATCAGCATTTCTTTGGTCTGGGCACCAATGATACTTATCACATAATTTCCTGCCTCCTTATAAGCCTTGGCAACATGATGTAAAATAGCAACCCCGGTACCACCTCCTACCATGATTACTGTACCAATATTCTCAACCTCAGCCGGCTTCCCCAATGGTCCAACAACATCTTTTATCATATCCCCTTCGTTCAGGGAACGCATTAATGCTGTAGTTTTACCAACAACCTGAAATATTATAGAAATAACCCCGGCAAATTCATCCCGGTCGGCAACAGTAAGCGGGATTCTCTCTCCTGTATCATTAACCCTTAAAATAATAAACTGGCCGGCTTTAATTTTTTTAGCAATTTTTGGGGCGCTGATATCAAACCTGATAATAGTGCCTTTTGCCATTTCCTGCTTTCTGACTATTTGAAACATAATCTAAATTCTTTGTAAATAAAAAATTAACTGTAAAGCTCGAAGTTACCATTCCAGGCTATCTTCCAAACGGATGTCATATAAATCTTCCCGGTTCAATCCATGCCATCTGCAACCCTTCTTGGTGCAGATATAAAAATCAAGCAATTTTGTTCTTGCACTAACAGAAATCTTAGCAACGGAAGAACCGCATTTTTCACAAGTCATATCCTTTTCAAGCAAACTTTTATCACAATGAAAACAATGGAGATTCCGTACTGCTTTATTTTCAGGAAGATATATTGTTGATTTGGATGTGAAGACATTTAAATACGGGCTTAACATTAAATAACCGGTTTCCCCGTTGGTTATTTTCAGTTTGAGCATGTCATTTTCATTCAGGCTTTTTTTACAATGTGGGCAATAGGTTTGTAAAAAAGCGCCTGATTCAAGCACCTCCCGTGTTTCATCCTCTTCTGTTCTTCGCGGTTCCCCGGGAGCTTCTTTTTCTGCTTTATCTTTTGACACGCCCTTACCGCTATAACCATATTCCTGGTATAGTTTATTAAGGGCAATGGAAAGATCTTCAAACTCAACTTTATGGTTCTTGCAACCACTCCTCGAACAAAAGCTTACTTTTCCTCCCATGTCAAGATACAGTGGGATCATATCAGCTCCGCAAGAAAGACATTCTAAATCAGAGGTAATATTTGCACTGCAATGAGGGCAAAAGAATTCTGCAACTTCGTCATTCCTGATATCAATATCTGTTACATAATTATAACTGCCATATATTGAACTCAGGTTAATTGTCCCATCCTGGTCACCAATTTTTATGTTGAGTTGAATGCTTGCTTCATTATCAACCAGCCTGTCATGATCCATTAAAGACACCCCACAAACCGGACATTTTAGCTTTAATGACATTAAATCATACATTGTTTATCCCTTTAGTTTTTAAACCTTTAATCGCATTATCTTAAGGGTTACAAGTATAATAAAAAAACGCTATATTCAGGTTGGCAGTTTCAATTTATACATATTATAAATTAAGGAAAACAACAATTTAGAAATTATCATATGTGTTCAGGATATAGTCGGTTGAAGGAATATGAAGGGAAAATATTATTACTCCAGTCACATAATTATAGTCAAACCAGGTTAAGCGATGTAATGGTTTATCCAATTCCGGGACATGACAACATCCAGGTTAAATGTAGGCTAAAAGGATTTATTCTTCAGCTATCCGATAAGGCTTTATCCCTTTTTTACATCTGGTTTTGTCAGTTAGGAATCATATGTAATCACAGATATCCTTTTCCTTCCGTCCATCATTATTGCCAGGGGATCATCAAACCGGACATGTTTAAAATACTTTGTCCGTTCAACCAATGGTTGCTTATCAAGGATATCATATTTGATATAACTATTTGATGCCTTTTGATGCACAGTAAAATAGCCAACATTCATGGATGTTACATTATGAAAGAAATGTGAGCCTGAGGAAGCATCCAGCGGGTAATCATCAAGATCAGTTTCAACGATGATCCGTGCATTTGATATTTGTGGCCATTTAACCGGCACCCCTATCCAGCGATCTCTGGTACCCCATCTGCCAGGACCAATTAAAACATATTTGCGATGCTCACCACACATTTTCCTGTTCAGTTCTTCGATCTCATAACTCATCTCAAGGGTTTTACTTTTATCGAAAACTTCATGATCTACATAAATTACATCACGAATATCTTTAATCTTACCATTGCCCATTCCTTTTTCTGTGTAAAGAACAATTGAATTTTCATCAATTTTATTCATATTGATAGTATAATCCTGTGCACTTCCAAGTAATGGTTTGACCTGTAGTAAATAGAACGAAGCACAGTTATTTGAGTCCTTATTAAGATCTACGGCAAACTCTATTTCTACCGGAGTTCCAATCGCTTCCTTAACCACATCAAGGACCACCTCTATGGTTTTTGCCAATGGAATATAATTATACTTCAACACATTGGAGAAGTTGATGATCCTGGGCCCGGGTTTGTTAATACCCGGGTATATCGTATTGTTGTTTATATCATAAACCGAGGCACAATGCTTCAGTGTTCCCTGCTGCTCTGCAGCGCTAATATCGAGTAACCTTAGCCCGGCGGTATCCCCTTCCATCAGGTTCAGGTTCTTTTTACTCAGGTCAACAGCATAAAATTTCACCTGTGAATTCTTATACTGATCTTTGGGGGAGTTTATATCAAGAGCTGGATATTTTGGTGAAAACCTGTAGGCCTTTTCACCATCAACCACATATTTACCCAGGCCCAGTGCAGCGACTGCAAAACCCTCCTCAGGCTTCATATGTGCAAACGGATAATAGTTATAGGATTGCGCAACCCCGCTGATATGTGGATAGAACACATCTTCAAACCGGCTACCAACAACCTCCTGTATTACCACAGCCATTTTCTCCTCTTCAATCTTATAATTGATGGCTTCTATATATCCCCTGGCAACATCAGAATATGTTGAGGCAAATACCAGTTTGATGGCATCCATCAATTGCTGCAGTCGTACCTTCTGGTCGGGATGATTATTGGGCAATAAATAGGTTTCAAATATTCCGGCAAATGGTTGCATCAACGAATCTTCAAACAATCCTGAGGAACGGATAGCAAGGGGTTTATGAATTTTCTTAAGAATAACTTTTAGCCTTTTGATCAGTGTATCTGTAAGCTTCCCATCAAGAAAAAGTTGTTTGATCCGGGAATAATCAGTTTCACCGTAAACACGATCCCTGAGTTTATTCCGGTCGAGGAAGTATTCAAATTCATCCGTACCAATAACAGAAGTTTTGGGTGCCCTGATATTTATATGCTGAACATATTGTGAAAAATCAAAGTTATTGACCAGTGAATTGATAAATGCCAATCCACGCCCTTTACCCCCTAGAGATCCCTCTACCAGGCTAACTACATTCGACTCATCTGTTATTGCCGATTCTTCAAATGGAATGATCTTGCCTTTATTTTGTTCGTTTCTGAATTTCTGGATTACATCAATCATTACCTCCCGTAATTTCTTCGGACTTTCAAAATCGGTAATCTTATAAGGATTGAGTATTTTCGCTGCCTGTATCTCCCCTCTTGCCATCAGCCAGAGTGAAAAATGATCTTTTTTCCCATGATAAAATAACGACTCATCAGGAATGGTTTTAAGGTGATGTTCGAATTCACGCAAAGATTTCGCAATACCGATCTGCCTCCCATTATCATCACGGTAAATAAAATTTCCAAAACCAAGATAATAGGTAATAAAACTCTGAAAATCCTGGAGAAGGCTTTCTGAATTTTTGTTGATAAATGTAGATTTCAGTTCATGGGCCAAAAGTGCATTATGCGGATCGGAAGATTGGATAACTGTTGGTAATCCCCTGATAATACTCTTTGCATATTTAACAAGTTCAATTCCGGCATCACCATCTGTTTTGCCTTTATGTTCAAATTTAACATCAGTAATAAGGCAAAGCAGATAGTCCTTATAACGATTGATAACCTCACTGGCCTCCTCATAGGTTGATGCAAGTATTATTTTCGGCCTTGCACGCAAACGCAAAACCTTATAAAGTTCATCGGTACTCACATCATCAATGATCCTTCTGGTTTGCTCCATGACAATTTTATAAAGCTCAGGCAGATACCGCGAATAATATTTGGGGGAATCTTCGGTAAGCAAAATAACTCTTACAAGCCCTTTCTGTGTGTCATTCCCGATATTGATTTTGTCTTCTACCAGTTTGATCATGGCAAAGAAGATCCTTGAGTCGCCATTCCAGACAAAAATCCTGTCGATGCCCTTGGTCTTCCTCTTATGATGTTCAAAATAATTGATATCAAGATTATTATTTAGCAGGAGAAAAATAGGAATATAAGGAAACTCACTTTTAATGGATTTACTGAGGTCAAGGGGGGTTTTCTTATCCGGGCCAAGCATGATTATAATCAGGTCGAAATGCTTGTTCTCAAGTTGTTCGAATACCTCCTCCGGTGAAGAAACCCCTGTGATACGCGGGACAGAAGTCAGGTTTAACTGGTGATATTCTCCAAGCACATGTTCTGAAAACCTCCCTTCCTTTTCAATGCTGTATGCATCATACAGATTGGCTACCAGAAGTATCTCCTTTACCTTAAATGGCATAAGGTCATGATATATATCCCTGTCGTAATTGTTTTTATTAAGAAATTTCTGCAATAGCTTGCGGCTTGCAAGCGGTGTTTCTTTATAGAACTGTTGTTTATCCTTAATTCTCTCATCAGAATAACGGGCCTTCTCAATTATTTTCCTACCCTTTAGTTTGTTGATATAACCTGAGATCAGATTAGCCAGATTATCAATCAGGTCTTTTTCCTCGTTAAGAAAAGGTCCTTCATCGGCTTCAGGAAATTGCCGGTTGTAACATACCTCAATAAAACCTTCAACATTATCGATGGTTTCAAACTCCTGTTTCAATGACCATTTCGACCTGAAAAACCCCGGTGTTTTATACTCCTGATCATGATATACAATACGTGCAACTGTTGAATCAGGAAATTGCCATGCCGGTGGAAGTACCAGTGTTATTTGCTGCAGTGCTTCTTCAAGTGATTTACCTTCCTTGAGTATCTCTGTAGTTTTATTTATAGCGGCAAGTTCCTTTAGCCTCTCCCGATGCTCTGATTGTAATTTCCGGTATCCCTGTTCTTCGTTATTCTTCATTGCCATGAAACTGAATTATTGCATATAAAATCACTTTGCAAAGTTAACATAGTTTTAACAGGGTTGCCAACTCTATAGGGTTGGCAACCCTGAATTATCTGATATGAATATAAATAAGGACTATTTCAGCCTTATTGATTTTTTTTTGTTGGCAGTCTGATAATTTTCCATAATATTGCCTCCTTTTAGTCAATTTAAATCAATCTTTATTAACCAATTAACAAAATATTATAAGTTATGAGTAACAGTGCTTATGATAAATTATTACAGGAGTTCATGGCAAAGATTATTGCCAAGAATGCAGGTGAAACAGAATTTCATCAAGCTGTACACGAAGTGGCCGAATCATTAATTCCCTTCATTGAAGAAAACCCACATTATAAAGAGGCTAAGATTCTTGAAAGAATCGCAGAACCTGAAAGAGTTATCCTTTTCAGGATTCCGTGGGTTGACGATCAAGGTGAGGTCCAGATCAACAAAGGTTACCGTATTGAAATGAACAGCGCCATTGGCCCTTATAAAGGCGGTCTTCGTTTCCATCCAACTGTTAATCTTGGTGTACTCAAATTCCTTGCTTTTGAGCAGGTATTTAAAAACAGTTTAACTACCCTCCCAATGGGTGGTGGTAAAGGTGGTTCTGATTTCGATCCTAAAGGAAAATCAGACAATGAAGTAATGAAATTCACCCAGAGCTTTATGACCGAATTATTCCGTCATATCGGACCGAATACCGACGTGCCTGCTGGTGACATTGGTGTTGGTGGAAGAGAAATCGGATTCCTTTTCGGACAATACAAAAGATTAAGAAATGAATTTACCGGCGTATTAACAGGTAAAGGAAGAGAATGGGGTGGCTCACGTATCCGTCCGGAAGCTACCGGTTACGGTGCAACCTATTTTGCTGAAGAAATGTTGAACACCCGTGGTGACAGTATCAAAGACAAGATCGTTACCATTTCAGGTTCAGGAAACGTTGCACAGTTTGCATGTCAGAAAGTGACCATGATGGGTGGTAAAGTTGTTACACTTTCCGATTCAGGCGGATTTATCTATGATAAAGACGGTATTGATGAAGAAAAACTGGCTTATGTCATGGATCTTAAGAACGTGAAGAGAGGAAGAATACATGAGTATGCTGAAAAATATGGTTGTGAATATCATGAAGGTTTACGTCCGTGGGGTATTAAATGTGATATCGCTATGCCTAATGCAACACAGAATGAGGTGAATAAGGCGGAAGCTGAAATGCTGGTACAGAATGGTTGTATCGCAGTTTCTGAAGGTGCCAATATGCCTTCAACACCTGACGCGATTGAAGTTTACATGAACAATAAAATTCTCTATGGTCTTGGTAAAGCAGCCAACGCCGGTGGTGTTGCTGTTTCAGGCCTTGAAATGTCGCAGAACTCACTGCGTCTTTCGTGGACAAGAGAAGAAGTTGACCAGAGATTACGCCAGATTATGAAGGATATCCATGCTACATGTATCCAGTTTGGTAAAGAAGATGATTTCATTAACTATCCTAAAGGAGCCAATATTGGTGGTTTTGTTAAAGTTGCTGATGCCATGCTGGCTCAGGGAGTTGTTTAAAACCCCTAACCATCTCCTTTACTGGAGATATTTGATAAGAATAGTTGTTAACTATGATATAACCCCGGTTCGAAAGGATCGGGGTTTTAAATTCCAAATAACAAATTCCAAATAACAAATTCCAAATTCCAAATAATTTCCAAATTTCAATTTCGAAATCACAAACAGGTTGTATAATACTGATTTTAGTACATTTGATGTGTAAAAGAGGAGAAGCGTAATCACAATGGAAAATCTGATTATTGGTCTTGAAAATTTCAGGATATTTAAGGAGAAGACTTTCTTCGATATTAAACCATTAACAATACTTACTGGTACTAACAACTCTGGGAAAAGCACCCTAATTAAATCATTGCTATTGTTAAAAGAAGCCTTCAGAAACTCCGAAGTTCCATATTTCGAATTTACTTCAGATAATCATAAACTCAACAGTTATAGTTTATCGATTAACAATGAAAATATAAATAATGAAAACCCCTTACTTTCTATTTTCCAGTATCAAAAGCAATTTTAGGATTTGACATCTTAATCCTATTTATTTGCAAGGGGAAGGTCTTTTCAGAAACCTTCATTTTGATAAAAGTAAATATGGAATATGAAAAAATACTTGCATTTTTTGAGAAAGATGATATTGATGGATACGCATTTGAATGTCAAATTGAGTTTGGTGTTATTTACAAAGTTATTAGGACATTATATGACACCAATATACAAACTAAGAAAATTAAAACTCTCGTATCAAGAATTCTTAAACCAACAGAATTTGACAAAATACCACCTGAACTAAGGAAATATTCTGTCTTTGAGTTTTTTGAAAAGATACATATAAATGGCATTTTTATTCCAATACTTGAACTAGGTGTTAAACGTGATTATACTATTGATAAGTTAAAGACTGACTTTAGTTATAATTTCACCCGTGAATTGTTTGACGTACTTCAGAAGAATAATATTATTTCAGACAAAGATTATCAGGTTTTCAAAGATGATTTTTGCTTTAGCTCAGGTCTTTCTGAATTTACAGATTTTATTATCAGCGAGTTAACCAATCCGATTAAATCGATTGCTAAGTCATTCTCAAATAATAATGTTTATTATCTACCTGCACCCTCCGGAAATTACGAAAGGTTAATTAGAGAAAAAAGAAACCGGGAATACATAAATAAATTCAGTGATATCCGATATAATCCAATTGATAGTGAAACACTTGATTTTTTCATCAAGAAATGGTTAAAGGAATTTGAAATTGGTGATGATATCGAACCTCACAATGCAGGCGAATACAGTGAATTAAAAATTAAACGTGATGGCAAGGAGTATGATTTGATTGATATGGGATTTGGCATGTCAAAATTACTTTCTTTAATTTTATCAGTTGCATCAAAATCAAACAAGGACAATTTAGGATATTACTACCTCGATTATAATGAAGCAATTAATGTATGGGAGATTCTGCACTCCCCTTGTACCAAAACAATTACAAAATACAATACTCCTTCGCGTCTTAATAATTGGTATTCAATCAGAAAGTTTTTTCATCCGATAAATTCAATAATTATTCATGACAATTATATAATCAGTAATTATAAGAAAGTATTCAATAATCTTTTTAAAATTCTAAAACACTTTTTACCAACACAAGATATCAGAGATACAATTGATATAACAATTATTACGTATAAACTTTATAACGAGAAGATAGGTAGTGGTTCAAATAGATTATACGATCATCTATCATGAAAAAATATTTGTTCCGCTCCGTTTGGAATTTTTAACATTGAATATTGGTGCTTATTTGTCTTTTGTTATTTGGGATTTGGAATTTGGAATTTGTGTATCAGTATAAAGCTTCAGTTTTTCTTCCAACATAACTTTCCTGAGCATATTCAAAGCCGTCAGGGCTGATACCCTGATATTCCTTCCTCTTTCCCTTCCGACACGAAATTTTTTAGCAAAGGTCATTGCTGGTGTGGCAATAGCTATCCATACCGTTCCAACAGGTTTTTCATCAATGCCCCCATCCGGACCGGCAACACCCGATATTCCGATGGCATAATCCGAACTGAATTTTTCTTTAATGCCTTCTGCCATCTGAATTACAACTGCTTCACTAACGGCACCATACTTAATAAGGGTTTCTTCTTTCACCCCTAATTCCTTTTGCTTGATTTCATTAGCATATGAAACAACAGATCCTACATAATAATCAGAACTTCCCGGAATACTTGTGATCAGGTGGGCAATATAACCACCTGTACAACTTTCCGCTGTTGCAAGGGTTTTTTCCCTTTCCTTCAACATGATACCAACCAGCCCCTCAAGGGTATCATCATTATAACCAAAAACCAGGTCAGGAATTATTAATAACAATTTCTCAATTTCTTGCTCTACCTGTTTTTGAAGTTTTTCAGTTTCCTCACCTGAAGCTGACAGGCGTAACCTCACCAGGCCAGGTTGAGGCAGATAAGCAAGTTTTACATTTTCTGGTAAATTGTCTTCCCATGATGCTATCTTTTCTGAAAGCCATGATTCCCCCATCCCCTGTGTTAACACTGTTTTGTGATATATTGCCTGCAGTTTGAATTTTTCACTTAATCGGGGAAGTATCTCATTGGTGATCATGGTTTGCATTTCGTATGGCACACCGGGCATAGACACATAGATTTTACCATCCTTTTCAAACCACATACCCGGGGCAGTTCCACGGGAATTCTGAACAGGCATACAACATGCAGGCAAATAAGCCTGTTGTTTGTTTATGTCGGTAACCTTCAGGTTAAAAGATGCAAACCGGGATACTATTTCCTGATATGCCTCCTGATTAAAAACAAGATCCGTATTAAAAAACTCACACAACGTTTGTTTGGTAATATCATCTTTTGTGGGGCCCAGACCACCAGTTATTAAGATAATATCAGCTCTGTTTCCTGCCTCTTCCAGGGTATTGATTATCTGTTCTTTATTATCGGCAATGGAAGTGATCTGATTAACCCGGATACCGATCGAATTAAGTTGTTGCGCCATCCAGGATGAATTAGTATTATTGATCTGCCCGATAAGAATTTCGTCCCCAATTGTAACTATTTCTGATTTCATAAGTACAAAATTAAAATTTTGTTACGATGGACACGCTGAAAGAATCACAACTAATTATAAATCCTGACGGGACAATCTATCATTTAAAAACCAGGCCGGAGGATATCGCTGATACTGTATTACTTGTAGGAGACCCGGGACGGGTATCATCCATTTCAAAATTCTTTGATAAGGTTGAAACAAAGGTTCAGAACAGGGAAATAATCACACATACCGGCAGCATGCAAGGGAAAAGAATTACGGTAATTTCAACAGGTATTGGTCCTGATAATATTGATATTGTCATTAATGAACTGGATGCACTTGTCAACGTTGATTTTAAGAACCGAAGTGTAAACCAACATCACAGGACACTGAACCTGATCAGGTTAGGAACATCAGGAACAATACAACCTGATATCCCGATAAATTCATTCGGACTTGGATCATATGCCATGGGACTTGATAACCTTCCAGGGTTTTACGCTAATTCAATGAAGGTTTTTGAGGAGGGTATTTCGGTTAATTTCATAAAACAAACCAAATGGCCAACAGACCTTCCTAAACCATATGTAGTTAAAGCAACCCAACAACTTGAGAACATATTTAAAGATAAAATGCATTGTGGCATTACTTTAACTGCTCCCGGATTCTATGGCCCCCAGGGCAGGATGATCCGCCTTGAACCTGCTTATCCTGACCTAAATAAAATGATCAGCACTTTCAATTATAATGATCTAAGGGTCATTAATTATGAAATGGAATCTTCTGCGCTCTACACACTTGGAACCATGCTGGGACATAATGTCCTGACTGTTTGCGCCATACTTGCAAACCGTGCCAATGAGGAATATACTTCAGATCCGTCAATACCTGTTGACGCCCTGATAGAATTTGTTCTTGAAAGGATATCCCTGGTTTAGTTTTTATTATTCTTCAGGAATTCCTGAACATCTGATGGTAAGTATTCTGTGATCACTTCATGTATCAGCGTGATGTATTCAGATCCCTTCTGAGAATACCTGCTGAGACCCTCTGCAAGTTTCATAGCACTAATTTCCCGGCCCGAGCTTCTGAGTTCAGCACGTGTTTCCCGAAGTTTTTCATACGCTGCACATGTATTTAAAATATGGATGTAATCTGTTATTGCATCTAAAACCGTTGGATAACTCTTAACTTCGAATCCAGCGTTGGGAGCACCTTTGGGTATCATACCACACCCTTTGGAATAACAATGTACCCCGAAATAATTGTTCCCTTCTTTTGAAAATGTTGATTTCCCCCAACCCGATTCAATGATTGCCTGTGCCATTACCAACTTATCAGGGATGATATCAACCCGCATCAACAGGTCACCAATTTCCTGGGTCAACGCATCTTTGTCTTTCTGATCATCAAGCGTAAAAGAGTTAACAGCATAATGTTTTGCAACTCCTGAAAGGAATACTTCCCTGGAATTGTCTATCGTTCCTTTTTCCTTAAATTGATCCCGTATATTTTCTATTTGTGCCCGATGTTTGAGTATTGATTCATTGGCTGCATCAATACCAGGGAGTAATTTCTCCAGGAAGGAGACCTGGTTATCATTGAGGTTTTTTTCCTGTGCAAAAGCACCTGAATAAATAATCAGTATCAATGATAACAAATTCCAGAAAATGTTTTTTCTCATGTTGATAGTTTTTGGTAAATTTATACAGATGAACAAGATATGCTATTGGGAAGGAGGATCATTTTTAAACATTTTTGTGTTAACAATATCCAGCAGGGCTTGATTCTCGGCAGATTTCTTTATTTTTACCACCGAATTTTGAAGGTAACCCTTTTATGAGCCAAACGGAAAATAATAACGAATTGAATGCACTTATACGATTGCTCGATGAGCCAAATGAATCGATCTTCGGTCAGATACGGGATAAGATCTTTTCCTATGGTCCTGAAGCAATACCTTCATTGGAACATGCCTGGGAAAATTCTTTTGAAAATATTATCCAGGAACGCATTGAAAACATAATCGGAAGAATCCAGCTGGATGATCTTCATATATCTTTAAGTGATTGGATTGAAAGCGGCGGCAGGGACTTAAGCCACGGATTGAATCTTGTATCAAAATTTCAATATCCCGACCAGGATAGTGAGAAACTTTCGAAAAGCATTGCACAGATTGTGCAGGATATCTGGCTGGAGCTTAACAACGAATTAACAGCCCTTGAAAAAGTTAAAGTTATTAATCACATACTATTTGACATTCATAAATTTTCGGCAAACAAGAGTAACTTTTATGCTCCTGAGAATTTCTTTTTAAAGAACCTTCTTGATACAAAAAAAGGAAATCCTATCTCCCTTGGCAGTTTGTATATTATACTGGCACACAGCCTGAAGATACCAATATATGGTGTAAATTTACCAAAACATTTTATTTTGGCCTATACCGATGAGATCTCTGAACTGGGATTCAGAATACCAAATGAAAAAGAAGTATTGTTTTATATTAATCCGTTTAATAAAGGTGCTGTATTTACACGCAATGAAATCGACCAGTACATTAAACAATTAAAGATAAAACCGAAGGATGAATATTTCAATCCATGTTCCAATGTGACCATACTTAAACGCCTTTTTGATGAATTAAAATATTCCTACGACAAATCAGGTTACCCTGATAAGAGTAGTGATATAGACGATTTTCGCAAGCTGTTTGGTCGGGACAGAAATAAGCCTGAGGATTGAATTCAAGGTTTAATTTTAATCTATTACAGATTCTGCAAACTGTAATCTGAAGATTTTTTCTCCGGTGTCTGTATTCTCAAAAATCAATTCATCTTCAATATTAGTTATGTCATAACCGGGTAGCAAAGCAGTTAAAGATTCATGAAATAACCCCGGAGTATAATGAGCAACATAAAAATAAACCGGTACTTCAGCATCTGTAATCCTGGTTATATCATAAGGGTACTCCCAGTATTTAGCCCTGTTTTCCCAGGTAAAGAATTGGTATGTATCGGGGTATAACTTTTTATATACAGGTAAGAACACCTCATTTTCCCATCCTGCCCAGCAATGACTGATCATAATAGAGAAATCATGAAAGGGGCATCCATATCCCGAAGGTGTTAATAATTTGATGGCATCATCTTCAAGGGTTTGAACAAAATTTCTCGTTTGCATCTTTTTATTTATCTCTGCTGATACACCCCTTGAAACTATATGGATATATTTAATGTGTTTTGGCACCTGGTAAACAAAACCTGCTATGATGATAAAGGCTATAATAAAATTGATTCTTCGATAGCTTATTAGTTTTTTAATCATCTGGAAAGACAAAATAACTAAGGCAGGAAATAGGGCAAGTCCGGGAACCAGGTATCTGTATTCATAATGCTTTGACACAAGTAAAACCTGTAATAATGTTGTCAGGAGAATAGCTGACATACTATATATCAATCGCCTGTTGAGCTCTTTTCTCTTTAAAAACACATAAACAACAACCAGGACAAAGCACAGAATCCAAATGATCAGAAACAGCCGGTGCAATTTAAAAATCAAACTAAAATTCTCACTGAATTTCTCAATATTGAGAATATTGGCTTCCCCTCCTCCATATTGACCGGAATAAAGTAAGAGATCTTTTATCCACCCGGTAAATGAGGAGAGGTCGAATATAATTGGTATTGCAAAAACAAATACACTAACAATAGCCAACAACAGGAATCTGCCTTTATCTTTCCATCTGGGAATAACCATCAAAGGAATTATCCATAAGGGGATATATGTTAACTTTACCGACAGCCCGAAACCCGATATAATACCATAAAACAATATCGTTTTTAAATCAAATTTCCTTTGATCCGATTGGGTGCTTTTAATCAGCATTACTGTAAGAAAAAACACAGGAATACATACCATGAGCTCGGGTGTAAGCCGCCCTATAATCCCATAGGTTAGGTTAGAATAAAAAGGCAGGGTCTGCAGAAGCAATGCATAGGGTAAGAATGAAGTTAATTTCAGAACCATGTACCCTGCGATGAATATTACCATAGCTGTCAGGCTTATCACAACATGATTGATGATATTCAAATACAAATCGGAGTTGATAAAAACATCTTCGAGATAAGGTATTTCGTGCGATCTGAACATATAAACAACACGACATACCACTGCAACAATCATTTGAAGCGGGGTTCCGGGATTATCAATATGATAAACGTTTAAATGCCCGAGCGACATATAAAGTCCATTGGTAAGATAGATATATTCAGGATCAACATTTCGAAGGGAGAAAATGCCAATCAGTTCATTAAAGTAAAATCCAAGAATAAGGTAAATAAAAGGAAGAATAAGCAGGATTGCTTTACTTAATTTCAGCATTGGATTTAATAATTTTAAAGTGCTACAACTTCAGGATCCAAAAATAAACAAACTACCTAAGAAAAAACACGCAGAATGGTCCGGGTAATTAAACGGATATCCAGCCATAAATTCTTATCCTGTAAATATTGAAGGTTTAACTCAAGTTTAGCAGGCATAATCTCATCTATATATGTTTGTTCGGGATTGTCAGAATTTCCAAGGATTTCATTTTCCTTAATGTATTTTAAAGATGCATAATCCGTTAATCCGGGTCTGACCAATAGTACCTGCTTTTGCCTGTTATCATATAGTTCAACGTATTTCCTGACTTCAGGCCGGGGCCCCACAAAACTCATTTTACCAGTCAAGATATTGATCAACTGGGGTAATTCATCCAGTTTAAACCTGCGCATAAAGTATCCGACAAATGTAATTCTGGAATCCTTATTACCAACTGTTAAAAATCCCTTCTTGCCGGAACCGGCATGCATTGACCGGAATTTAATAAGGATAAAGTCGATGTTGTTCATTCCAACACGTTTCTGTAAAAAGAACACCCCTCCTTTTGAACTGATCGCAATTACCAGTGAAAGAATTACAAATACAGGACTCAACAGTATCAGGCCAAGAACTGAAAATATCAGGTCAAAAATACGCTTTAACATAAATTAATAAATATTTTTCCCGACTGCTTTTACTACTGCCTTCACCACAATATCAACCTGCTCATCGGTCAGATCATAGTACACAGGCAAACTGATTTCCCTGGAATAATTGTTAAAAGATACAGGATAATCATTTATGTTATATCCCATATTTTTATACAAAGTCATCATTGGCAGGGGAACAAAATGCACATTAACTGCCACGTCCTGTTTAAAGATATCCTGGATAATTTTATCCCTGGTTGTTTCATCCACATCTTTTATCCTGAGTAAAAATGCATGATATGAGGATGATTTTTCACGTGTTTTGAAAACCGGGAGATCTGCCCAGGCATAATGGGAAAGTGCATTGGCATATCTTTCAAATATCTGCTTTCGCCTTATGAGCATGTCGCTATCATAGCGCTCAAGTTCAACCATACCCATAGCTGCAGCAATATCTGTCATATTGAATTTGTATCCTGCTTCGATTATATCATATCGCCAGTTCCCGATTTTAAACTTGGCCAGGGCATCTTTTGTCTGGCCATGAAGGGCGTTGATATTCAGCGTTTTGTATAAGTCATCATTATTGAGTGGCTCTGGTAAATTCAAACAAATTGCGCCACCTTCGGCTGTTGTCAGGTTTTTAACAGCATGAAATGAGAAGACTGTAATATCGGTCAGGCTTCCTGATTTTTTACCATGATACGTGGCCCCCAATGAATGTGCAGCATCGGAAAGCACCAATATTCTTCCAAGGTTTTTCTGGATATCATTGGCAGGTATGAATTTACTCCTGATATCAGGTTTGTTAACAAGCTTGTTAATATCATTATAATCGCAGGGTAAGCCGGCAAGATCAACCGGCATGATTACTTTTGTTTTTTCAGTTATTGCTTTTTCAATCTCAGCAACCGCAATATTGATATCATCAGCATTTACATCCACGAATACAGGTTTAGCGCCACAATGAAGGATCACATTGGCTGTAGCCACATAAGTATAGGCAGGGAGTATAACTTCATCACCGGCTTTCACGCCGTACCATCTCAATATTAATTCCAATCCTGCCGAACCCGAACTAACACACAGGGTTGATTTCTGTCCGCTATAAGCAGTCAGGTTTTTTTCGAACAGTTTCGTTTTTGGCCCTGTGGTGATCCATCCCGATTTCAGGGTGTCAATGACCTCCCTGAAGATCTTTTCATCCATCCGGGGTGGTGAGAATGAAATCATATAGATTATTTAAGTGTTTTTATTATCAGACAGAAAATCGTTTATATTCTTCTCAACCCTTTGCATCACACCGCTAAGGTTGGATTTATTGAATTTCTCCCCAATGATATTTTCATACAATTCAATATAACGTTTCGAAACATGATTCACAAAGTCTTCGGGCATATCGGGCATTTTTTGCCCTTCTTTACCCTGAAAATCATGTGCCATGAGCCATTCACGGACAAACTCCTTGGAAAGCTGTTTCTGGGGCTTCCCTTTTTGCTGTCGCTCTTTATAGCCCTCTTTATAAAAATACCTGGATGAGTCAGGTGTATGAATCTCGTCGATCAGGTAGATCTTATCCCCTATTTTTCCAAATTCATATTTGGTATCAACAAGTATTAATCCCATTTTGGCTGCAATCTCGGTACCCCTTTGAAACAACGCCCTGGTGAAGTTTTCCAGTTGTTGATAATCCATTCCGCTAACAAGGTCGGTTTTCAGGATATCATCCCTTGATATATCTTCATCATGACCAACATCGGCTTTTGTTGTGGGGGTTATTAATGGTTCGGGAAATTTATCATTTTCTTTCATCCCTTCAGGCATTATTTCGCCACATATTTCCCGTTTTCCCAGTTTATATTCACGCCAGGCATGACCTGATAAATAACCTCGTATTACCATTTCCACTTTAAAGGGGTCACAATTATATCCTATTGTTACCATGGGATCTGGTGTTGCGATTTTCCAGTTCGGAACAATGTCCCTGGTGGCATCCAGAAACCTGGCAGCAATCTGGTTCAACACCTGTCCTTTATATGGTATCCCTTCCGGCAATACTACATCAAATGCTGAAATGCGGTCGGTAGCAATCATAACCAGCAGGTCATCATCAATATTATATACATCCCTTACCTTTCCTTTATAAACACTTTTCTGGTTCGGGAAAATAAAATCAGTTTTTACTATTGTATTCTCCATGATTTAGATTTTTTAGTTATTCTTTCTTTTTTTCTTCATCTGTTGCATATGCTTCGATGATCTTTGTTACCAGCTTATGCCTGATAATATCCGATTCATCAAGATAAATAAACTTAATTCCTTTTGTATTCTTCAAAATTTTACTGGCATGTATCAGCCCGGAACGCTGGTTTTTGGGTAAATCAATCTGGGTAATATCACCTGTTACGATAAATTTGGCTGATCTTCCCATTCTTGTCAGGAACATCTTTAGCTGGCTGGGTGTTGCATTCTGTGCTTCATCCAGTATGGCAAAAACATGATCCAGAGTCCGGCCCCGCATAAAAGCAAGTGGTGCAATTTCAATGGTTCCGTCTTCAATATAAGAGAGCAGGCGCTGGGTAGGCAACATATCCCTCAGTGCATCATAAAGCGGCTGAAGGTAGGGGTCAAGCTTATCTTTCAAATCACCCGGAAGGAATCCCAGGTTTTCGCCGGCTTCCACTGCAGGACGTGCAAGTATTATGCGTTTGATCTCTTTATTCTTCAATGCCCTGACTGCCAGCGCAACTGCAGTATAGGTTTTGCCGGTACCTGCAGGTCCGATGGCAACAACAAGATCATTCTTATTGCTGGCATCAACCATCTTCTGCTGGTTAATAGTCCTGGCCTTGATAATCATGCCATGTCGCCCATAAACCAGGATGTGGTTGTTTTCTTTCTTATTCTTATCCTTATCCACTATTACCTCATCATCTCCGGCTATCATCAACTGGGAAAGATCGGCTTCGGTGATCTTCCCGAATTTCTCATAAACCAGTAATAAAAGATCAAATTTCCTGCTGAAGTTCTCTACTTCCTGATCGTTACCAATCACTTTAATTTCATCTCCCCGGGCAATGATCTTTAATTTTGGGAAGCCTTTTTTAATGAACTGCAGATTTGCATCATTAACACCGAATATTTCGATCGGATTGTAGTCCTCTATACTTATTTTAATTTCACCCATCCTGTTTGAACATCTCCTATCAAATTGATATATATTAACTTACATGTTAATAATTTATTTTACCATCACCTGTGATTTCAATATAAATTACTACATTTGATTAATACAAAACTAAGGTAATTTTTTCGCAATCGGGCAGAAATTATAGGGTATCGAATGGCTATTATTACATTAACAAGCGACTGGGGGCACAAAGACCATTACCTGGGAATTGTCAAAGGAAAGATCATCAAAAACCTCCCGGATGCCAGCATCGTTGATTTATCGCATAATATTCCACCTTTTAACAGTATTCAGGCGGCTTTTGTCCTGAAGAACTGCTACAGGGAATTCCCTGAAGGAACCATACATATTATAGCCATCAACACAGAAGAAACTGAGAAATTCCCGCATACGATTGTTTATGCAGCCGGGCAATATTTTATCGGTACCGACGATGGCATCTTTTCACTTATCATTGATGAAAAACCCGAAAAGATCATTGAAATAAACCTACCTCAGGATTCAGGGTATTTTACATTTTCAACCAAAGACAGGTTTATTAAAACCGCTGCTGAAATTGCCGGGGGAGCAAAGCTTGAAGATCTCGGAAATACAAGAACCAAACTTAATAAGAAAATCTCCTTTGCGCCAGTCACTGAAAAGAATATCATAAAAGGGATGGTGGTATATATAGATAATTACGAAAATGTGATCACCAATATCAGCGAAAAACAATTCAACCAGTTACGAAAAGGAAGAGAATATAATATTATGCTTCGGAGTGAAACAATCAAGAAAATCCATAACTCCTATACCGATGTACCGGTTGGTGAAATAGCTGTATTATTCAACACTTCAGGATTGCTGGAGATAGCTATTAACAAGGGTAATGCCAGCAGTTTACTTGGACTTTACCTCAATGAAACCATCAGAATAGAATTCAAGGGATAAATTAATCCATACCATAATAATAGGACCTGTTCGACCTGCAATACCTGATCTCAGGCCCTTCTTTCTTAAGGTATTCTATCATGCGCCGGGCAGTCCTTTCAGAAACACCAAACAGGCTGCCAAGCTCCTGCGGACTACCGGTTCTTCTATGTTCAACAAGCGTTTTAAGCCTTTCAACTTTGTAGGAATACTCACTATACGACATCTTAAAATAATTTTATTAAACCTGTTTTTCCTATTAATACTTTTCAGGCCTCAAACGTTCCCTTAAAATAATTACAATCTCCCGGCGTTCCTTAAAAAATACTTACTTTTGCCCACTTAACAGGCATTTTAGCATGACTTCACTTTTAAAAAAAGAACTGAGCGGTTTTCTAAACTCCTTAATGGGTTACATTGTTCTTACGGTGTTTCTTGTAACAACCGGTCTGTTTTTATGGATCCTTCCTGTAGAGTTCAACATCCTTAACTTCGGATATGCAAATATTGAAGGATTGTTTATACTGGCTCCCATTGTTTTCCTTTTTATCATACCGGCTATTACCATGCGGTCATTTGCCGATGAACGCAAGAGTGGCACCATTGAATTACTTACCACACAACCACTTTCCGATTTTCAGATAATTTTTGCAAAATATCTTGCGGGTGTATTCCTGGTTCTGATTGCCATTATTCCAACAATGATATACTTTATTACAGTATATGTTTTCGCACTTCCACCCGGGAATATGGATATTGGTGGCATCTGGGGTTCCTATATTGGATTGTTTCTGCTCGGAGCCAGTTTTGTAGCAATCGGCATCTTCTCATCCTCCCTTACCGATAACCAGATTATCGCCTTTCTGATCGCGGTATTTTTAAGCGGATTCTTTTACCTGGGTTTTGAGTTGATCTATTCTTTCGACCTTTTCGGAAAAGCCGACCTGCTCATACGATCTCTGGGAATGAATGCCCATTATGCTTCAATTAGCCGTGGTGTAATTGATACACGGGACCTGGTATATTTCATAAGTATAATTACACTGTTTATCATTTTAACAAAAATCACCCTGGGAAGCAGGAAATGGTAATCCATTAAAATGACAGCAAAGAAGAAACATATAAAGAAAAATAATATCATTCAGTTATTACTGGTAATAGTTATTCTGGTACTCATTAATATCATCAGTTCATTTGTATTTACCAGAATCGATCTCACGACCGAAAAAAGATATACCCTGTCGGATGCTACCAAGGAATTGCTTAAAGATCTTGATGACTATGTATATATTAAAGTTTATCTGGAAGGGGATTTCCCTGCCGGTTTTAAAAGGCTGAGGAACGCAACCAAAGAAATGCTTGATGAATTCAGGGCCTATACCGATTATATTGATTATGAGTTCATCAATCCTTCAGAAAGTGAGGACACAAAAGAGCGTAACGAAACCTATCAGTTGCTTGTTGAAAAGGGATTAAATCCAACCGACCTGCAGGTCAGGACCAATGAAGGCATGCAGAATAAGATCATTTTTCCCGGTGCAATATTAATTTATAAATCAAAGGAGCTTCCGCTTGAATTACTCCGCACACAGCTGGGTGTTCCACCCGAATCGGTCCTTAATAATTCTATTCAGTCACTTGAGTTTAACCTGACCAACACCTTAAGAAAACTGGCACAGACACATAAACCCAAACTTGCTTTTATTGAAGGGCATGGAGAGCTTTCGGCCATTGAAGTGGCAGATGTAGCAGGGTCGCTTCTTGAAGATTATGACGTTGAAATGATCAGCTTGAACGGGCAGTTAAACAGCCTGAACGATAGAATTGCAGTTGATTCAATCAATACCAGGATTATCAATAAATACGATGCCATTATCATCGCGAAGCCTGATTCTGTTTTTACCGAACAAGACAAGTTTATCATCGATCAGTATATCATGCATGGTGGTAAAGTATTATGGCTCATCGATCCTGTATTCGCGAGTATGGACAGCATTCAAAATAATGAATCAACTGTAGGCATAACACTCGACATCAACCTGGATGATATGCTGTTCAATTATGGTGTGCGTTTGAACTCCAACCTCATCATGGATTTGAACGCATTGCCGATACCACTCAATATAGGGCAGATGGGTAGCCAGCCTCAAATTGAATTTTTTCCATGGTATTATTTCCCGATATTGACACCCCTTTCAAAGCATCCCATCGTTAATAACCTCAATGCAATCAAAACAGAATTCATAAGCAGTCTTGATACTGTTTCCGTTCCGGAAATCAATAAAACCATTTTACTTCAAACCTCCCCTTATTCAAGGATTGTTAGAGCCCCTGCTTTTATAACCTTGCGGGTTCTCAGGGAAGAACCGGATGAAAGTCAGTACCGTAACCCTCCTCAGCCGGTTGCAGTATTACTTGAAGGTAATTTTGAAAGTGTTTTTAATAACAGGATACCCCCGGAGATTGCCACAAACAGAGATATCAACTTTTTAGCTGAGAGTGAAAACACAAAAATGATCATTATCACCGATGGTGATATTATTAAAAATCAGTTGCATATTCCCAATGGTTATCCACTTCCCCTTGGATATGATCAGTTTACGGGTGAAACATTCGGCAACAAAGAATTTATTCTTAACGCCCTGAATTACCTTGTGGATCAAAGTGGCCTTATAGGTATCCGATCTAGGGAACTCAAGCTCCGCCTGCTTGATAACTCAAGAATTAACAATCAAAAATTAATGATCCAGATCATTAATGTATTATTACCGGTTATTCTGGTGGTGATTACCGGATTGATCCTCAACATTATGAGAAGAAAAAAGTACACCAAGAACTGGAATTAAAACAAACCTGATGAAGAAGCACCGACTAACTATATTCATAACCCTGATATTACTGGTAATTGCTATCATCCTGATCATTTCCAGTTCAAACACCACATTACGCAGAGCGCTTAGTGACTTTGCCATAGAAGACACTTCCAATGTGGTTAAAATATTTCTAGCCGATAAACAGAATCGTAACCTTACCCTCGAGAAAAAGCAAATATCGGAATGGAAAATCAATGGGATCCATAAAGCCAGTAAAAGAAAGGTTGAAACCCTGCTGAAAACAATGAAGGATGTAAAGGTTTTTTCTCCTGTTCCGAAAGCTGCCCATAACAATGTTGTAAGCCGAATGGCTGCAAATTCAGTAAAAGTGGAGATATACCAGGTTGTACCCCGAATAAATATCTTTAACTGGTTAAAACTCTTTCCTCACGAGAAATTAACCAGAACATATTATGTTGGAGGGGCAACAAAAGATAACCTCGGCACTTATATGTTGATGGAACATTCGACAACACCCTATATTACCTATTTGCCAATGTTCAGGGGTTTCCTCACCACCAGATATACAACCCTTGAAGACGATTGGCGGGATCATACCGTATTCGACCATCACCTTGACAAAATACATTCGGTAAGTCTTGAATTCTTCAAAGAACCTGAAAACTCATACAGGGCAGTCAATATCGATAATCTGAATTTAGGATTGATCGATCTTTACAAACAGGATTCTATAAAAGATTTTGATACACTGAAACTCCTCAGTTTTTTAACTGCCTTTGAGAACATCAAGTTTGAAGCCATTTTATCAAACAAACGCACTCCTGAATTCATCGATTCGGTGATCAATTCACAACCTGTTCACAGGATCACCCTGGTTGATAACATGGGAGATACAACCAGGGTAACCACCTATTTTAAAAAAGGATTTGCTGAACTTTATCAGGAAGATGGTTATGCCATGGAGCAATTCGACCTTGACAGAATGTTTGCTCTTGTGAACGATGACAGGGACTTTGTTCTGATCCAATATTTTGTGTTTGATAAAGTTTTACGACCTTTATCTTACTTTAAAAAAGGTGAATAGTATCAATATGTTATTTGTTGATGTTTAAGAAAATTTTCCAATCCGACTTTTACAGGAATGTATTAACTCTCGTTTCGGGTACAACGCTGGCGCAGGCAATCCCGGTATTGGTCACGCCCATTCTTACAAGGATCTTCAGCCCCGATGATTTTGCATTGCTTGGAATTTTCATTAGCCTTGCAAGCATTATCGGTGTTATTGTAACCGGCCGGTATGAACTTGCTATTCTATTGCCCAAAGGAGATAAAGAGGCTATTACTGTAACATGGTTGAGTGCTGCACTAACATTTGTTTTCAGCGCTGTTCTCCTTATTGTAGTATTATTCTTCAACGATTCTATTGCTATTTTTCTGGGAAGCCCTGTACTCTCAAACTGGCTTTACCTGCTACCACTATCGGTATTTCTTATTGGTGTTTACCAATCGATGTATTACTGGTTTAACAGAACCAGAAAGTATAAAAAGCTATCTGTTAGCAAGATCGTTCAGAGTACCGGTCTGGGTGTCGGGCAGGTTAGTCTTGGATTCTTTGGTGTTGTTCCCGAAGGTCTGATCATCGGACGAATTTTCGGGCAACTGGCAGCAACGATGTTTCTGTTATTTTCTTTCGTGAGGACTAACAAAACCAATGCTCAGAACTTAAATAAAACTGATACCATAAAGACTGTTAAACGATATCAGAAATTTCCACAATACCTGATTGTTGGCCATACGCTAAACGCTCTATCATTACATATTCCTATCATCATCCTGACAAGAATATTCGACCAGTTTATCGTTGGATTTTATACGCTGACCTACAGGATAATTTCAATACCAATTTCAATAATAGCAATGTCGGTAGGAGATGTTTTTAAACAGGAAGCAAGCAAGCTCTACCTGGAGAATAAAGAATGTAAGGATTTGTTTAACAGGACGCTAAAACACCTTTTCACATTATCATTCGTCCCATTTATAATTTTCTTTTTCATTTCGCCCTGGTTGTTTAAAATAGTATTTGGCCAGGAGTGGGTAATAGCCGGAGAATATGCCCAGATTTTAACCATTATGTTTTTTCTTCAATTTCTCACAAAACCTCTTATCAACATGTTCATCATCGCTGAAAAACAGGTGATCGACCTTTTCTGGCAAATAATCTTCTTCACAGTAACAATTCTTGCCCTAACCCTTGGGTATATATATTTCAGGGATATTAAGATTGTCCTGTTAATTTTTGCTTCTTCAAGATCGCTTGTATACCTTGCGGGTCTTGTGCTTTCACGGCAAATCGCTTATGGTAAATTGTAATTTTGTATTTTCGGCATGAAATGTATTATAAATAAATAACGAATCTGTCCGATATTAATTTTTTGAAATAGAATGGAACAACTTGTATCCATATTAATGCCTGTTAAGAATCAGGAAAAATATATAGCTGAAGCATTGGATAGTGTTTTAGCACAAACTTATTCAAACATTGAAGTTGTTATTGTAAATGATGGATCTTCAGACAAGACAGTTGAGATTTTAAAAAAATTTAAGGATAATCGGATTATCCTTCTGCATACTATGGGTATTGGCAAGAACAGGGCTTTTAACCTTGCTTTCGGGAACTCAACCGGTGAATTCATATGTTACTTTGCAGGAGATGATTTGCTGGAGCCCGATTCTGTGCAAAACAGGATTTCACCTTTAAAGGGAAAACCCGACGAAAAGATAGCTTCTGTTTCCAAACTCTGTACTTTTTCTTCTATCAAAAAATTTAATGGAATTATTACCCCCAGGGCAAAAGATAAAGGCACCATGATTGGAGGCACCATCTTTATGACAAGAAAGATGGCTGAGATTGTTTTTCCGTTACCGGGTAATATTCACAATGAAGATAAATGGACTGTTCTGAATCTTAACTATTTTGCCGACCATATCTATCATGTTCCAGTGGTCACAATTAAATACAGAATACACTTACAAAATTCAAGTAGTCGCACCGATCCCTTCAGGAAGAAGAATATAAGTATGCATAAACGATTTATTGTTTACCGCGAATTCCTGGAAAAACATGAAGGTCAAATACAGGATCATGCATCAAAAGAATTGAAATTGATGGCAAAAGCGGAGGAACTCCGATTCAGAAGAAAACCATTTAAAATACTTATGTTAAGAGGCCTGACATCAGGTGAAAAAGTGCGGTTTATCTTTCATTCCAATGCTTTATTGTATTGGATAAGAATACAGTTATTCGGTCTCTTAAGTGGCAGATAAATGATATAATTCGAATGAGCAACAGTTTCAATAAATCAGAGCGCTTTATTGCCGGTGTGTTATCCCGGTTTCCTGCATCAAAAAGCTGGTTAAAAAAGAAATATCAGCAGGCAAACTATCTCATCTATAAGAAAGCATATACCCATAAATCTGATTATAAGATTACTCCCTATGCTAATAACAATGAGGAGACATTCTTTGGATACTACGACCACTCACCATTGAACTCCTCAAATAACTATTTGATCTATCATTCATCAGGGCGATCAACAAAAAAACAACCCGATCCGGATAATGCTGTATCTATAGTTCTGTGTGATTTTAAAAGTCAAAATCTGATACAGTCTTTTAAGTCGTCATCATATAACTGGCAACAAGGCTCGCGTTTACAATGGCTGAATGAGGATCACTTTATATTTAATGATTATGATCCGCCCAATGATAAATATGTCTCAAATATAGTTTGTGCTTCCAGGCAAGAAATTATAAAAACAATAGATTCTCCTGTCTATGATTGCTACAATGATTATGCCCTGAGCCTGAATTTCGACCGGTTAAATTTACTCCGTCCCGATTATGGGTACAGGAACAGGGCGGATCATTTTGATAGCTCAGACCTTGACGATGCCAATGATGGTATTTACTATGTTGACCTTGAAGAAAATCAATATAATCTTATCATTTCACTTGAAAAATTGACTTCCATAAAACCGGTTGACAGCTTTAAAAAAGCAATGCACAAGGTGAACCATATCATGATCAGTCCTGATGGTAAACGTTTCATGTTTCTGCATCGCTGGTTGTTAAATGGGAGGAGGTTCGACAGGTTATATGTTTCCGATATACAGGGCAAAGAACCTGTATTGCTCGTTAATGGCGTTGTCAGTCACTGTGCCTGGATTAATGATTATTCTATCCTTGGATTTTTTTCTAAAGGTAACGAGATGCCTTTATTCAGGATTATCTCACTTTTACAAAAAGATACAGATCCTGCACCGGTAAAACTACTTGAAAATTATGGTGACGGGCATCCTGATATAAATGGCGATTTCATTGTTTTTGACACCTACCCGAATAAAGCAAGAATGAAGGAATTGATTGTTGTCAATTCTCATCAGAACAGGGTCAATAAGCTGGGTGAGTTTTTTGAGAGCTTTGATTATTATGATGAATCGCGCTGTGATCTTCACCCCAGGTGGGATTTTCATGGCAACATGGTTTTCTTCGATTCTGTCCATACCGGTAAAAGGTCCCTTTATTCAATAAACTTTAATCATGAGTAGAATAGCGGTAATATTACCGGTTTATAGTGGTGATCAATTAATTCACTTCAGGCAATCCCTGGAAAGCCTTATCGGGCAAAGTTATCAGGAGACGGATATTGTTTTATTGATAGATGGTCCGGTTGGTGATGATCTTACCAGGTATATTCAAAGCAGGTCTTCTGTAATTTCAAAAATCATGGAGTTCGATAAAAATCATGGCCTTCCCTACGTATTAAACAGGGGCCTTGAATATAGCCTTGAAAATGATTATGAATTTATTGCAAGGATGGATGCTGACGATATCAGTGACCAATTCCGGATGGAAAAACAGATCAATTTCCTGTGTCAGAATCCCGAAACAGATATTGTAGGTGGGGCTATTGAAGAGATTGATGAAAATGGTAATCCAAGAAACAAAACAATAACCTATCCGCTGACTCATAAGGATTGTTTCCGGTTTTTTAAAAAAAGGGATCCAGTAGCACATCCTGCTGTGATGTTCAGAAAAAGCTTTTTTATGAAAGCCGGATTCTATAATGAGTTATACCGGATAAACCAGGATACACAATTATGGTTTAATGGATTTATGAATGATTGCAGGTTTGCAAACATAGCCGATGTTGTGATTAGATTTAGATTCTCAGAACAATTTTTTAAAAAAAGACGGGGAGGGATCAGGAGGGCTCAAAAGATCCTTAAAGAAAGAATTCATATTAACCGTGAACTGGATTATGGGTTATCTGCCAATTTATATGCTTATAGTATGTTCCTGATGACAATATCACCGGTATCATTACGGAAACTTGCTTACCGTATGTTAAGGTAATTTAACTGAAAGCTATTTGAATGTACCACAACTTCGCTTCATTCTTTTCGGTGCTTTAAATATGCATCGGCATTATACCAGGGTAATTCAATTTTAAGCGGTATAAATTGTGACTTTGGGGGAAATGTATATTTTTGAACAAAACTTTGAATGAATGCTTTCTAAGACCAGGTCCGATAAGATTTTCAATATAGGTTTTTTCATCCTTTTTTCTACGCTCGCCTTATTCATTCCCCTTTCCAAACCGGTGGTTGTTTATATCATTACATTTATACTTTTCTTCTGGTTACTCGAAAAACCATGGTACCTGATTCCTGCTGCAATTTATGTGGCCATTGTTTGGCATACAAAGTCAGCAATATATATTGCCACAGGAATTATTATTCTGATCGGTATTATTGATGTTATTTTATGGCTCACAAAACAATACCGCCTGTCATTGTTCTATGATTTCCGCCGTGAGCCATTCAGACGTTATATTCTTTCTTTTTCTATCATCTACCTTCTTTATATCATTGGCCTGATATATAGTAAAAATATGGATTATGCTGCATTTGACCTGGAAGTAAAATTTTCCTTATTTATTTTTCCTGCGGTTATTTCCACCTTGAGAAAAGAGGTTTTTTCAAACAACAAGTTTATTTGGTACCTTGTTTTTTTTGTGACCGGACTTATAATAAGTATCATTATAAGTTTTGGTGACGCATTCATCAATTATTTACACAACTTCTCATTTAAAGAGTTTTATTATACACGCCTATCATTTTATCATCATCCTGGTTACCTGTCGATGTATATGAATTTAGGCGTTGTAATCCTGATTTATTTTTTAAGTGGAAAAGATGAAAACCGGCTGAATATCTGGCATGTAATTTCATTTATTTTTCTGATTATTATATTCAGCATTTTTATCATACTTCTTAGCTCCAAAGCAGGGATAGTTTGTTTACTGGTTGTTTACCTTGTAACCATAGGTTATATGATCGTGTATGAGAAAAAGATCTACCAGGGTATTGCGTATATCCTTCTTGTGGCTTTGATGTTTTATTTTTCCCTGCTCATTTTTCCAACTTCGCTTAATCGCATCATTGAATACAGGGAGGTTGTTGATAATAAAATCACTATGAACGAAGCCGATAATGAAACCGGTGACCGTATAACCATCTGGCGAAATTCAACTGACGTTATTAAGAAACATTTTCTTTTCGGGGTAGGCACCGGCGACGTTAAGGACAATCTCCTTGAAGAATATAAACAATCTGAAAGCACCGAGGCACTTGAGAAACGGCTTAATGCCCACAATCAGTTTCTTCAGACTTTCATAACACTTGGTATCGTAGGATTCCTGGTCCTGATCCTGTCTGTTGTACTTCCTGCCTATTATGCCCTTAAGCATCATTGCTCTTTGTATATAATCTTCCTGACAATCATAGTCATCAATTTTCTTGTGGAATCAATGCTTGAAACCCAGGCCGGCGTGGTATTTTATGCCTTCTTTAATGCAATCTTCTTCTATTTTGCAAAAATTAACGATCATTCGGATCATCAACTTATTCAATCAAAAACGTGAATTATTAAACTAAAATAGCTTGGTGGTTTAAAATATTTTACCGAATTTTGCACCTCATTTTAAAGCAGTACAATAAATACTTGAACAACAATGGCTAAGATTTGTGAAATTACAGGAAAATCGATGATTACAGGGCACAAGGTTTCCCATTCAAATATCAAAACCAAAAGATGGTTTTATCCTAATCTGCAAAAGAAAAAGTTCTATATTCCTGAAGAAGACAAATGGATCACCCTTACAGTTTCTACTGATGGGATACGCACAATTAATAAAAAAGGAATCCGTACTGCCTTAAAGGACGCCAGGGAAAAAGGTTTCTTAAAGAAATAAATTACAATACAATTACTGAAATGCTGTTACTTATTACTGTAGCAGCATTTTTTGTTTAACAGATAAAGTGATTTATTTTTTGTTAAGATTCGTTAAAATAAAACAGAAGCTGCTAAAAGTAAATTAAATTTGTCCTGAAAGTATATGAAATTGTCAGGTATACACATAAAGTTATTGTTTAAACCATTTGTTTTTTTACTGATATGGGTTTTAGTCGCATCAACTGCAAAAGCACAGGAACAGGATGATGAACTGGTTCAGTTTTCCGGTGTGGTTGTTACCTCCGACAGTATTCAACCAATACCATTTACCCACATTATTATCGCACATACCAACCTGGGGACTACCTGTGACTATTACGGGTACTTTTCTTTTGTAGCAAGAAAACTTGATACGGTTATATTTTCAAGTGTTGGATTTAAACGTGACTTTTTTGTTATTCCCGATACAATTACCGGTAACCGGTATTCACTTATTCATGCCATGACGCGTGATACAATATTACTGGCCGAAACGATGATTTATCCCTGGCCAACAGTAGAGCAATTTAAAGACGCCTTTTTGACGCTTGAAATTCCTGATGATGATATTGAAATCGCAAGGCAAAACCTGAGCGCCGAACAAATTGCCATGAGAGCAGAAGCCATGCCCATGGATGGCAATATGAATTACAGAAACTATATGTATCAGGAAACAAGCAAATTATATTATGCCGGCCAGACAATTCCCATAACCATTCTGAATCCTTTTGCATGGGCGGAGTTTATTAAAGCCTGGAAAGAAGGAAAATTCAAAAGAAAGAAATAGTTTTGTATTTCTTACGTTTATCTCTTTTGATGCAAAAAACTCTTTTCATAACTATTCTTATCATTGCCTTTTCACTGGCAGCAGAAGCCCAGGAGAAAGCAAATGTTATCGGTAAAATCACCAATGAATCAGGCAATCCGCTTGAACTGGTAAATATTGCCATTCTGGATCTTCCGGGAGGTTCTACAACCGACAGAAACGGTAATTTTAAGCTGGAGGTTCCTGCAGATAAATCAATAACACTCATTGTTTCTCATATCGGTTATCAATCTCAGCAAATTGAAATTATCCTTGAGGATAACATTACAGAAGAGGTAAATTTTATACTTATACAGACAGCATCAGAGCTGCCGCCACTTGAAATACGGGAAAGACAGATCAGACAATCCAACTACATCCGCCTTGATCCCAAGGAGTCTAAAGTGATCCCGACGATGAAGGGTGGTATTGAAGACCTGATCATCACTCAAATGGGTGTCTCCTCAAGAAATGAGCTCAGCTCGCAATATTCAGTACGAGGTGGGAATTTCGATGAGAACCTCGTATATGTGAATGGGATAGAGATTTACCGTCCTTTCCTGATCAGATCAGGCCAGCAGGAAGGATTAAGTTTTGTAAATCCTGATCTTGTATCATCAGTCCTTTTTTCTGCCGGTGGGTTTGATGCAAAATATGGGGATAAGATGTCTTCTGTACTCGACATCCAGTATAAAAAACCGACTGAATTTGGTGCTTCTGTTTCTGCAAGCTTACTTGGAGCACAAGGCCATATCGAGGGTGCAACAAAAAACCAGCGATTCACCTATCTTACAGGTGTCAGGTACCAATCCAATCAGTATATCCTGAAAAGCCTCCAGACCAAAGGGGAATACAAACCTTCTTTCCTTGATATACAATCCCTGTTCTCCTACAAGATTTCTAATGATTGGGAAATATCATTTCTTGGTAATTATACCAGCAATTCCTATAAACTGGTTCCTGAAAACCGAGAGACTAAATTCGGTACCATCAACGAAGCCTACCAGCTAAGGATTTATTTCGACGGACAGGAAGTTGACCGCTTCCAAACCATGATGGGTGCCCTGTCAGCTACCTATAATCCCAATGAACAGCTTAACCTCCGTTTTATAACATCAACCTTTCAAACCCTTGAAAAAGAGACCTATGATATTCAGGGACAATACTGGCTCGGACGATTGGAAACCAGTTTTGGAAACGAGCAATTCGGTGATGCCATCGAGGCGCAGGGCGTGGGCACTTATCTTGATCATGCCAGAAATTTTCTGCAAGCCATCGTTATGAATGCCGAGCATAAAGGAACTTATACAGTTCATAATAAAATATTACAGTGGGGACTTAAATACCAACACGAAATAGTTAACGATCAGCTGCATGAATGGGAAATGATAGATTCAGCCGGATTTTCCATACCCAAACCTCCCGACACAGTTGGAAATCCGGATCCAATACCTCCTCCCCTGCTGCTGAATAACGCCATCAGAAATACAATTGAAATTAACTCCAACAGGTACTCCGGTTTTGTACAGAATACCTGGGAATTTTCCGGATTTAAATATGACCTTTCGGTAACTGGTGGTGTCAGATTTCAGTACTGGGACTTTAACAATCAGTTCATTGCAAGCCCTAGGGGAACAGTGGCCTACAGCCCCGACTGGAAGAGACAAAATATTTTCAGGTTTTCGGCCGGTTATTACTATCAGCCACCGTTTTACCGTGAGTTACGCGACCTTCATGGAAACATTAATGAGGATATCAGGGCTCAGAAATCAATACACTTTGTTGCGGGATACGACCTTGAATTCACCGCATGGACAAGACCATTTAAATTTACTACCGAGGCATACTATAAGATACTGGATGACCTGATACCGTATGAAGTGGATAATGTCAGGATAAGATATTATGCGGAGAACAGCGCCCATGGTTATGCTGCAGGTGTTGATTTTAAAGTTAATGGCGAGTTTGTTGAGGGTGTTGATTCATGGGCAACACTTTCTATTATGAGAACCGAGGAAGATATTGATGGGGACTATTATTATGATTATTATAACAACAATGGCTTCCTTATCACTCCCGGCATTGATAATAAAATTGCTACAGATAGTATCAGGATCGAGCCGGGATATATTCCCCGACCTACTGACCAGCGGTTTAACTTCAGTCTTTTTTTCCAGGATTATATACCCAGGAATCCAACCTATAAAATGCACCTGAGAATATTATATGGCAGCAGTTTACCATTCGGTGCACCAAACACTGAAAAATACCAGCACACCCTCAGGATCCCGGCATACCGCAGGGTTGATATCGGATTTTCAAAGCAGATCATCGGACCAAATATGAGAAAGCCTATCACCAAAGGTTTCTTCAGTAACTTCAAATCGATCTGGATCACACTGGAGGTTTTCAACCTTCTTCAAACCAATAATACTGTATCCTATTTATGGGTAACTGACGTAAATAATACAAGTTATGCTGTCCCGAATTATCTGACACCTCGCCAGTTAAACATTCGCTTAATTGCAAGTTTCTGATCCTTCCGTTTTTTTTCTATTTTTGATCATCCTAATCAAATCTTTAAATGATGGCTACCAGGTTTATTTTACTCGTTATGATAGGTGCATTTGCCTGTCAGGTTCAAACGCAAACCCTCTGGGGATTTAAAATAAATGAAGAGACAAACAGGATCTATTTTGCTGAGACTATTGTTGAACCGGATGTCGGTAAAGACCTGTTGTATTCACGGGCAAAGGAATGGATTATACTGAAAGGATTCGATCAGCCGGTATTAATCGACAAAAAATTCAATCATTATTTTTTTGATGATCCATGGAAGTTTGATGATCCCAACAATGGCACTATGATCACCGATGGTTATTTTAAGATCCACTACAGATCACCAGAAACAGATCGTTTTTACGTAACCTTCCAGTTAAGGATGAAAACCGCTCCCGGTAAATACAGATATGAGTTTACAAACTTTTATGTTAATGAATTTATTTCGGGAAAGCCCAAACCTCCTAGTGAAAGGGATCCCGGAAATAAGAATTCTGATAATATCGTATTTGAAACTTTCACCTTTGAAGAATTTTTTGAGTCAGGGACAAGAAGAAAAGATGATAATCTGGCCTTTCCTGAATTCAGGGATAAAATGCGAAATATGATTGCTGAATTGCAGCGCTTTATGGCGGGTGATGAAGGATGGTAACTAACAGCAGGAAGCAAACTGGATAAAGCAAGCAGTTCTTCAAGAGCCAGCTTAATATCCTTTTTTCAAATAAAAGTCCCCTGTCCACAGTTGGCAGTTGACAGGCGATGACATCCGTCTTGCTGTAAGCAGGAGGGATAGCATCCCTGATTACTGTATATTATATCCTTAAGTTATTTGATATCCGAACACCAATTGAAGACCTCAGATTGGAATGATGATTTTAAAATTGATCGGATCTTTAATTGTCAATTGCCAATTTCCAGATCCAATTATTAGATTTCTACAATATGTTTATTTTTATTCATTCTAAATTAGAATAAAGTATTATTTTTGCCCCATCAAACAATAAATAGTAAATAATCATGAATAAAATAAAGGACCTAATATTTCCCGAATTACCCTATGCATACGATGCATTGGAACCCTATATAGATAAGATGACCATGGAGATCCATCATACCAAACATCATAAAGCTTATTACGATAAGTTTATGAATGCTGTTAAAGGCACTGATATGGAGAATATGGATATCATGGATTTACTCGCTAACATGGGCAAATTTCCTGTGGCGGTAAGAAATAATGGCGGTGGGTTTTTCAATCACGATCTTTTCTGGAAAAATTTATCTCCCAATGGTGGTGGTGCACCATCTGGCAAATTAGGTAAGGCTATAAAATCTTCATTCGGAACCTTTGATGCATTCAAGGAAGAATTTTCAAATGCTGCCGCGAACCGTTTCGGAAGTGGTTGGGCCTGGCTGTGTGTATGCAATGGCAAACTCTGTGTTTGTTCATCTGCCAACCAGGATAATCCTTATATGGATGTTGCGGAATGCCAGGGAACACCAATCATGGGACTGGATGTATGGGAACATGCCTATTATCTCAAATATCAGAATCGCAGACCCGAATATATCAGCGCTTTCTGGAGTGTGGTGAACTGGGAAGAAGTTGAGAAGAGATACCTGGATGTTATTGGTTAGACTTCCCTAAAATATTAGAACGCGGATAACGAGGATACTAGTAACGCGGATATCAACAGATAAAATCCTTGATTATCCAGGTTCGGAGATCAGCGTTTTCTGCGTTCAATATAATTAATCAAACGAAAGAATTGATTTCTTAATGATATCAGCCGCTTCAAGCACCTGATTCCTTGATATTACCAGTGGTGGTGCAAAACGGATAATATGATCATGTGTTGGCTTGGCAAGTAATCCATTTTCAGCCATCTTCATGCAAACGTCCCATGCGGTTTTTCCGTTCTTTGGCTTTATCACCACTGCATTTAACAATCCTTTTCCACGTATCAATTCAATCATATCAGAATCTATCTTAGCAAGTTCTTCCCTGAAGAGTAGTCCGAGTTCTTCTGCCCGCTCAGCCAGATTTTCATCTTTAACAACTTCAAGTGCGACTGTTGCAACTTTTGCAGCAATCGGGTTACCTCCGAAGGTGGATCCATGTTCACCGGGTTTAATCGTCATCATTATCTCATCATCGGCAAGTACTGTTGATACCGGATATACACCACCCGATAATGCTTTACCCAGGATCAAAACATCGGGTTTTACATCTTCATGGTCACAGGCCAGTAATTTTCCGGTCCGGGCTATCCCTGTCTGAACCTCGTCAGCAATGAACAAAACATTTTTTTCTTTACACAGGTCATAGGCTTTTTTAATATATCCTTCATCAGGCACAAAAACACCGGCTTCCCCCTGGATGGGTTCAACAAGGAAACCTGCTACATGGGGGTCTTCCAATGCTTTTTCAAGTGCAGGGATATCATTGTAGGGAATGGTTATGAATCCAGGTGTAAATGGCCCGAAATCCTTACGTGCATCTGGGTCGGTTGACATGGAAACTATGGTTATCGTTCTTCCATGAAAGTTGTTTTCACAAACAATGATCTTTGCTTCATTTTCAGGAATACCCTTTTTAAGATAGGCCCATTTGCGGCAAAGTTTCAATGCTGTTTCATCAGCCTCTGCCCCTGTATTCATCGGTAACATTTTATCATATCCGAAATATTCAGTGATGAACTTTTCATAAACACCAAGTGCATCGTTATAAAAAGCCCTTGAAGTCAGGGTAAGTGTATGAGCCTGATCAACCAGCGCACCAACAATTCTTGGGTGGCAATGCCCCTGGTTTACCGCCGAATAAGCAGATAAAAAATCGAAATATTGTTTTCCTTCAACATCCCAGACATAAACACCCTCTCCCCTGGATAGCACAACAGGTAACGGATGGTAATTATGGGCACCATATTTATCCTCTAATTCCATAGCCTTCTGCGATGTCATTACTTCTGATCCTATCATATCGTTTTAATTTTAAGTAATTTAATATTTTCTCATTTATTCGCCTGCAAAGGTATATTTTTTATGGGTTCTGTAGTGATCTGGCTGACTATTTTGTTATTAATTGACATGTTGACTGATTAAGTAAGTTGGGAAAGTTAAGTAAGTGATATATGATTGAGAAAAGGATAATAATCTTGCGACTTATTTTTCCTTACTTAACCACTCAACTCACTCAACATACTCATCTACAGAAGGTGCCTGACCGGCAATAACAACCATTCAAAAAACTTATTGATCAAGGGGCGGCGGAGCCAGCTTTCAAAATTGAAATCCTCACTATGCTTGATGGCCTTGTTATAATGATTATTCAATTGCATTATAATGTCTTCTTCCATACCAATAACAGCGATTTCATAGAGGTATCTGAAACTACGGTAATCAAAGTTGGCTGAACCTATACTGAAAATCCTACTGTCAACCATCATGGTTTTGGCATGCAAATTATGAGGCAGATAATAAAGGAACCTGATTCCGGCTTTGCATAACGGTCCAAGATATTTGTTCCTCAAAATATCAACAAGTCCAACATCTGAGTGCTTAGGGATGATCACTTTTACCTCAACCCCTCTTTTCGCAGCATCTGAAAGTGCTTTCCTGAGTAGAAATCCGGGAAGGAAATAGGGGGTTTCAATAATAATCTCATTTTTTGCATCGCGGATAAGCTGGATATATTTCTTATTGATACGTTTTAATGTAATGGAAGGTACATCTCTAACAATCTCAAAAATCCCATGGGTTATCGGTTTACTGTATCTTACCTTATCGATAACATACTTATTGTAAATGTTGAAATCCTGTCTGAAAATCTTTTTAAATGTTAGGGAAATATCACCCCTGATCCTGATTATCAATTCCAGCCAGTTGAGATTATATTCGGTTACATTAGATGATCCCAGGTAAGTGATTTCATCATCGATGATAATGATTTTTCGATGGTTGCGCCTGTGGCTTCTGGTAAAAAAGTCGAAATTGATTTTAATTTTTTCAAAAAACCTTACCTCTCCCCCATGCTTAATCAGTTCACCAAAAAATGCCTCAGACACTGAACTCGATCCCCATGAATCAAGCAATAGTTTTACTTCTATACCCTGACGGGCCTTTTCAGTTAAGGCATCCCTGAATTTAATCCCTATGCTATCGTTTGCTATCCTGTAAGTTTCAAAATAGATATAATCCTCTGCATTCTCTATATCATCAAGTAAAGTATTATAATACCGGAAGGTATCATCAAACAGGTGATATGGCTCAAAGATTTCCTTAAACATGGTGTTGCGAGTTTAATCTTTACTCCTGTTTCAAAAATAATAATTGATTTGAGAATTCAAAGTAAAATCAATGAGTAATTTTATTACGCATGCCATGATTTTAATAAATACATCAATCTCATTTTATTTCATGATTTTTCAATCCCTTTGATATCCCTTTATCTATAGCAAAATGATGCTGTAACTCACTGATTCAATTTGTCAAACTGCCGATGATTGTTATCTTTGTATCCTTAAATGATATGGTATGATTAAATCTATGACAGGTTATGGTAAGTCGGTACTTGAATTACCAAATAAGAAACTCACAATTGAAATTAAGACGCTTAACAGCAAGCAAACAGATATAAATACCAGGATACCAAGTTTGTATAAAGAGAAGGAGCTGGAGATTCGTTCATTGATTTCTTCGCAACTTGAAAGGGGCAAGATCGACTTAAATCTTTACATGGAAAATACCGGGGAAGCCACCAATTATACGATTAACAGACCTCTTGCACGAGCCTACTATGAGGAATTGAAACAGGTTGCTTCCGAAATAAACCAGCAACATTACAACAGTTATCTTCCGGTGGTTATTAAAATGCCTGAGGTGCTCAGGCCAGAAATCGAAAAGCTTAATGAGGAGGAATGGAAGAAACTTGAACGATGTATCATTGATGCCCTGATCATGGTTGATGAATACAGAACCGGAGAGGGTAAAAACCTTTACGGTGAATTTATTAAAAGAATTGAGCTGATTAAAAATTTACTGGAAGATATTAGGCCTTTTGAAAAAAGCCGTATAGAAAACCTCCGGGAAAAGCTTTTCAGAAACGTTAATGAAACTATCGACGACAATCAGATCGATAAGAACCGTTTCGAACAGGAACTGATCTATTACATTGAAAAAATTGATATTACCGAGGAGAAGGTCAGACTGAAGAGTCATTGTGATTATTTTCTTGAGACTCTCGACGAACCTGTTTCAATGGGTAAGAAACTAACCTTCATCTCACAGGAAATCGGAAGGGAAATTAACACCCTTGGTTCAAAAGCCAATGATGCCGAAATACAACGTATCGTTGTTCAGATGAAGGATGAACTCGAAAAAATTAAAGAGCAACTTTATAATATACTTTAATAATGAAGGGCAGGCTCATTATTATTTCGGCTCCTTCCGGGGCAGGAAAAACCACCATTGTAAAAAACCTTCTGTCTGCTATTCCTGACCTTGAATTTTCAATCTCCGCCTGCAGCCGAAGTAAACGCCCCGGGGAAACCCATGGAAAAGATTATTATTATCTCACCATCGATGAATTCAGGGAAAAAATCAGCAACAATGAATTCCTGGAATGGGAGGAGGTATATAAGGATCATTATTACGGAACCCTTAGAAGTGAAGTGGAGAGAATAAGGAACTCTGGAAAACATGCAGTGGTCGATGTTGATATCGCCGGTGGATTAAACATAAAAAGGGAATTTGGAGAAGAAGCCCTTTCAGTATTTATACAACCACCTTCTTCTGAGGTGCTCGAGCAAAGACTCAGAAACCGTGGTACTGAAACACCTGATAATCTTGAAACGCGGATCCGAAAAGCAGAATATGAACTTGGCTTTGCCGATCAGTTTGACACCATCATTATCAATAAAGACCTGCATACTGCTATTGAAGATGCCAGAACAGCTGTAAAGAATTTCATTAAACAGTGAACTATGAAACCGCAACTACCTGCAGTAAAAAACGCAGTTGTTTTACCTGCATATAATACCAATATTCTCCGGGCGATACTTGGGATGAAATTAGAAGAGAAACCAGTATCCGTTTTACATGACAATGAAGTGCTTATCAAAATAATAGCCGCAAGCTGTAATCCCTCTGACATTGCTTTCTTAAGGGGGGGATATGCCATCACTAAAAGTATGCCTACTGTCCCTGGTTTTGAAGGAGCTGGCATCGTTATAGCTGCCGGCGATGGTGTAAAATCGATGCTGAGTAAAAAGGTGAGTTGTTTCACGCAGGAAGATAATGATGGAACCTGGGCGGAATATCTTATAACCAAAGCATCAAATTGCATTATTCTGAAAGAGGAAATGCCAGATGAACAGGCGGCATATTTTGCGATCAATCCTTTTACTGCCTACGGGTTATTTGAACAGGCACAACAAAATGGAAGCAAAGCAATCATTCAGAATGCAGCAGGAAGCCAGGTAGGAAACTATATTTGCAGCCTTGCTTCACTCAACGAAGTTGAAGTTATTAACGTAGTCCGTAAGAAAGAGCTTGCTGAAGAATTAAAGGATCAGGGAGTGAAGCACGTCTTATGCTCTATATCAGAGGATTTTCCTGAAAAGCTGAAAATACTGGCACATGAATTGAATGCTACAACCGCACTGGATGCTGTGGCAGGAGAACAAACGGGGATAGTATTCGGTGCTATGCCTGCAAATTCAGATTTGATCGTTTATGGGGGATTATCCGGAAAACCAATTTCTGGCATTGAAATCCTGGACATTATTTTCAACAATAAAAAAATTACCGGATTCGATTTACGGAAATATGTTGCCGAGAAAGGTCCTGAAGCATTTTTAAAGATCTCTGATGAGTTACAGGATATGTTTATCAAAGGAGCATTAAAAACTGAAATCCAGGGAGTTTATAAGCTGGAGGATTTTGTTCAGGGGCTGAAAGCATACCTGGGAAATATGTCTGGCGGAAAGGTATTGTTCAAACCATAGAAGATGCCACGGATGTACTAATTAAAGGCGAATAAAAAATTTATCCGTGCATCGGTGGCTATCCTATCTTCAGTTTTTGTAATTTCATACCATGCTATTATCCAAACATCATAATCAGGATACATTCAAAAAAACCGGTTTGTTTTTCGGTTCATTCAATCCTATCCATATTGGCCACCTCATCATTGCCAATTACATGGTTGAATTTACCGACCTGGAGGAGATATGGTTCATTATCTCTCCCCATAATCCTCTAAAGAAAAAAAGCAGCCTTCTGGCCGATCATCACCGTTATTATATGGTTCAACTGGCAGTAGAAGATGATTCACGTTTTAAGGCATCAAACATCGAATTCAGTATGCCACAACCTTCATACACAATAGACACACTTGCCTATCTTGGCGAAAAACATCCCGATCATCAATTCGTACTGATTGCCGGTTCGGATATTTTCCCCTCATTTCACAAATGGAAGAATTATGAGATTCTGCTTGACAGTTATCAGTTTTATGTTTATCCGCGTCCAGGATCACACGCGGATGATTATGCTGAAAACTGGAATATAGAATTGGTTGATGCACCTTTAATTGAAATCTCATCAAGTTTTATCAGATCGGCGATCAGGGTGAAGAAGGATATCAAGTATTTCCTGCCGAAGAAAGTCTATGAGCATATTGTGGAAATGCATTTTTATGAGAAGTAGGAATTGTGGTGTTAGCAACCGGAATTCCAACCCCTGTAGAGGCTGTCCCAAAAGTTATGAATAGCCACAAAAACACCAAGTCACATAGAATTCACCAAGTTGTAAAACGTTGATTGATAACACTTAGTGTTTCTTGGAGCATTTGTGTCTTGGTGGCGTTTCTAATTTTTGAGACTTTTGAGACAGCCTCACAACCTGGCAGGTATTTGGATTAATAGCAAAGGGTATCACTATTTACTACCTTCCCATGAATTATGCATCAATCCTGAAGTTTTCACAATAAATAATATTGCCACAAGCAGATAACAATTTCTCAGGCCATTTGGTGCAAAGCATGCGAAGAACCATGTCTTCCTTTGAAGGTGTACTGCAGGGGACGGAATGAACCTTTGAAAAATATAATTTCAATTGGCAGGAATAACTACCATTAATGAGGAAATTATATTTTTATGTCAACCAATATTTACCAACCGATAACTTTATAACGGCCTCCGCAACCTGATTTCATTTGGATTATTTAAACGTTTTATTTACATTTATTCCTGTAAAACAATTAATAAGCACAATAGTTAATGAGATATTTTGCGCTGTTTTTTATCATAATAGCACCAGTAATGCTAGTATCACAAAACCACCTTCCCGTTGCAAATAATGATACCATTGAGGCATATCCGGGCGATAGCGTAACAGTAAATGTCCTTAAAAACGATTACGATCCTGATGGTGATTCGATATATATCTTTAACGCATTGGGTGGGAAGGTTGAAGATTCTACAATAACCTATCACCTTAATTTTGGGGACTCATATTTCCAAAATAAGTTACTAAAGGCTTATATGATCAAAGATGAACATGATACACTTCCATATGGACAATCATGGGCAATTGTTGTGATTAATATTCTTGGAGATTATGGCGATTCCTTAGATATAAACAATATCAATGCAGGAATAAACAATACCGGCGTTCTATTCAATAATCCAGATGAAGAATCATATGGAGGCCATTTTCAGGTGCCAAAACAAAGTCAATTAAATTCAATTTTTAAGTCATTGTTCTGGGTTGCCGGCAGAGATGACAACAACCAGATTAATGCTTCAACAACCTTATTACACGATGTTCCTTACTGGCCAGGCCCGATAGCACACCAATACGATTCATTATATGACGTAAAATGGTATAATATATGGAAGTTAAACAAGGAGGATATAGCATATCATAGAGAGCATTATAATGACCCGGGATACCTACCCATTAAGAACATCCTGACCTGGCCTGGCAATGGCGATACGGATAACGGAGAACCGATGAAGATCGCTCCCTTCCAAGATATCAACAATGATGATATTTATAATCCATTTGATGGGGATTATCCGGCAATTAAAGGAGACCAGGCGGTATTCTGGGTAATGAATGATGAAAGATATGTCATCACAAACGATGAAGATAAAAACCATTTAGGGGTAGATATCCATGGACTTGCCTACGCTTTCGATTGCCCCATAGATTCAGCCCTGCACAACACCCTTTTCATTAATTTTAAAGTTCTCAACAGGTCAGATACAAATTACAATGATGTTTTTTTAGGCTTGTTTACATATTTTCAACTTGGTAACTTCTCTGATAATTACTCAGGTTCTGATACAATTCTTAACACCTATTTCGTGTACAATGGTACACCTTGCGATTGTTCATCCGACTCTATTTATTACGGAAACCATCCACCCGCGCAGGGCGTAACGTTTTTAAACGAAAGAATGTTTGCTTTCCTGAATTACTGGGACTACTATCCCTATTATCCTAACACTATGCATATGGCCATGCAGGCCATATTAAAAGACAGTTCTCATCTAACTTATGGTCACGACGGCTTTAACGGTTCTATTCCCATCAACTATCACTTTCCTGATGACCCAAAAGACACTTTGTCTGGTTGGACTGAATTAACTGCCGGACTACCTCCTAGTTGGAGCACTGGTTTAGGTTCAGTGGGTCCTTTTGAATTAAACTCAGGCCAGGAAATATCCATTGATATTGCATTTCCATTTGCACTTGATTATGAAGGGAACTATCTAACCAGCGTTGATTTGCTGAAAGAAAGGATATCCTTATTGCAGGAATATTACGATAGCGACACTACCCCGTGCGGAGGTAATTTTTCGGGATTGGAGGATAATGAAAATAATAAAATTTATCTGGAAGTCTTTCCAAATCCATTCCGGGATAAAATATTTGTAACAGGGCTCCCTCAAACTGGAAACTGCCGCTATGCAATCTACGATCTTTATGGAAGAACGATGTTAAGTGGAAGCTTAAATTCCAAAAATTCGGCCATGATTGAAACCAATAATATCAATTCAGGTTTTTATATACTTATATTGACTGACAATGATAACCGGTATTCTTTCAAAACAATAAAACAATAAATCAGATGAATATTAATATAAACAGGATATTTCTTCTGATAGGCCTGAACATGCTTGTTCAACCTGTTCTAATAAGCCAGATCAATGATTCTACCTGGTTCAGGGAGATTAAATTTAAAAATTCATATGGACATGCAATTGATTTTCTTGAAATTGACAAGGATAGTAATTTGATCCTTGCTGGTGAAGGAATACCTGATTATGAAAACTCATCAGGCACAATATATATTGTTGATACAACTTATGCATTCATCTCAAAATTAGACCGCGAATCAAATGAGATATGGACAAGCTTACCCTATTCAATCGAAAATGATAGTATAACCCAAAGAGGAATTGAAATTATACAAATTAAGATTGGTACAAATAATAACATTCACATTGCCGGTAGATTCAAAGGTATAGGTATATTCGGTGATTACATTTTTACAGCAGAAGACTGGGAAGGGTTTTATGCTGTTATAAACCAGGAGGGTGATATTGAATACTCATCTATGTTGTATTACCCTTTTGACAACAGGCTGGATGAATTTATACCGGAGATGTTTGAAATAATTAATGAAAACAATATTGTTTTTCTGGATAAAGACTACCTGATCAGGACAGATAAATATTGTAACATTCTTTGGTATTATGAATTTGATGGTGGCATACGATATCCTTCAATTACCAATATTGATAACTGTATTTATTTGTTTGCACGATTCGATGGTGAGGTAATAATAGGCAATGATACATTGGTCAGTATGAGTGGTTCAATCGGATGGGATTCCTTTCTGGCAAAACTCGATCTCAAAAACAATTTTATTTGGGTAAATCAATTCAGCAACCGAAGTATTATTTTTCCTATTAGTATAGTCAGCATACAAAATAAGTATGTGTTGTTATCAGGAGGTTTTGCTGACACGATATTTTACCGTGGAGATACGCTGGTAGATGCACTTTCAGATGAGAGAAACCCAAGTTTCTTAATTGCGACAGATACAGCCGGCAATCTTGAGTGGTGGAAAGTAAACCATATTTATCCATATTATTTGAAATCATATCAGGATAATGCTTTTTGGGGTTCTATTCATTATGATGAGTTTAATTTAAACCATGAATGGTACACTACCAATAATCAATTGGTATTGATCAACTACAATCCTACAGGAGATATAAACTGGCTCAAAAGTTCCGGTGGAAATATAGGTTATGTATGGCAAAATGATTTTACAACTGATGGGATTGATTATTTTATTACAGGTACTTACGAGGGATTAGCTATATTTGATGGCATTCCGTATTATTCCGGCCCCACCACAAATTACTTTCTTATGAGAATCAATAAAAATTCATGGTTATTAAATACCATTGTTCCTAAATACAAAAACAACAGATTAATAAATATTTACCCGAATCCAACAAGTTCTGATCTTTATATCAATCTAAATGGATATTCAATAGGACCTTTAATCAACATTTATGATTTATCCGGGCAAATCGTACGAACAATTTCATATTCCGGGGAAAATACTTTAAGTATTGATATTTCAGATCTGAAAGATGGAATATATTTTATTCAGCTGGTAACAAAGGATAATAAACAAACCTTTAAAATCATTAAAATTTCTAAGTAAAATAGTCTGATACTTTCCCCACCACAAAATCTATTTGTTCCTCTTTAAGCGCGTTATAAAATGGCAGCCTGATCAAACAGCCCGAGAATTTATCTGTATTTGGCAATTCCCTTCCATCATGTTTATCATGAAAATATTTACTCGAATGAAGGGGAAGATAATGAGTTACGGCCATCACACCATTCATATTCAAATGGAACAATAGTTTATTTCTTTCATCAGGGGTATTGGTAAGGATATAAAACATATGTCCGTTGTTCGTAGCATACTCCGGAATCTTTGGCAACGTGATATGACTTTTTTCTTCCAGTTGTTTAAGCTGTTCATAATAGTTATTCCAGACGCCAAGCCTCAATTTCTGGATCTCATCGATTTTGCTCAGCTGGGCAAAGAGAATAGATGCCATAATATCAGCCGGTAAAAAAGATGAACCTACATCCACCCATTGATATTTATCCACTTCCCCCCTGTGAAAGGCAGCCCTGTCAGTTCCTTTTTCCCAGATGATCTCAGAACGCTTTGTAAACCTATCATCATTAACAAGCAATAACCCACCTTCACCACAGATCACATTCTTGGTTTCATGAAAAGAAAATGTTCCAAAGTGGCCGATGGTTCCAAGTTGTTTTCCATCAAACTGTGATTCAATGGCATGAGCAGCATCTTCAACCACAAACAAATTATACCTGTCAGCCAGCTTCATAATCTTATCCATCTCACAGGCCATGCCGGCATAGTGAACCACAACAATGGCCTTTGTATTGTTGGTGATCAATTCTTCAATTTTGTCAGCATCAATATTGGGCACATCGCTCATGACATCAGCAAAAACGATTTTTGCACCCCTCAGGATAAAAGCATTTGCTGAGGACATAAAGGTAAAAGAGGGAACGATAACTTCATCTCCTGGCCCAACTTCACTTAAAATACCGGCCATTTCCAGTGCATCGCTGCATGAAGTAGTCATCAGGTTTTTCTTTATTGTATATCTTTCCCTGAAAAATTCATGCACCTTTTTGGTAAATAGTCCATCACCTGAGATCTGCCCCGCCAGCGCACCGGTTATGATATTGTTGAACTCCTCCCCGGCCATGAATGGTTGATTGAATTGTACGATCATAATTCTTTCACTTTCTCACAGTAACTTCTGGTTCCATTAAATTAAACAGTGAAATAATTATTTCACCATGAAACATAAAAGTACATAGCGTTCTAAACGAATTCAAAAATACTATATTATTCCATAACCAGGCCGGAGTCTTTATACTGAAATCGTATAATAATCTTCGTTGTGACCATTGCCCCCTCGCCGTGAATGATTCCTAAAACCGGAAGACCTTTCCCTCTTCAGTTTCCAGGATGTCTTTTATGGTATCAGGATCGAACTGGGATTCAAAAAATTTTCCGAATCCGGTATTATAATCATGCTGCTCCAATATTATTTCAGTAGGTTTTTGATCCTTCATCTTTAGAAATGCCTCTCTGAATTTACCGGCCTTTTTCTGGTATGATTCTTTTGTTAGCTTATACAACTGATTTTCAACATTCTCCTGTCCTTCGCATAGCTCATAACCAAGCATTTTATCAAAGCGTTGGGCTCTTATATTGTCCTTTAATACTCTTCCGTAACTCACAAGGTTTAACACATTAAGCAGCAATTCGCTAAGGATCAAATAAACATACACAGGGACATGGGTTCCATAATAATCTTTATCCCAGAGAAAAATTCCACCCTCGATGGTTCGCTCATTCCAGTTTATGTTTTTTCCATTTGCGAGGCCTATTTTCTTTCCATCTGTTATAATAAGAAAATAAAGATTATTGCTATTGTTCACAGAATTAAACCATTCATGTTGCATATCACCAGAGATATAATCCCTGAATTCCATATACTGATTAATATCAGGGCTGTTTCTCCAATTGCGTATCAATTCGATATCATCTTCCTGTATTCGTTTTAAAACAATCTCGTCTTTTCTGATGATCATGACAATATTTTTTTAATTGAAAATGGTGGTTTTTTGTTCTGGACCATATAGATCCTTCGCAGATATTCCCCGATAATTCCAAGGCAAAACAGGATTAAACTTGTTGAGAGTAATATACCGACGATTATTGAAGTATATCCCAGCGGTACATTAAAGAAGATTTTCAGCAAGAGATAGTAAACAGAAACAAGTAAAAATATAAATGAGGCTATAAATCCGCCATAGACCATAATCCTGAGAGGAATATTGGTATAGTATATCACCACATTTGAAATAAGCCCCCATAGTTTTCGTCTGTTATACCCCGATTTATTTATCTGTCGTTTTTTATGTTCTACAAAAACCAGCGAGATATTATCGGTATACCAGTTCAGCAATTCATCTATATAAATAAAATACTGATGATGCTGGATGATTTTATCGATGATCTCTTTACTGATCAAACGGAAGGATGTTTCAGGGTTCGATCTGTCAAGCAACCGCCTGGATGACTTATGGGCATATTTTGTCCCGAGATTCCGGGTTTTAGAATGTTGTTTTTTCTTATAAAGGCCATAAACAAGTTCAGCATTATCTTCATGCCGGGCATGAATAAGTTTCCTGATCTCTTCAGGTGGGATTTGCAGATCATCATCAATCGTTATAATAAAATCCCCTTTTGCGAAAGTGAATCCACAGAATGTAGCATTATGCTGCCCGAAGTTTTTATTGAGTGTAATGGCAGTGATATGTTTATTATCCTTTTTAATTTCCTTTAAAACATCCCAGCTTCCATCAACAGATCCATCGTCAATAAAGATAATTTCAAAGGATTTATTAATCTCCTTAAAAACATCCTGAAGTCGCTTGTGCAGTTCTTTCAGGGTAGGTTCACTGTTAAAAACAGGTACAACTACAGAATAATCAACTTTTTCCATTATCATGGATTTAATCCATTGTCAAGATACGAATTATCTAATAAACTCTGCAATATCAATATTATTATCTTTAAAAATGGTAAGAATACTGCTGAGCTACTATAACTCAAAAGTCAGAAATTAGCCACAAAAGCACTAAAACACTAAACCTCACAAAAGTTGGAACGGTGATTTTTATGATTTTAATAGTGATGTAGTACTATTGAACTGTAAGGATCTTCTTTGCGAGGCATTGCGGATACTTTGCGAAACTTAGTGTAATAGCTTTTAGTTGTTACGCAAAGAACCGCCAAGTTATACGCTAAGTTGCGCAAAGACCTTCTTCTTATCATATCCATTTTCAATTTTACCAAATTTTCAAATCATCCCCCACCAAGGATTATGTTGGTTCCTGTAATCCATTTAGAAGCATCGGAGAGAAAGAACACCACAGCATGTGCCACATCTTCGGGTTTTCCCAGGCCTAGTGGTTGTTTGGCATCAATCTGTTCGATGATCTCTTTTGATAATTGTTTTTCGGTGTCATCCAGCATTGGCCCTTTAACAAATGCCGGGCGCAGGCAATTTATCCTGATCTTCTTCTGTGCCAGTTCAAGTGTTAAGACCCGGGCATAACCTTCCAGGGCCGCTTTTGAACTCACATATAAGGATCCGCCAACAAATGGATATGTGGTCGAAATGGTCGTTATAAACAGGATTGATCCACCTTTTTCGATTTTTTTCTTTTTCAGGATGGCTGTATTCAGATTAACCGTTGTCTTAAAATTAGCCTCCATTACCCTGTCCAGTTCTTCAGGCTTCACAAATCCCGCCGGGATGATGGAGGATACACCAGTTGAATAAAGGATGCCATTTAATTTTGGCATGGCTTCAACAAGTTTATTGATTTGATCTAAATCGGTAAGATCAGCAATTATTTGGGAGTGGTGATCTCCTTCAAGCTGATCGAATGTTTTCTGAAGTCTTTCAGTATTTCTTCCGGTAATAAATAATTGTGCTCCATAGTTGCTGAGCGTAATGGCGGATTGTTTTCCCAGGCCCGAGGATGCCCCTGTGACAAGTATCTTTTTGCCGGTAAGATCAAATGCATTCATATTTCTATTTTTTCTCTGCGACCTCTGTGTATTTCTCTGTGACCTCTGTGGTTCAAGAAATTACACCCACAGGGAACACAGAGTGAAAACAGGGTTCCACAGAGGATCTAATCAATTTCTATCAGATCTGGAATAACAATATCATCCAGTTCAGTAATACAACTCCCCCACGACAATCCCACACCAAACCCCGAGAACAATACTTGATACTTATCTTCTTTTACTTTTGTCTTTTGCCTTTTGCCTTTTGCCTTGAATTCCGTAACTACTGTTAACGGAATAGACACCGAACTCGTATTCCCAAACCTGTCAATCGAATAAAGGTATTTCTCCGGCTCAATCTTCAGCTGCTTTCGGATGGTTTCATTCATCAGTTTATTGGCCTGGTGAAAAACAAAATAATCGATATTGTCTTTATCCATTCCTGATTTTTCAAGTAAGGTATTAATATTCGGCCGCACCTCTTTTAATGTAAAATTGAATACGGACATCCCATCCAATGCTATTTGAAGCCTGTTTCGAATAAGGCCATCGGATATCTTTTCTGATTTAAAACTTGATTCCGGATCAAGGTAGTTTCTCATACCGCCATCAGGAATATGGATGGCTTTATATCCACTGCCATCAGTCTGTAAGTTGAAATAACTTTGACCCGAATATTTTTCAAATTCTACAGCCGTTGCCGCTCCTGCATCCCCAAAGAGCGGATAGGTACTTTTATCCTGATAAGAAATATTCGGTACTGGAACCTCACCGGTCAATAATAAACCCTTCTTAAGATGCCCGGCAGAAATCATACTGTAGATCACTGATAATCCATAAACATATCCTGAACATCCCAGGTCAAGATCAAAAGCCAGGCAGTTTTTGGAAAGTTTTAACCTGTCTTGAAGTATGCAGGCTGTGGCCGGCATGATATAATCCCTTGTCTGGGAGATAAATATAAGTATATCTATCTCCTCACGATTCCAGTTCAGCTCATTTAATAATTTATCGGCAGCTTCATAGCAGAGGTCAGAGGATATAATGCCTTTGCTTGCATGTCGCTTTTTCTCAACACCAATAGTCTTGATAAGGGTATTTCGTTCTTTCTCTGATATCCAATCATAATCCCGATTATAGAATTCATTTCTCGGAACACAGGCGCCGATCCCGGAAACCTTTACACTGGATATTGAAAAGAAAGCCATTTACTATTGGGTTACCCTGCTTTGTATTAAATCAAAAATATCCTGTACACTTTCAGATTTCTGCAGATCTTCGGCAGAGATCACTACATCATATTCTACATTTACCATGGCAATAAATACAAGGGCATTTACCGAATCCCATTCAAAATGCTCGCGAATTTTACTTTGCGGTTCCAGTCCACCCTTTTTAATATCCTCAAATTCTTCTTCTATCTTCGAAATAAAATCTTTTACATCCATCTCCTAAAATATTGATGAATGCAAATTTATCAAAATATTTAAGAATGGTTGAGTGGGTAAGTATGTTAAGTAGGGTGACAAATCAAAATACTTACTCAACTCACTCAACCAGTCAACTCACTCAACCAGTCGAAAACTTTGTATCTTTACGCCCCTCTAAAACATACTAACTTATATGGCTAAACAAAGCTACAAACTACTACTTATTAATCCGTTCAGCACTTATCAACATGATACGTTTATAGATACAAATACGCTGTCGCCACCACTCGCACTGGGAATTATTGCAGCGATGACCCCCGACAGCTGGGATATAGAGATCATTGATGAGAATTTCGAAACTTTTGAATATAAAGAAGCAGATCTTGTTGGTATTACATCATTAACATCCGCTGTTAACAGGGCCTATGAAATTGCTGCTATTTACAGAGGAAAAGGCATACCGGTGGTACTGGGGGGGATCCATGCTTCCATGGTACCTGAAGAGGCACAGCAACATGTTGATACGATTGCTATCGGAGAAGCCGAAAGCACCTGGCCTGAGATCCTCGATGACTTTGAATCAGGATCGCTCCAAAAGGTTTACAGGGGGGAACTGCTATCTCTCGAAAATCTACCTGTACCAAGGCGTGACCTCTTCCATTCAGGTTATAACATTGCCAATATACAAACCAGCCGTGGGTGTCCGATGAACTGTGACTTTTGTTCGGTTCATATTTTTAATGGGAGCAAATACAGGCACAGGCCGGTAGAGGAGGTGCTGGATGAACTCGAAACTATCAAACATGACAATGTTTTTATTGTAGATGACAATATCATCGGTTACAGCAAACAATCGACCGAAAGGGCCATACAATTATTCAAAGGGATTATTGATAGGGGTATTAAAAAAGACTTTGTATGCCAGGCATCATTGAATTTTGCGGATAATAAAGAGGTGCTTAAATATGCCGCCGCCAGCGGTTGTCAGATCGTTCTCATCGGTATTGAATCTGAAAAGGTAAGCCAGTTGGAAGAGGCCAATAAGAAACTCAACCTGAAGATTGGAATTGACAACTATCAGAAAATCTTTGAAAAGATTCAGCATCACGGTATCAGTGTTCTGGGAACGTTTATTTTTGGGCTCGATACAGATACAGTACAGGATCTGTACAACAGGGCCGATTACATCCTGAAATCCCATATTGATGGGATACAAAGTACCATCGTTACCCCGTTGCCAGGAACCATAATGTTTAAAAAATTACAGAAAGAAAACCGTTTGCTCTATACCAACTTTCCTGAAGATTGGGAACATTACTTCTTTTTTGAAGTAGTGCATCAACCGAAACTAATGTCACCTGAAGATTTACAGGGACATATGCAGAAGATCTGGGAGAAATTGTATGATGAAAAGCAATTACATCGCAGGTTATTAAAAACAATAAAAGCAACCAGGAATATTAAAGCTGCCGTGTGGGCTTATTATGCGAATGTTGAAAGGCACAACCTGACTTTATCAGATAATATGCCAGCCATTGACATGGAGAAAATTCTGGGAAATCTCAAAACACAATACTGAAATGTCAGGAGAAAAGAAATTTAAGCTTTTGCTCATTAATCCGTTAAACACCAGGCGCATGGGCCTGATCCGTGACAGGGAATCGATTTATCCTCCCATGTCCCTCGGAATTGTTGCTGCCCTCACTCCTTCTCACTGGGATGTTGAAATACTCGATGAAAATTTTGAACGATTTAAGTATAAGGAAGCCGACCTTGTTGGTTTCACAGCACTGACGTCTTCAGTTAACCGCGCCTATGAACTTGCACAGGTTTATAATAAAAACAGGATCCCTACGGTAATCGGTGGTATTCATGTTTCCATGCTTCCTGATGAAGCCTTGCAATATGTTGATACCGTTGTAATAGGTGAGGCCGAAAGTATATGGCAACAGGTTTTAAAGGATTATGAAGATGGTAACCTTAATCAGATTTACAAAGGTGAATTGCTTCCCCTGCTGAACCAGCCCAAACCACGCATCGACCTGTATCACCCTGACTATGCTTTCGGAAGTATTCAAACGACACGTGGATGTCCGATGAAGTGTGATTTCTGTTCGGTACATACGTTTAACGGAAGCCATTACCGGCCACGGCCGGTTGAAGATGTGGTTGAGGAATATGCCCTGATACCACAACAGAAAATTTATTTTGTTGATGATAACCTGACAGGGTACAATAAAAAATCAGCAGAAAGAATTATCGACATCTGCAAGGGTATCATTTTAAAAGGGATAAAAAAAGACTGGTTCTGCAGCGCATCGATGAATATTGCCGAGAACGAAGAGGTGCTTAAGTACATGGCAGAAGCAGGATGTAAAATGGTTTTCCTGGGGATTGAATCCGAGCTTATCGATCAGTTGGAGGAATCGAATAAAAAAACCAACATAAAGATCGGTATTGATAATTTTACCAGGGTTTATGACACCATACACAAATATGGAATAGCGGTGCTTGGTGCTTTCATTTTCGGCCTTGACGCTGATACCCCGGAGAAGATCATGAACCGGGCCAACTATATTTTAAACTCCGGCGTTGATGCCATGCAAACAACTATTTTAACACCATTGCCGGGTACCCTGCTCTATAAAAGGTTTAAGGCTGAAGGCCGCCTGCCATATATGGATTATCCTGCCGACTGGGAAAAATATTCTTTTGCCGAGGTGGTCTTTAAACCCCGGCTTATGGAAATGGACGAATTTTATAATGCTGTGAAAGAAGCATGGGCAAAGATGTATGAAGAGAAAACCCTGAAGAGGAAATTAATGAAAACCCTGAAAGCTACCAGAAGCCCGGTAGCCGCAACATGGGCTTATACATCAAATATTCAGTATCACAATTTGATGTTTGAAAATGAACGCAAAAGATTGGATGTCAGGGATATCTTTCATCAGGTATAAATGACAGACATTTATTTCAGGTTTGACAATAAAAATATGAAGTCATGATAAATAATCCCCAACAGTTATTCCCACTATACCCCGATTATAACAGGCCATTTAGCGATTTAATTGAAATGTTGTTATCACACTCCGCCAAATTTGGAGATAAGGATGCATATATATTTTTAGAAGACGGAATAAATGAGAAATATAAAATCTCATACCATGAATTGTTTTTGAAATCTTCTGCAGTAGCATCTGTTCTCCAACAAAACCATAAAAACGCTGAACGATGTTTACTTCTCTTTCCATCAGGTTTGGAGTTTATAATAGGATTATACGGTTGTATTCTTTCCGGATTAATTGCTATCCCAACTTATCCTCCAAAAAGAAACAGGATTATCGATAGGTTTTGGGCAATTCTTGAAGACTCGGAAGCCACTGTAATATTAACATCTGGTGATACCGGCGATAAACTCCTGAAAAACTTTGGTGAAGATGAAAGGCTTAAAGGTATTGAAACCATCAACATTGATCATATTGATTCATTATCATCTTACAATTGGAAAAATCCTGAAGTGGATCCAGATGATCCCGTTATTTTTCAGTATACTTCAGGTTCTACAGGATGGCCAAGAGGTGTAATGGCAACCCATAACAATGTATTATCTAATCTGGAAGTCGTCAACAAATCGTTCAATCATTCTGAAAACCTTGTATCTGTAGGCTGGTTACCTCATTTTCATGATATGGGTTTATTTGGAACCTTAATACAACCATTTTACGTTGGCGGAGTAAGTATTTTTATGTCTCCTTCAACTTTTATAAGATATCCTCTTTTATGGTTAAAAGCCATTACAAAATACAAAGCCACAACGGTAGGAGGTCCAAACTTTACCCTTGATCATTGTGTAAGTATGGTTCATGATGAAGATTTGGTTGAATTGGATCTTTCCTCTATAAAAGTTTTCTTCTGTGGAGCAGAACCTATAAGGAAAAGTTCATTTGAGAAGTTCGATGACAAGTTCAGATCATGCGGATTTAAACCAGAGATGTATTACCCATGCTATGGACTTGCCGAATATACCCTGATGGCGGCCGGCGGGGATCATTTTGTTAAACCTACATACCTTTCTGTTGATGCAGCTCATCTTGAAGAAACTAATAAATTCAAAATAGCTGAATCCTCAGATAATGCGAGAGTTTTTGTTGGTAACGGGTATCCCTGGGTTGGTGGCAAAATAATGATCGTAAATCCGTATTCAGGAAAGTTGTCTGAACCAGATGCAATCGGGGAGATATGGTTATCAGGCCCGTCGGTTTGCCAGGGGTACTGGAATAACCCTGAAGAAACAAAGGAGACTTTCCAGGCATATACTGCTGATAGCAATGAAGGCCCTTTCCTTCGTACCGGAGACCTGGGATTTATTTATGATGGACAGTTATATGTTACCGGCCGCTTGAAGGATATGATCATTATCCGCGGGCAAAACCATTATCCCCAGGATATTGAAAAAACCGTTGAAAATTGTCATGAATCACTACGGGAATATGCCAATGCCGTTTTTTCAATAGATGTTGCCGGAGAAGAAAGACTGGCCGTAGTCCAGGAGGTTGAACGCACCTATTTAAGGAACCTGAACCAGGAAGAAGTATTTGAAGCCATCAGGAAAGCTGTAGCTGAAGAACATGAGATACAGGTTTATGCTATTGTTCTTATAAGAACTGGCAGTATCAATAAAACAACAAGCGGTAAGATAATGAGAAGGGCCAGTAAAAAGGCCTTCCTGGATAACAACCTCAATATTATTGCCAACTGGGAGATGGACCTTTCAAAAGAATATGAAGATTTTGGAGAAGATATATCTACAGATTCAGTTGAAGAATGGCTGGTGAACTGGCTTGCCAGAAAAGTAAAAATGGATCCGAAAGATATCGATCCCGACAAACCTATTCTCTCCTATGGCCTCGATTCAATGGGTGCTGTGGAACTGGAACGTGAAGTGACCAAACAATTCGGCATTGGGATCGAGTTATCCGATTTCCTGGAAAACAATAAAATCTCCGACCTGGCCGCTGCTGGCGTTAAAATGATTAAAGACCTGGAACGCGGATAACGTGGATCTTTCTTGTTGGTAGTTGGTTGCTGGTAATTGGTTGTACTTTAGCGCTTTAAAAACCACCAATTTCTCTAAGCATGTTTAATAAATAAATAATGTTTTAGTGAAGTAATCAGTACTACCAGCCACCAACTACAAAATGATAGCTACAGATGTATTGCCCTATTTTATGAAGAAGAAATCCGCGGTCAAAAAAATTATTCATTCTTTAACTTCACAATCTGAGCGGCAATGCTGATAGCTATTTCAGCAGGGGTCTGGCTATGGATTGACAAACCTATGGGTGCATGAACCCTTTTGATCTGACTTTCAGGGTGGCCCTCCTCACAAAGCATATCAAACAAAGATTTAACTTTACGCTTACTTCCCATTAAACCCAGGTATCTGACTTTTTTATCAAGCAATTGTTTTAAAACCAGTTTATCGCTTTCATGTCCGAAAGTCATAATAACAACATAAACATGATCACCTTCAGGAATCAGTGAAACAATATCATCGTAATGAACAAATCTTTTCTCATGTGCATCTTTATTCTCATCGAAGGTTTTGAGATCTTTCCTGTCATCAAAAACGGAAATCCGAAAATCAAGTATTTTGAACACGCTGCTCAAAGCAGCACTCACATGGCCGGCACCAAAGATATACAATGAATTTCTGATTCCTATTTGTTCAGAATAATGCCAACTATTATCATGTTCAATTTTGCTGACAATACTTTCATCATTTTTAGCATCGGGGATAAACTGAAATACATCATCTGTTATTTGAATAAGCCCCATGTTACCTTCGCGATCATAATTAAATAGCTGGTCGATGGCATCCAGGTTTTTTTCATCAAGGAATACAAAAGCATGAATTTGTTCGCCCGAACATATCATTCCAGAACTGAAATTTTCATTGGTTGTCCGGTGTATCTGCCGTACTAAAAATGAACCAGTTTGTTTTTCATTCAATGCCAGCCTGGCTTTTTCTACCATATTATACTCCATAACGCCTCCACCAACAGAACCATTCAAATCGCCATTTTCAGAAACAGCCATTTTAAAACCTTTCTGGCCAGGGCTGCTTCCCTCACGATCAAGAACGATGATCAACACAACCCGATTTTTATCCATAAGATTACTTCTTATAAACTCCCATAAATTCATACCATCAAAAATTTAGTTAAACCTTCAGTGACAAATTACGAAAACAAAGATATTCATTCTAGGCTGTGGTTCTTTTCATTAAATTTGAAATATTAATAATGAGCCGACTCTAAAAAGTAAATAAAAAGAAAAATGCCACAAATCCCCAAGACACAAAATTGACACAAAGGATTTTTTACAGCATTTTAATTTTTGTGTTTCTTTGGTGGCAAAGATTATACTTTTTAAAATTGGTGCAAAATTCTAACAACAACCAATATGAGTACTACCTTTTCAAAAATTCTGGAACTTTCTGAGAAATACAGGGATTATACTGCTCAAAATTTATCCAGGCTAGTCAGGATCAAATCCTTAAGCGGGAAAGAAGAAAAAGTTCAACGGGAATTAAAACGGCAAATGGAAGAGGCCGGATTTGATGAGATTAAAACAGATGGGCTTGGAAATGTTATCGGACGGATTGGACAAGGAAGAAAGATACTGGCTATTGATGGCCATATGGATACGGTAGATATGGGCCAGTTAAGCAACTGGGATTTTGATCCGCTTGGTGGAGATATCCATGATGGCTATGTGCATGGCCGGGGCACTGTTGACCAGAAAGGAGGTGTGGCTTCCTTTGTAACCACAGGGAGAATATTAAAGGACCTGAACTTTTCGAAAGACATGACTATCTATTTTACCGGGAGCGTGATTGAGGAAGATTGTGATGGACTGTGTTGGAAATACCTCATTGAAGAAGAAGGGATCAGGCCTGATTATGTGATTATCACCGAGCCAACTAATCTGAATATATCACGAGGACAACGTGGAAGGATGGAAATGCAGGTGAGTTTTTATGGTGTTTCTTCACATGGTTCCGCACCAGAAAGGGGAAAGAATGCCATCTATATGGCTTCGGCTGTTGCCCTCGAAATTGAAAAACTGAATGAAAGGTTAAAGAAGGATGATTTCCTTGGAAAGGGAAGTATTACCATTTCTGAGATTATTTCTGAAAGCCCCTCTTTATGTGCTGTTTCCGACTATGCCAGAGTCCATCTCGACCGCCGCCTGACCTGGGGGGAAACCAAAGAATCTGCTGTGAAAGAAATAGAAGAATTGATCAAAGACATGAATGCGGAAGTTAAAACACTTGATTATAAAGAAAAGGCTTATACCGGCCTGGAATATGGGATGGAGAAGTACTACCCAACCTGGATGATACCCGAGGATCATGAGATCATACAGAATGGCATCAATACCTATGAGCAACTCTATGATCAGAAACCGAACGTTGATAAGTGGGTTTTCTCAACAAATGGGGTTGTAATTAACGGGATACATGGCATCCCATGTATAGGCTTTGGACCGGGTAATGAAGTACTGGCTCATGCCCCGAATGAAAAAGTTGCTATAAACGACCTGGTTATTGCCTCTGCCTTTTATGCGGCATTTGCGTATAATCTTAAATAAAAGATCATGGAAATAAAAGATAAGATTGATAAGCTCAGGCAAATAAAATCATCATTATATAACAAAGACTTCCTGTTGACATGGGAAAAAAGTGATATGGATCTGTATGCAATTTTCCAGGTCGCCGATATTCTCAAACAAATGCGAGAAGAGAATATTTCTCCGCGGGTTTTTGACACCGGACTGGGGGTTTCAATATTCAGGGATAAATCAACACGTACCCGATTCTCATTTGCTTCTGCATGTAACTTACTGGGTCTTGCCGTACAGGATATGGATGAAGAAAAGTCGCAGATTGCCCATGGGGAAACGGTCAGGGAAACAGCAAATATGATCTCTTTCCTTTCGGATTTTATCGGGATCAGGGATGATATGTATTTAGGAGAGGGCAATAAATATATGCGTGAAGTGGCTGAAGCGCTGGACGAGGGTTACAAGGAGGGTGTGTTGCCAATCCGCCCGGGTATCATTAACCTTCAATGCGATATGGATCATCCCACCCAATCCATGTCGGATTTGCTGCACCTCAAAAATCACTTCGGTTCGCTGGATGAATTGAAAGGAAAAAAGATGGTGATGAGCTGGGCCTATTCCCCCAGTTATGGCAAACCGTTGTCGGTCCCTCAGGGGATCATCGCATTGATGTCACGTTTTGGGATGCAGATCGAATTGGCTTATCCGGAAGGTTATGAACTTATTCCTGAAATTGTTGAAACCGCAAAAGTTAATACGATCAATAGTGGTGGTTCTTTCCAGATCAATCATTCAATGGATGAGGCCATGAAGGATGCAGATATAGTATATCCCAAAAGCTGGGCACCATACAGGGTCATGCAACAAAGAACTACCTTATTACAGTCGTCAGATACACAGGGACTAGCTGATTTAGAGAAAGCATGTCTGGCCAACAATGCTCAACACAAACATTGGGAGTATAATAGTGAAAAGCAGCACTTGACTAAAAATAAGAATGCTTTATATATGCATTGCCTGCCTGCCGATATAAGCGGAATATCCTGTAAAGAAGGTGAAGTGAGTGCCGGTGTTTTCGAAAATTACAGGATCAACACCTATCATGAGGCCGGCAATAAACCATACATCATTGCAGCGATGATGTTTGCAAACAGGTTTGAAGATCCGGCCTGCATGGTTCAAAACATTATTGAAAGGGGATCAAAAAGGATGGGTATATAAAGGATCGATTCCTGCTTTCCACGTCGATCATTCCATTGCAAATAACAAATTGCGGGGCACCTTTCGTCCGGATTCCTTCATATATGTTTAATTTCATTTTTGATATTACGACCTCTCCGAGGTCGTTCACGCCTTTCGCATATCTCAGTGCTATAATATTGTGATCCTTACAGGATCAATTAGAAGGATAATACCAGCAGATCATAAATTGTTCAGACTAATATTAAAAATTGGCTAACTGTGACTCTGGAGAAGTTGCATTACGGTAGCATTATAGCAGGTTGTAGAAACAACGACTTCGAAGAAGCAGAATTATCATGCTTTCTATTTCTGCATCAATTTCCAGAGTCGTTTCGATTGTTTTCTGGTAAAATCTAATACATCAGCTTCATTAATTGTTAATACTGTTTTGTCTTTTACAATCACTATGCCATTGGAGATTACATCGGATACATGATTCGAATTCAATCCAAAAATAAAATGGCCTAAAAAATTGTCAGCATTAAAATCTGTTGGAGTGTCATAGTCGAGTATAACCAGGTTATTATCACCATCGCCTTTGAAATCATTCATCTTAAGATAATGATGGACCATCCTGAATCGTTTATATGCTGATTCAAAATCGATGGTGTCAAAGTTTTGTCCGACAAGATATGCTGCCTTCGAGCTACGCAGCATATCGCTGTGCATCCCGTCTGTACCAAGCATAATATTATCACCCAGGCCTTCTCCATTGAAATAGCCCACTTTGTTTTTAAGATTACTTTCGATGTTCTCCACCACAAATGCACTTGAATTCCTGATAAGTTCCCGCTCTCTTTCTGACAAATGCAAGCAGTGGGCAAGAATTGATTTAGGCGATTCAAGGAAACCAAAATCATGTAACCTCTCCACCACCCGCTTATGATATACTGATGCACACTGCTCCTGGTCACATTCATCTTCGGCAACATGAATATGAATACCACTTTTTCCCTGGTTCATCAGCTGGGCTGCTTTTTTCATGGTATCATTACCAACAGTGAATGAAGCATGCAATCCTACCAGGCCCTGATGGTTTTCCATGTAAGTTTCAGTTTCTTCAATTCCCAACCTGCTTTTATCAGGTCCATCCCTGTCGGTAATTTCATAACATAATAGATGGCTAACACCGACCTGATCAAACGCTCTGGCTATGATCTCAAGTGAACCCATAATATGGTTGGGCGAGGCATGATGATCAATAACGAATGTAGATCCTGCCCTGGCACAGGCTATCGCAGTTGCCAGTGCACTTGCTTCAATAAGATCTGCATCCAGCGCCTTATCCAGTGTCCACCAGATATATTGAAGGTTTTCCAGGAAGTTTTCCGGATCTTTTTTTGGTGCACCCATACCTCTTGCCAGGGCAGAGTAAACATGGTGATGGCCTATAGCAAAAGATTTTGTCACATACTTTCCCTTGCAATCAATGAGTTGGTCATCAGGATCCATAATGAAATCCGGATCATCTGAGAAGCAGATTTTACCATCAATACCTTCTTCAATACGAATGTCGACAGGCTTGAAATTGAGATTGTGCCAGTTAATGAATGTGGAGTTTTTTAATATAATTGCCATAAGTATATATTTAGACCGAAGACGGAAGACCGAAGACGGAAGTAACGGATAAAGTTATTTTATTTTTTTCTTGAATGCTACCATCATATTCATCAAATTATATGCATCATCATAGTATTTATCGAATTCTTCCTGAGTACAATAATTTCGTTTTTTTGCTTTATGCAGACATGAGACAACTTCAGCAAGTGATCGAATTGCATAGCCAATAAACTTTTGATATTCTGCATTAGATTGTCCTATTGATCCTTCTGAAATATTTAAGGCGATAGAATCAACAGCTCTTAATAATTGTGAAGACAAATTATACCTTTCTTTGTCGGGAAAAATTGATGACAACCTATTAATATCCTCCCCGTGATCCATCGCCTTTTGCCAGATAATTAATTTCTCGAACTTAAATCTCATAAAAAATTTCTTAATATTTAGTTATCTACTAATTCTTTTCCATCTTCCGTCTTCCGTCTTCCAGCTTCCCATCATCTCCTCAATGGCAGCCTTGTCCTCTTCACCCCATCAAAAGCATAATACGCACTGGCCACTGCAGCAGCTGTCGGAACCATCCCAATCTCCCCGATGCCTTTTGCACCGTAAGGCCCAACAGGGTCTTTCACCTCCACACCCTTCACAACTATCTCCGGTGTTTCATGAGCCCGAAGAATCTTCAGGGCCCGCATTTTATCGCTAACCAGGAATCCATCCTTCATGGGTAATGATTCTGTCAGAGCATAACCCAGCCCCATATGCACACCACCCTGTATCTGACCCTCAAACAACATCGGGTTCATGATCTTTCCGGCATCATGAGCGGCAATTACTTTTTCGATATTTCCTTCTTCATCAAGAATACATAACTGCACGGCATATCCATAAGAGTAATGAATTACCGGATCCTTAACATCAGCTCCCGGCTTATTGGTCCAGTCGCATGCAAATGCTCCCGAATACATTTTGCCGGATAGTTCACTCAATGATCTCGACTTCAGGTCTTCCTTCAGAGATTTTGAAGCACTAATAACTGCAAGTCCGACAAGTGCAGTAGCTCTTGAAGATGTTGTCATTCCGGTCTTTATCTGTGCACTGGTATCAACCTCCACTTCTATGATTCCGGGATCCACCCCGGTTTCTTCGCACAAGGTTTGTAAAGCCATATTGTGTACCCCCTGTCCCATTTCTGTCCAGCCATGCTTAAGAATGATCTTTTTATCAGAAACAATATTAATGATCACTTTCGACTCATCGATCATACCGTTTCCAACTCCTGAATTTTTTATGGCACAGGACAAGCCTGTGAATTTAGCCTTATAGAAATCATCCCTTACAGCATCAAGACAGGCCCGGATACCAACTCCGAATACTTTCTGACCGGTTGAGGTTCTGAGGCCATCAACCAGGGCATTGTCATAACGAAACTGCCAGCGGTCGAAACCTGCCTGTTTACAGATATCATCAATGCAACTTTCCAGGGCGAAGGCTACCTGGTTGGCACCGAAGCCACGCATCGCTCCGCAGGGAATATTATTGGTATATACAGTTTTTGCTTCAATATCAATTTCCGGGATAAAATAACCGGCAGCAGCATGCCCGGCCACACGTTCCAGAACCTTTGTCCCGACAGAAGCGTAAGCTCCGGTATCTCCGATAGCCCTTAGTTTCAGTCCGGTGAGTTTTCCTTTTTCATCGGCACCAAGTTCCATTTTCATGAAAACAGGATGTCGCTTGGGATGCAGCCTGATGGATTCCTCCCTGCTGAGTGTTAATTTAACAGCTTTGTTCAAAAGATAGGCAAACAAAGAAGTTTGTCCCTGAACACTCAGGTCTTCCTTCCCCCCAAATCCACCTCCGTTAGGGACAAGAACCACGCGGACTTTCTCTTCAGGAATACCCAGTATCATTGCCACCTGCCGGCGGTCTTCATAAACACCCTGGCTCTGGCTGAATAATTCCAATCCACCTTTTCCATCGGGCCGTGCAATTGCCGCTTCTTTTTCAAGAAATCCATGTTCTACCCGTTGTGTTTCATAGTTATCGCTGGAAACAAATTTTGATTTTTGAATCGCCCCGGAGGCATCACCTATTGTAAAGCTTGTGGTTTCAAAATTATTTGGTTTATCGGGATGAACCCTTGCTCCATCAATAGCTTCAAATACATTGGTGACCGGTTTCAATACCTCATATTCAATCTCAATAAAATCAGCAGCCTTGCGGGCGATTCGTTCAGAATTTGCAACCACACCTGCAATTACATCGCCGATATAATGGGTTGTTTCACCTTCACCTATCATCACATCCCAATCCTGAAAAATCAAACCGACCTTCTTTTCACCGGGTATATCTTTTGCGGTAAATACCCTGTGAACTCCTGGTACGTTTTCAGCTCTGGTGGTATCGATCTTCAAAATCCTGGCCTTTGGATAATCACTAAACTTCAGGGCAGCAAACAGCATATCATCCAAAAACATATCATCTACAAAAGGTCTTTCTCCTGTAGCCGTTTTATAAGCTTCGTATTTGGGGTGAGAGATGCCAATCCTGCCTGAAGTTTTTGTTATTTCCAGTTTTTCATTTTTTCGGATTGCTTCTGAAGCACAAACAATGGCGTCTTCCATTTTTTTATAGCCCGTACAGCGGCAAAGGTGTGGCTTGATAGCTTTACGGATTTCTTCAATATCAGGTTGGGGATTATCCTGCAGTAATACTTTTATCCTGCTGATAAAACCCGGGGAACAAAAGCCACATTGAACAGCTCCTTTATTCACAAATGCCTTTGCAATGGTGTCTTTAACATATTCCGGGAAACCTTCTGGTGTATATATTTCTGCATTATCCAGGTTTTTCATTTTGAGCACACAGGAGAGTTTTGCTTTTCCATTCACTTCTACTGTACAGGCACCACAGGCAGCTTGTCCTGAACACCCGTCTTTCACTGCTGTAAGGTGCTGATCCAATCTCAGATACTCCAATAAGGTCTTTTCCGGATCACCACTGCAAGCTTTTCTATCACCATTTAAAACAAAAGAAATCATGAGATGATCTTTTTAAGTTCTTTAATATCGGGGGCTATTGAATCAGGTATTTTCAAATGAGGCTGTATAGAAGGGATATCTTTTAAACCACTGCCTGTAAGCAGAACCACATTGTCAGAACCATCAGGTAATTTTTTATGTTTATCGTATTGCAAATAACCTGCAAAAGATGCTGTTGCTGCTGGTTCAGCGAACAAGCCTGTATTTTTTGACAACTCGATGGAAGCATCCATTATTTGTTCATCGGAAACAGTAATGGTTTCGCCTTTATACATTTTAATGAACTGACGGGCCATTAAAAAATTACGGGGAACATCCACTGATATTGAATCTGCAATAGTCCTGCTCTTTTTAATAATGAACTCCTTATTGAAAATATTTCTGACAAGATTATCGCTACCCTCGGATTGTACGGCTACCAGAATTGGAATATGGTCAATATTACCCAGATTAAGAAGATCTTCGAAGCCTTTGTAAACTCCTGAAATAATCGCCCCATCGCCAACAGGCACGAATATTCTGTCGGGTATTTTAAACTGCATCTGCTCATAGATTTCAAAAGAAACTGTTTTCTTACCCTCAATAGTAAAAGGATTAAAAGCTGTATTACGATTATACCAGCCAAATACTTCTGTGGCAGCCACACTTAAATTGAAGGCTTCATCATAATTACCTTTTACTGGAATTACCTGCGCACCATACATTAATATCTGGCTGAGTTTAGCCAGTGGTGCAGTTTCAGGAACTATTATTATAGCCTTTTGTCCCTGCGAAGCACATATACCAGCAATGGACGAACCTGCATTTCCGGTTGAGGCGGCTATGATCGTATTATATCCCTTTTCTTTAGCATAAGCTGATGCCAGAATAGAGGCCCTGTCTTTAAAGGAATAGGTTGGATTCTGAGAATCATCTTTCAGGTAAAGTTTATGGTTTAATGGGCTATCGTTAATGTTTGAAATACCATAGAGTGGAGTATTCCCCACTTTAAGGTTAGGAAAACTTGATGCCTTGTTAATAGGTAAAAGATCTAAAAATGAGTTCTTCTTCAGGTTAGTAAATTCTGAACTTTTCCCTTGTATAATTTCATAATCGTATAGTGTTTTCAATACCCCTTTCTGCGGTTTGCCGGGTGTGTTCTCAGTACTGCAATCCGGACAGATATATTTCACCTCTTTTTCCTGATACTGATTGCTGCAATCAATACATTCAAAATAAAACTTATTGAAATTGCTAATTCTCATAAAGGATATATAACTGAAACAATTTATGTTAAAGATACTCTTTTAACACCCCTGTTCGTTCATTAAAGGCATTTATTTGTTCATCCCACTCATCCACTTTTCTGTACTGCGACTTCCAGTAATCATCATTATACCATTGTGCATTTAACTCCTCAACAGTTTTACCCTGCTGCTCTACCCAGGTAAAGTATTTCAGGTTATGCATGCGTTTCTTTTGATAATAGGTCATCTCTAACATATGATCCGTTCCCAATCGCATAAGATCAGCCTCAAAACTAATGGCTGATGAACGGTCATCGAATGTTCCATGCTTTTGCTTTTCCTCTTCTAATCTCGATTGATACATTTCCATGGAATCGGTGGCAACAGAAAAAACGACGTCATTTTCGTTCATTTCATAATACCTGGCCAGCTTGATGGAACCCATTAAATTAGCAATGGAGGATATTCCAAGCAATTCAAGCTTATCAACCAGGTCAGGATCCAATTTGATCTTCTCCTTCAGGAACTTTCTCCCTCCCTCTTCATTGAATAACTGCATCAACCGCATATTGGGATTATCATCGATAGCAGCAACAAGATCCATGTTCTTAATATTATGTATCCACGGGACATGCTTATCACCGATCCCCTCAATGCGATGTTCCCCATAACCATTTAACAATAATGTCGGGCATTGAAGGGCTTCACCTGCACATACTTTCATTGTTGGGAAAACTTCCCTCAAATAGTCAGCACTACCCAGGGTACCAGCAGATCCCTGCGTCAGGAAGAGTCCACTGAAACGATCATCCTTATTTTTAACAGCATTGAACACTTCTTCCATTGCCGGTCCTGTTACGGCGTAATGCCATAATGTATTTCCAATTTCCTCAAACTGGTTGAGGTTAACAATGGTATTACCCCGATCTGCTTTTAACTCTTTAACCTTATCATAGATTTCCTTCACATTGCTTTCACTTCCGGGAGTGGCAATAACTTCAGCACCTACCTTATGTAACCAGTCAAATCGCTCTTTCGACATTCCCTCCGGCAGAACAGCTATAGAATCACATCCCAGCAAATAAGAATCATAGGCTCCACCTCTGCAATAATTGCCCGTTGATGGCCACAGTGCTTTTTGTGTTGTAGGGTCAAACCTGCCGGTTATGAGTTTTTCAACCAGCGGGCCAAAAGTTGCTCCTACTTTATGTGCTCCTGTTGGGAAAAACTTACCGATTAGCAGTATGATCCTTGCTTTAACACCTGTAAGTTCAGAAGGGAATTCCAGGTAATTTACCTCTCCAAAACCACCACCAAATTTTACTGGGTCATTCTTCCAGGTGATCCTGAATAAATTTAAAGAGTTAAGATCCCATAATCCGATCCCGCTTAGTTTCTTCACGATTCCCGAAGGGATAAGCTCCGGATTGCGCATTTGCCTGTATGTCGGAAGAATTATATGCCGTTCCCTGCAACGTTTAATGGTATTTTCCAGTACCTTTTCTTTGTGATCCATATTTTTTATGTTATTCGTTCAATACTATTGATTGTGCACCCTGAAGTATGATACTCATTTCGGCAGCTATTTGCAAACCAACCTCAAAACTGCCGGTCAGAGTAGTCCTGAAGTCAATGACTTCAAAAGTATTTCGTTTAAGTTGTAATTCAAATCTATCAGCTTTGAAAATAAAAGAATTCCCTTCAGGTTTCAGTGTATAAAGATTCCCATTTTTATTTTTATGCAAAACCTGCCCGTCTTTTTCAGGTGCTAAAAAAAATGCTTCATTCTCCAGCTCGAAAGCTTGCTTTGTAAGACACAGATGAGGTTTATCTTTATAGGGTTCTCCTGCCGTTGGGCAAAAAGTGGTACAATTGCCACAGTGATTACACCAGTCGGAAACATGAACTATCTGGTATTTCTGTTTGATAGTAAATAATTTATCCTCCACTAAACGATAGCCGTTTTTGGTAGATACGATTTTTTTAAGCATCAAACTGACTGGTTCAACCAGATATGTATAAAAGGCAAGATTAGGGCATACTGTTGTACAGATACTGCAAACCTCATCGCAAATCAAACAGCGTGAGGCTTCCTTCATGGCCTCCTCCTGTGATAACATTCCTGAAACAAGCCTGAAGTTTTTCCTGTCGTTCAAAGGAATTTCTGAAATAGTTTGAGCCCGTTGCCTTTTTGATCGCTTAATCATATGCTCCCGCAGGCTTAATTCTTTGTTTGATCTTGGAGGATTGGTATTGAAATCAATTCCTGCCAGATCAATTATATGTTGGGCTACTTTTCGTCCGTCACCAATGGCATTGATCGCTGTTGAAGCACCACGTAAAGCGTCTCCTCCAATAAATACATCATGTAACTTAGTTGTATAAATACCCGAATCTGATCTGAGTTTTTCCGGTTCAACAAAATCTATTTCCAGATCCTGCCCAATAGCAGGTATAAGGGTGTCAAGTTCGATCTCAAATTCAGTTCCGGGTACTTTATGCGGTTTTGCCCTTCCGGTATCATCCTTTTTACCCAGTTCCATTTTAATACATGTTATCGTTTGTGCTTCCCCGTTATTCGTATTAACCTGAACAGGAGTTGCCAGTTCTATGATTTCTATTCCTTCTTCAATAACGGCTTTTATCTCTCCCAGATCAGCAGGCATTTCTTTTATGGTCCTCCTGTAAACGATACTTACCTTTCCATTTTCACCAACGAGACGAAAGGCAGTTCTGGCAGAATCCATAGCCGTATTACCACCTCCTACAATGACGACTTTACTACCAATTCCTGTTGGCTCGCCCTCCTTTACATTGAATAAAAAGTGTAAAGGATCCAATACACCCTTTGCTTTTATTCCATCAATATTATATGCCCTTGGTTTCTGGGCACCTGTTGCGATATAGATAAAATCATTATTGGTCCGGATTTGATAGAAATTATCCTTGTTTATACTGCTGTTGCAATGGATCAATACGCCTAACTCTTCAATACGATTCAGATCATTTTGATAGTTCTCATCAGGTAATCTGAATGAGGGTATAGCAGCCGAAACCATGCCCCCGGTTGCAGACTTTGTTTCATAAATATTCACAATGAATCCGGCAAGAGCAAGGAAATATGCGCACGACAGACCTGATGGCCCTGCACCGATTATTGCAACTTTCAGGGCTGAATCTGATTTTAACTTTTGAGATGATAATGGAGATACAGCATCAAGATGATTGTCTGCAACAAATCTTTTGATCTCCCTGATAAGAAGCGGGCTATCATAATTGAGCCGGGTACATTTATCCTGACAGAGATGATCACATACCATTCCTGTTGTACTGGGAAAAGGATTGGTTTGCATGATAACTTCACCAGCCTTTTTAAAATCCCCTTTTGAGGTATAATACAAATAATCGGAAATTCCCTGATGCGTTGGACAGGTGTCTTCGCAGGGTGCATGGATACAATCGAAAGAATCCAAATGCCTTTCTGTTTTTATGGATGGTTCTTTAAGATCAGATTTTTTATAGCTCGTATCCTCTTTCACCTTATCCGAATATTTTTCAAGGTTTATTAAAGAATCTGTAATTGAAACAGGATAAACACCATCCTTTACAATTCTATCCCTGATCTCCTTTATATATTGATGCAACCTTCCATAACCACCGGGTTTTAGCAGGTCAGTACACACAGTAACCGGAGCAAGCCCACAGGATAAAACATCTGCAACATTAAAGGCATTAACTCCTCCTGAAAAGGAAATATCAAGTGCTCCCTGGAACTCCTGCTGTAATTTCCTGGCAAGATTGACAGAAATCGGATGCAAAGCCCTTCCGCTCATGTACATCATTTTTTCATCAGGAGGGAAAACATCTTTATGGTTAACACTCTCAAGCGTATTGGTAAGCTTCACACCAAAATGCAACTTCTGTTTTTCAGCTTTTGCCTGAAGATTCCTGATAATCCTTATGGCATCCGGAACTTTCAGGTCATGCTCGAAAGCTACATCAGGTACCCGGGTGTCAAAGCCGGAATGTTTTAATATTTCATGCAATAATTCATTACCCAATAATGTGGGATTAAGTTTAATGGTGGTATGCAATCCCTTTTCATCTATTAGATATTCCCCGATCTTCTCAATTTCCTCAGGAGGGCAACCATGCATGGTTGACAGGGTAACATTATTGGATAACTGGGTTGGAATATCCATGTTCTTCACATGCGGGTAAATATCCCGGATTGCTTCCAGTTTATTCTTCAACTCCTCCGGGGCATCCATCATACTTGAAAGGAACCACTGAACATTATCCTTAAGTATACCTTCATAATTATAACCAATACTCATATTGAAGATGAACCCGGGATCATTGCTTCCATTAAACTTAAATTTGTCTTTTAGCACGTGTATGATAATCCAGGCATCCAAATATTGATGAAACGACTCTTTCACCTTTAGCTCCTGTGACCATTCACAATTATAACCTTCATCCTGCATATCGATACAGGGTTTGGAAATCTCAAGCTCGTCGAGCGTTTGTATGGTCTTAAGCTCGATGAACCGGGCTCCTGTTAACCAGGATGCTACAATATTCTGGCTTAATTGTGTATGTGGCCCGGCGGCCACGCCAATCGGTGTTTCAAGTATTTGATCAAATCGCTTGATACGAAATTGATCAGAGAAATGAGGCTTAAAAAACAATTCTTGTGGTATGCCAAAAACACACCCTGTTTTATCATATTGCAGGAGGATCATTTGTAGAAGCCTGTCTATCGACAATAAAGAAAACCTGTCTGACATACCATTGTGGATTTAACCGATCAAATAACAAATCTAATGAAAAGTGTGCGGAATTCTAAATTTCATTTATTTTTGGTAATGGATGTTAATGCATAATAATAACAGGAACATTGCAGCTGTGATCCTTGCTGCCGGCCGTTCACAACGGATAAATCAACACAAACTGATTTTGAAATTCAATAATCAGCTTTCGTTTATTGAAGAATTAATAAATCAATTCACCTGTTTCGGATGTTCTCAGATTATTATTGTGGTTAATAAAGATGGATTACAATGCTTTAAACAAATTCCTGAAAATACACGGCGCCTGGTTACTGTTGCTATAAATGATCATCCGGAACGGGGAAGATTTTATTCTTTGCAAACCAGTCTTCGTGAATTGAAGAAAGCCTCTCCGGTTTTTGTTCACAATGTTGACAATCCTTTTATCGATCAAGCCACATTAAAACTCCTGAGTAAAGCGCTGGATAAAAGCTGTTATATAACTCCACTTTATAAAAAACTGGGTGGACACCCTGTTCTGATCTCACAAAATATTGTTAATGACATACTGTTTGCAAAAGAATATTTGCAAAATCTAAGAGATTTTTTCAATCACTACACAAGACAAATGGTTGAGGTAAATGATCCCAATATCCTGGTTAATATAAATACTGAAGCGGATTACAGTCAATTGTTCTCTTAAGGCTAATACATCTAATCCTCATAAAGTCCATTCAATACTTTTTCAGGGGTGAGGGGTGCATCAAATTTCATCTGGTAGTTTTCATTAAATGCCCTGACAGCATTTTGTATGGCAAAATATGCCCCTATACCATACATAAATGGTGGTTCCCCAATGGCTTTTGATTTGAGAATAGCAAGCTCAGGTCCTTCTGTCTTCAATGCATGACATTCAACATTTTTAGGGGCTGTATAAATATCGGGGATTTTATAGGACGATAAACTATCCGATAAAAGTGATCCTTCTTTATTAAAGGAAAGCTCTTCCAGGGTCATCCATCCAATACCCTGCAGCAGCCCACCTTCTATCTGCCCGAAATCGATAACGGGATTAATGCTATTCCCAAAGTCGTGTATTATACGCACATCTTCAATTTCGTAAATACCCCTGATGCAATCCACTTTAGCTGTGACCATGGCAGTGCCATAAACGTGATATGCAAATGGATGCCCTTTTTCTCTGGTTTTGTCAAAATAGATTACAGGGGTGGCATAATGCCCGTTTTCTGTAAGGCATATCCGGTCGAGAAAAGCGGTTTCAATCAGTTCTTCCCATTGAATATTTGTTGTTTTGTTCCGGCAGATGACATGCTCATTCTTAATTTCTATCTCCACAGGCTTGGCACTAAGTATCCTAGCAGCAGTATGCTGTAACCGACTGAGAATTTTTTCACATGCAATCCTGAGAGCGTTCCCATTCAGATCGGCCCCGGAACTTGCAGCTGTGGGAGACGTATTGGCTACCCTTGTAGTATTTGTAGTTTCAAGTTTAATGCGTGCCGGATCTATTGAGAAAGTCTTTGCCGCTATCTGTGCCAGTTTGGTATTTACCCCCTGCCCCATTTCAACGGCCCCGGTACTTACCCCCACGCTACCATCATGGTAAATATGTACCAGTGCCCTCGCCTGGTTCATGGGGGTTTTTGTAAATGATATGCCAAAACAGACCGGCATCAATGCCATTCCCTTTTTGAAATGCAGGTTCCCGCTATTGAAATGCTCAATCTCTTTTTCGGCTTTATTAATGCCATAAATTTTATTTAGCTCCGACCAGCACGCTGATGCATTCACCCTTTTGGCTATCTGTCCATAATGGAATTCATCATCTTCTCGAAGAAGGTTTTTTTCCTGAATGATGTTTGCGGATATATTTAATTCAGATGCTGCCCTGGCAATAGCCGATTCAATAACAAACATAGCCTGGGGAGCGCCAAATCCCCTGAATGCGGTACCCGGAGGCAGGTTGGTTTTACAACTGCAGGCTGTTGCCTTAACATTTGGAATGAAATAACTATTGGTGGTATGAAAAAGTGTTCTTTCGAGGATGGCAGGTGAGAGGTCGGATGCCGCCCCTCCATTTTGAAAAAAAGTAGTTTCGTAAGCGAGTATATTGAAATCCTTTGTCAGTCCGATTTTAAAGTCGGAGCTATAGGGGTGCCTTTTCCCTGTCACTTGCATATCATCCATGCGATGCAAGGAAATTTTAACTGGCTTTTGTAACAGATGGGCTGCCAGAGAGGCCATGCATGCCCAGCCGGAAGCCTGGTCTTCTTTACCTCCAAAACCTCCGCCCAGCCTGGCAACATCCACTTCAATTCGATGCATGGGTAATCCCAGTACTTTAGCAACAGTCCGCTGGACAATTGTAGGTCCCTGGGTGGAAGAATGCACCTTTACACCTCCTCCTTCCATCGGATAAGCATAAGCCCCCTGTGTTTCAATGTAGATGTGCTCCTGTCCCCCGCTATCTGCCCTCCCCTCAAAAATATAATCACAGGACGACCATGCTTCTGAAACATCCCCGATACCGAAAGTACGTGGTGGGAATAATAAATTTCCTTTTTTATGGGCTTCACGTGGATCAGTCACAACCTCATATTCTTCATACTCAATGTCGATCAGGTCTCTTGCTTTTCTAGCAGTATATTCACTTTGAGCAACGATCACAACAACTGGCTGACCCTGGAAATGCACCTCCTTTTCTGCCAGCAGGGGTTCATCAGGAATAATACCCCCAATCTGGTTTTCACCCGGAATATTTTCGTGGGTAAGAATCCGTTCTACCCCATCAAATGATGCGGCAGTTTTCAGGTCTATTCCGGTTATTCTTCCATGGGCAATGGCAGAACCCAGCACTACTGCAAACAATGTCCCTTTCTGCACAGGTATATCATCAAGATAAACTGACCTGCCTGTTACGTGTCCGACGGAATCTATATTTTTCATACTTATTTGCCTGTTAAGCTGTTAGGTTCTCCAGCGAAAACCTTTCAGGGAAACTTTTTATAAAATGAGCGAAAAATAACTGTTTGCACAGAAGCTTCTTGTATTCCTTACTGCCGCGAATATCCGAAATCGGTTTTATCTCTTCTTTCAATACACAGGCAGCTTTTCTGATGGTATTTGCATCAAGCGCCTTCCCTTCAAGAAATGCCACTGTTTTATGCAGGTATGTCGGAATGGGATTGATTCCTCCTGCCGAAAGATGAATTTCACGTATGGTATTTCCATCGAGTTTAATCATACAGGCTGAATTAACACTGGCGATATCAAGATGTGTTCTTTTACTTACTTTCTCAAAATTAAAAAATGCCAGTGAGCCGGGAAACTTAAATTCAACTCGTTCAATATATTCCCCATCCGATAAATCTGTTTTTTTATAATCCAGGAAAAATTCTCTCAAAGGTAATCTCCTGTTATCATATTCAGGTGATTTGATGATAAGATCTGCATTTAACGCGAGGAAGATAATGCTGAGATCCCCTATGGGTGATGCATTCACAATGTTTCCGGCCAGTGTTCCCATTGTCCGTATCGGCGTTGATGCAATAAGCCTGAAATAGCTTTCCCATTCAGGAAATACTGACTGCAGCTCTTTTGAATTCATAAGTTCTACGGTAGAAGTCATAGCCCCAATCATGCAACTGGTCCGCCCACCGCTGGAATGATCACCTTCAACTCTTATGCCTTTTAATTCAACCTTATCAGCCAATGAAATTATTTTGGAATTCAATATCTCATTTGATCTCCTGACCATCAGGTCTGTCCCGCCCCCGATCAAAATACCACCTTCATATATAGAGGTCTTGGAAGTGTTTATCTGCCGGAGGCGATTCGGAATATCTTGAAAATATTGAGGCAAATACCCATTGTCGATCAGGTAATCAACACGATTTATATCAACTGGATTATTTTTCATTTCTGCAATACTTCTGGCTGCTATTTCTATCGATTTATACCCCGTACATCTACAGATATTTCCATCTATGGCAGCAATGGCTTTCAGAGGATCGGTCATATCCCCTGAAAGACAGTGAGCAGTTAATGACACCACAAATCCCGGAGTACAAAACCCACATTGTGTTGCCCCATGATCAACGATTGATTTCTGAACAGGCGACAACCTATTCATGTTTAAACCCTCGATGGATACAATATGCTTTCCATGAACATTTAATAAGGGTGTAAGGCATGAAACGATACTATGATATTGAATCTGATTTTCGATTAATTCACCCAACAAAACTGAACAGGCTCCGCAATCACCTTCACGACAACCAATTTTTGTCCCCGGCAGATCCATTTCATAGCGAATAAAATCCAGCAACGACATTCCGGGTGATAGTGCAGTCTTAATTTGCTGATCATTAAGAATGAAAGTAATCATATTTCAAAATTAAAAAAATTCAGGGGATTATGAGAATCTGGTTTTTAGTGTATGGTTAGCAATCATGAATAATGTGGTGGGCAGTCTGTGTGCTTCATCAGTTTTAGAAAAGATTAACGTTTTGGCACTTCAACAATGGATTTGGAGTAAATAATTTTTTCAAGCTTATTTTGTTTTTCGTATCTTAATAAACTACCTTTGAATATTATTCATCAAAACCAATTTACTATGAAAAAACTTCTACTTTTATTATTCATTTTTTCTGGATTGATATCATTTTCACAGATAGTTATCAATTCCAACGACCTTGTAAAACCGGGCGATATCATCGTTATGGCCAACGATGTTGATCCTGTTGAAACTATTGTTCCCGGCCCACCGGGAGAAAATCAAACATGGGACTTCTCAGCACTGGTTATGGATGAATCCGATACCTCCTGGGTAATCATGCCGGATTGGTCACCTTTTGGTGTTTATTTTCCGACAGCTAATTACGGAATGATCAATTATGGTGACACCGTATTTAGTTTCATGAACCTCAGCGAAGAACAATTCCTCCTGCAGGGAATAGTGATCGATGTTGAATTCCTCGGCCCTGTTGCCCTTCCTTTCGATCCGGGTGAAGTTATCGCTGAGTTTCCTGTTCAATATGGAAACAGCAATGCCCAGACATTCGTCAATGAAATTAAATTCGCGATTGACACACTGCTTATCGACTCAGTCATGCTGAAGATTGAAACGCAAAAGAATACTGAAATAGATGCCTGGGGTTCCATTACTACACCTATGGGTACATTTGAAGCACTCCGTGCACATGAAACAAGTACCGTTGTTGATAGTTTCTGGATTCATATGCCTATTATTGGCTGGTTGCCAATCGATAGCCTGAATATCACCTATACCACCGATACCTATTCGTGGTGGTCCAATGATGAGGATGCAGGATTTATTGTTGCAGAAATGGAAATGAATACGATCGATGAAACAGTACTGGCAGTGCAGTATCTGAAAGAAAAACCATTCCTGGATATTGAAGAAGATTATACGCAATATGATATTCAGGTGTATCCAAATCCATGCTCAGACCAGCTGTCAGTTAAAGTTGATCAGGATATCAATGCATATTTCAGGGTTTATGATATTACAGGTAAGCTATGTCTTGAAAAGGAATTGGCTGGAAAGCAATTTTCATTTAACCTGGATAATTTAGATCCGGGATTCTATCTATATCAACTGGTTTCGATGGAAGAAGGTTTACTTGATTCCGGGAAACTGGTAATAGAATAATAATTCTTGGTGAAACTTTGTGCTTTCCTTTGTAAACTTCGTGGTAAAAAATATTAACCACAAAGGGCTCAAAGGGTAGCACATAGGGACACAAAGGGAAAAACCTAAAATTGCAGTATCGTTCCGGCCCAGGATAATCCCACACCAAAGCCGGCGATTAATACCTTATCACCTTTCTGGATTTTTCCATGATTCAAAGCTTCTTTAAGGGCAATGGGTATTGTGGATTGAACAGTATTACCCCATTTCTCCAAGCAATAAAACTCCTGATCTTTTCTGATCTTTAACTTCTTGAAGATGGTTTCGAGTATGATGCGGTTGGCCTGGTGAAAGACGAATAGTTTAATTTCTTCTCTGTTTGTTTTATTTTTTTCAAGAATTTCATTTACCATCCCGGGCACCCTTCTCACAGAAAAAGTAAATACTTCCGAGCCATTCATAAAAAAACAGCCGTCATTTCTGGTATTACCAAAGCTATCAGAATAATCTTCAGAAACGGTATCAGGATAGGGAAACCTGGCTCCCCCATGTTTTATGATAATCGTTTCATAACCTCCGCCATCGGTGCCAAATACAAAGTTACCTGGTTCATATCCTTCATTAGTATCTTTTGAAGATATTAATGTTGCTGCTGCTCCATCTCCAAAGATGGCCATATTGCTTTTATCCTTTGGATGAATTCTTTTGGAAATCGTTTCAGAAGTGAGTAAAAGAACATTCTTTGCCTGTCCTGATTCAATTAATCCTTTTGCCTGGCTAAGTCCGTAAACATAACCGGTACACCCCTGGTTATAATCATAAGTTCCGGTATTATGGCTCAAGCCCAGTCTGTTCTGAAGGATGCAGGATGTTGGAGGTGTCAGGTAATCTGCAATTGTTGTGCAATATATCAGAAAATCAATCTCACCTTTATCAATGTTGTTTTCCTTAAATAGTTGTTCAGCTGCATGGTACGCCAGGTCAGAACTGGTTTCATCTTTATTGCATATATGGCGCTCATATACGCCTGTGAGCCTGGTCAGATCATCAATCCTGATATCAGGAAAAAGGACAGAAAGATCCTCATTTGAAAGAACATGCTCCGGCTGATAGTATGTTATTGCATTTATATATGCGCTCATTTTTGCTTTGCTCTTTCTTCCTGGATTCTTCTCATTTCTTCTTTCGCCTGGGTATAGAAAAAATTGGTCTTGGCCCAGTCTTTCTGGTTCCTGTAAAAATTATACAGAAGGATATTTATTGAAGGATATTCGCTTATTTGTAATGCCTGCCTGAACTGATCAATTGCCTGCAGTGTATCCTGATTTTCAAGATAGTAAACACCAAGACAGACATAGGGAAGATCGGAATCCGGAAAACTTACTTTCATTTGCTCATAAAGCATCATGCCATTATTTTTATCCCCACCTGTTAAAGAGGCGTACACGGCTGATGCCATTGGCCTATGATCATGCGGGTTCAACTCATGAGCTTTTCTATAATAGTAAACAGCGCTATCATAGTTTTCAAGCTGTTCAAAAGTCCTTCCCAGGTAATAATGTGCCCTTGGATAGTAGGGTTCCTCTTTATTTGCCTCATTACTTATCGCTGTTCGGAAATAGTTAAGTGATCGGGTATATTCGGCCATCAGTTCAGAATAAATAAAACCAAGATTATAATAAGATGAATAGTGGGCGGGGTAAATATCAATTGCATTATTGTAAAGCTCAATGGCCCTTCTGATGGCTGGCATCTGAAATTTAGCAACATTGATAGGCTCAGACTGGATAACGGCTGTAACCTGTGTGGTGATCTCTGTGGCCAGCAGATCATTCGCTTTCACAGAATTCTTAAGATCCTTAATATCGTGTTCGTAAAGATCGATCCGGGTACGCCAGTCCTTGTTCCTGTCAATGGTCATCGTAGTAAAAGGCAACAAAATGATAATTACAACAACAATAACAGGTATGATATTCTTCCGTACCTGTATCCTTTCATGAATATCGGCCCTGAAAAGCCAGAAAAGAAAATAGGCTATAAACATTGAGAATGCAAGTGATGGAAAGAACATAAAACGATCAGCCATGATTCCTGGTACCAGTCTTATAATATTCGAAAACATTGCTATCGTGATCAGGAAAAAAAGGATAATGTAGCTTAACAGCTGTTTCTTCCTGAATTTCATCACTGCAAAAACAAATATCCCCAGATAGAATAAAAGGGATAAGATCACCCAGCCATTGGCAAGTGTTTTTACCGGGACCATGTTGTAGCCATAATAGAATAGCATGGGAAGCGGGTAAATCAATTTTTTCAGATAAAGCAACAGGACATAAAATCCCGTGGCCACTTTTGTAAAAAATCCTTCACCAATCAGCGGATTCTCTATCATCCATTGTTCTCTGCTCATACTTGTAAGGAAAAGCTGTGGAACCACAAAAGCAAATACTGCAACAAAAATTATTATAAAGGTGAATAGCCATAATCGCTGTGGTTTGATCGAGGTAAAAAAATACATTGTCAACGGGAAAATCAGTAAGAAACTGAATGCTGTTTCCTTTGATAAAATTGCCAGAATGAGAAATACAGAACCAAATATCAGCGAGATGGTCTTTTTAAGGTTTGCCCATCGGAGGAATTGCTGCATAGCCAGAAGGCAGAAGATCAATGCCAGAATCTCATCGCGGCTTTTTAAACTTGCAACCACTTCTGTGTGTAGCGGATGTGCCATAAATAGCAGGGTGATTAGAAACGGAAAGAAGGGATTCATTTTTCTGAAAATCTTTTTCAGCACAATATAAAGAAGCACCATGGCGAGCATGTAAAGAAATACATTAATGAAATGGTTGATATATGGAAACCATTCCAAGTTTCCGAAAAACTGGTAATCAATTGCAAATGACATACGGACAATGGGCCGGTACCCATAACTCAGGCCGCTTTCTTCCGCATAGAGTGTTGAGAATATCTCCGGAATTCCACTGATCCCTTTAGCTGCCTGGGCATTATTTTCTATCACATGATAATCATCAATATTGTAAAAGTTAGGGATAGAATTCCCATAAAGAATATAGGTGAACACGATGATGATTAAAATAAACCATCGGTTCCTGATTCTGTTTTGTCTATGGAGGGATTCCAGATCAACCTCCAGCTTTTTTGATTTAACCTTCTTTGCCATAATGAATAATGAACGACAAAACTAAGAAAATATTTGTCATTTATAAGACCGACAGCTTGTAGTTTAAACCGTAGAAAACGCAAAGAAGCGCAAATATTAAATAATAAACTACACCACCGTTAATCAGGAGGATTTTAAATTGAGTGTGAGCTATCGTTACAAGTAGTGAGGAAATAAATCCTTTTAAACCTATCGACGAATAAAAACTGATTGTTAAATATTTTGCTATCTCAGCGTGCTTTGTGGTTTAACATTATAAAATCCTTTACCCATTGAACAGATGTTTATCCCTGGTGATATTTTGCCCTGGATTAACCAAAACAACTACCCGCAAACGCTTCAATAGATTTCATGGTAACATCCTTTGCCTCAACAAACCCCATATGCCCGACCTGTCCAAGGATTAATACTTCTGAATGTTCTGGCAGCGTTGCCTGTGCCAGTGTTTGAGTAAGGGGAATTCTTGAATCTTCTTTGCCAAGGATGAATTTTATTGGAATGCTGGTTTTTGTCAGCAGATCGATTATGCTGTTTCTTTCCTTCATGCCCAGAAGCGCAGCAATGATACCTTCCTTTGAGGTATTCCTTGCCTCTTTCTGTAACTGCTCAATTTCATCACTAAATTTTTCAACATTTCCTGGTGCAAAGAGACCCGGGATAAACTGATTTATAAAATCCTTCCTGTCATGCTGAACGATTTTTATGGTTCTGTCACGGTTAATCTTTGCCTCAGTGGTATCGGCTGTGGCATGAGAATGGAATAAAACAACACCTTGAAGGTATTCCGGATACTTATCCAGAAAAGCCAGTGAAACGTAACCTCCCATTGAATGGCCAACAATAACAGCCTGTTCAATACTTTCTGCATCAAGAACCGCTTTGACTGCATCAGCCATGAATTCCATTGAATGGGCTTCATTGATATTGTCTGATTCACCAAATCCTGGCAGGTCGATACAAATAATCCGGAAATCTTTTGAAAGACCTTTATCGAATTTATCCCATATTTTCAATGATTCAAGGAAGCCATGGAGAAAAATGATGGCATTTCCTTTCCCGCTAATGGTATAGTTTATTTTTTTATTCAGGAACTGAAGTTTTTTCGACATTGAATGACAAAATTGTTTTTTTATTAATTGATTAAATGTTTGTATTTATTGTTGTCGGTATTGTCGGTGTTGTCATGTTGTTGAGGTCATTCCGGTTCATGTCCCACAACTCAGAACTCAGAACATAGAATCCTCATTAACTCATCCAGGTCCTTCTCCGTCGGACTCTGGAAGGCTAATTTACCTTCCGGGTTCGCTCAGTCACTTTAAGAGCAACCAGAACTTCGAACCTCAAACTGATAACTTCGAACTTCTCACTGGCAACTTCAAATCCTATCCCATAATCTCTTCAATCTCATCCACTGTCTTAGGAATAGGCCTGCCAAGAACCCTGTAACCGACTTCTGTCACGAGGATATCATCCTCTATCCTGACACCACCAAAGTCCTTATAGCTTTCTACCTTATCATAATTGATAAATTCGGTGTATTTACCTTCTTCTTTCCACTGATCGATTAATGCTGGGATAAAATAGCAACCCGGTTCTACAGTCAGCACAAATCCGGGCTGTAACTCACGACCCAGTCTCAGAAATGCGGTACCAAATTGTGTACTTCTTGTGGTTTCTTCATTGTAGCCAACATAATTCTCGCCCAATCCTTCCATATCATGTACATCCAGTCCCATCATATGACCCAGTCCGTGTGGCATGAACAATGCATGGGCCCCCTGTACAACAGCCTCATTTATATCACCTTTCATCAGGCCTATATTTTTAAGACCGCTTGCAATTTCTTTGCATGCCAGCAAATGAACCTCACGATACAGGATTCCTGGTTTTATGGCTTCAATAGCTTTCAGGTTGGCATTTAAAACAATCTCATAGATCTCTTTCTGCCGCTGGTCAAATTTACCACCAACAGGAACTGTCCGGGTAATATCACTCGCATAGTGCATTGTTGATTCAGCTCCGGCATCGGCTACCATCATCCTGCCCATTTCCAGGGTATTGCCATGATAGTGGTTGTGCAAGGTTTCGCCGTGAATACTCAAAATGATTGGAAAAGAAACCGGCCCTCCCTTTGCCAGGGAGATACCTTCTATGGTACCGGCAATCTCTCTTTCTACGACACCGGGTTTGGCCATTTTCATGGCAGTAGTGTGCATTTCGTAAGCAATGTCAACAGCTTTTTCAATTTCAGCAATCTCATAGTCATCCTTGATTGAACGTAATTTTACAATAGCTTTTGTGAGTTCAACAGAAACATAATCGTGAACTCTTGCAGTGAGAAATCCGAGCAATTGTTTCAACTGAACCAGATGTTCTCCACGATAGGGCGGTGTAAAATGGATCTTTCTTCCCTGGTTGATGGCTTCATTCAGGAATCCGCCAAGTTTATCGAAAGACATGGTGTTTTCAACGCCCACCTCAGCAGCCAGGTCCTTCATCAGTGGCTGAGGTCCCATCCAGATAATATCATCCATGGAAACATCATTACCGAAAACAAAATCCTGGCCATTATCAACATCCATCACTCCGGCAAGATCATAATGATCCAAGCCGAAAAAATAGAGAAAGTTGCTATCCTGCCTGAAATGATAACCATTGGCAGGGTAGTTCATAGATGATTCAGTATTACCCAGGATCAATACCAATCCTGATCCTATCTCTGATCTTAATCTGTTACGTCTGTTTGTATATACTTCTTTTGGGAACATGATTTTATGTGTTTATTTGATAATTGTTTATTATTTCAACTTTATTGATGATCGCTATTGACTGATTTTTTTTCTACTATATTGTTTAATTGCTCCATTGTTTCATTGTTAATTTGGGCAAGTGGGTAACTTTAATCCTTGGTGCTTTGGAATGTTGAATAGCCATTTTCAAATTTTCAAATTATCCCATTAGTTTTTCAATTTCTTCAACCGCAACGGGGATATCGGCCATCAGGTCAACCGGTCCATCTTCTGTAATCAGGATGTCGTTTTCAATTCTTATCCCGATCCCTTCTTCTTTAATATAAATTGCCGGCTCGCAGGTCAAAACCATTCCCGGTTTTAATTTTTCAAACCTGGTGCCTGCATCATGAACATCAAGACCAAGGAAGTGCGCAATACCATGCATCAGGTATTTAAATGCAGGTGATTTTTCCTTATCACTTTTTGAAATATCATCCTTCTTAAGCAATCCAAGTTTTATCAATTCCTTCTCTACCAATCCTGTAGAATCCTTATTAATTTCCTCTATGGTATTACCAACAACAAAGTGTTTTTTAATTTCTTCCTGAACCCTGAGAACAGCATGATAAACATCTTTTTGCCTGGTAGTAAATTTTCCATTTACAGGTATGGTCCTGGTACAATCAGCAGCATAATTTCCATATTCGGCACCAAAATCCATTAATATCAAACTGCCATCTTTACAGGCTTTGTCGTTATCAATATAATGCAAAATACATGCATCTTTTCCTGAGGCAATAATGGGCCTATAGGCATTGGTAGCTCCACTTCCGGTAAACTCATGCAATATTTCAGCCTCTACTTCATATTCAAAAATACCAGGCTTTATCTTTTTCAGAATTCTAAGGAAAGCATTATTAGTAAGCTGACAGGCATTCCTGATCTGTTCGATCTCCTCGGGCTCTTTCTGCATCCTTAACTGTGTCAGTAAAGGAGCAATCCGCTGATAGGTATGCTCAGGGTAATCCTTCTTGAATTTCGCCGCCATCCTCAAATCCCGGCTTTCTACATCGGGTTTGAATTTGGGATATTCATTTGAGTTCAGGTAAACATTGGTGGTATAGCTCATCAACTCATCAATCACCGATTCGAAACCTGACAGATATTGTACATATTCAATCCCGGAAATCCTGGAAGCTTCTTCTTTTGTGAGTTTGTGTCCATACCATGTTTCTATTTGTTCGTTCGATTCAAGAATGAACAATATTTCCCTGAGTTTCTTTACCGGACAATCAGGATATAATACCAAGATTGTTTTTTCCTGGTCAATTCCTGTGAGGTAATACAAATCGGAGTTTTGCCGATATGGATAAAATTGATCCCCGTTTCTAGGCATGTTATCATTTGAATTGATAACAACAACTGATTCCGGTAACATTTTCCGAATCAATTTTTTCCTGTTTCTTATAAATAATTCTTTTGAAACCGACTTATAACGCATTGATCCCAATTATTTATAATGAATAAAAATTTCTCTCTTTGAGTGATTTAGAATTATCCCAAAGGGATAAAACTATAATTTTGTCTCTTTATTTCGGCAAAGTAAGCTAATTTCTAAAGAATACTTAATACACGCAGATAATTTTTTGACAAATTTATTGGTTATGGCAAAAACCGGTTTTCATCAATCATCACTCACGAAAAAATACATCATGGCCTTATTCGGCCTTTTTTTGATTGCGTTTTTATTCGTGCACATGGGGATCAATTTATTGATGTGTTTTCCCGAAACAGAAGAATTTGCGGCACATGACCTGTTCAATATAGCAGCTCATTTCATGGCCTCGAACATCATTATCAAAATATTTGAAATTGTCCTTTTCCTTGGATTTATAATTCACATCATTTATGGTCTAATACTCCAGGTTCAGAATTGGATGGCCCGACCGAACAGGTATAAGGTTGAGGGCTGGGCACACACTTCTGTGTTTTCAAAATTTATGATACACACAGGTGCGATAATTTTCTTATTTCTGATCCTCCATCTTTTCGATTTTTATTTCAAAGCAAAATTCGGACACGGGGTTGAAACCATAATCATCAATGGCAAGGAATATCATGACCTGGGCGCCCTTGTTGAGGAGAAGTTCCATCTTCTATGGTTTGTGATCTGGTATATCCTGGCATTTATTTTACTGGGCTTCCATTTACATCATGCCTTTCAGAGTGCATTCCAATCGCTGGGTCTGAACCATCCCAAATACACGCCCATTATTAAGGGGATAGGCACCATCGTTGCCCTGATTATCCCTGCCGGATTCACATTCATCGCATTATTCATTTACTTCAGTTAATTAATTTGAACAAAACAGAAACAAGATATCATGGCTAAATTAGATTCGAAAATTCCTGAGGGCCCATTAGCCGATAAGTGGACAAGCTACAAGGCAAGTTGTAAGCTGGTAAATCCTGCCAATAGAAAAAAGCTTGACATCATACTGATTGGTACGGGACTTGCCGGTGCAGCGGCGGCCTCCACACTAGGAGAGATGGGTTATAATCTGAAAGTTTTTTGTTTTCAGGATACACCCCGCCGGGCACATTCTGTTGCCGCACAGGGTGGTATTAATGCAGCCAAGAATTACAAGAATGATGGTGATAGCGTTTACCGTCTATTCTATGATATGATCAAGGGAGGTGATTACCGTGCCCGTGAAGCCAATGTTTATCGTGCATCAGAAGTGAGTAATGCCACCATTGACCAGTTGACTGCGCAGGGGGTTCCTTTTGCGCGTGAATATGGTGGTACGCTGGATAACCGTTCTTTTGGAGGAGTACAGGTTTCAAGGACTTTCTATGCCAAAGGCCAGACCGGACAGCAATGTTTACTCGGTGCCTTCTCAGGACTCTGCCGACAGATCAGTAAAGGTACAGTAACAATGTATCCAAGACAGGATATACTCGACATTGTTGTTGTTGATGGAAAAGCCCGTGGGGTAATTTCCCGTAACCTTTTAAACGGCGGGATAGAGCGTCATTCAGCACATGCCGTTATCCTGGCAACAGGAGGTTATGGCACAGTTTATTATCTTTCAACGCTTGCGGTTAATTCAAATGCGAGCGCTGCATTCAGTGCCTGGAAAAAAGGAGCGTTTTTTGCAAATCCAAGTTTTATACAGATACATCCAACATCAATTCCTGTATTAAATGACTACCAGGCGAAATTAACCCTGATGTCGGAATCGTTGAGAAATGACGGCAGGATCTGGGTACCCAAACAAAAAGACGACAAGCGTCACCCGAATGATATCCCAGAGGAAGAAAGGGATTATTACCTTGAAAGGAGATACCCTGCTTTTGGTAATCTTGTTCCAAGAGACGTTGCCTCAAGGGCAGCCAAAGAACGTTGTGATGCCGGTTATGGTGTTGGTGATACAGGGCTGGCCGTAAACCTCGACTTTAAGGATGCCATCAACAAACAGGGTAAGAAAGCTATTGAGAACAAATATGGCAACCTGTTCGAAATGTATGAAAAGATCACAGGCATTAATCCTTACGAAGAACCTATGAGGATCTATCCTGCCGGGCATTATACCATGGGTGGTTTATGGGTTGATTATAACCTGATGACAACCATTGATGGATTGTTCGCCATCGGCGAGTCTAATTTCTCTGATCATGGCGCCAACCGTCTTGGAGCAAGTTCATTGATGCAATGTGCCGGAGATGGATATTTCGTTATTCCTTACACAATTGGAAACTATCTTGCTGATGAAATAAAAACACCAAGGTTCTCCACTGATTTACCTGAATTCGATGAAGCCGAAAAACAAGTAAAGAATAAAATCAACAAATTGCTTGCAGTGAATGGAAAAGAGACAGCAACCTCCTTCCACAAACGCCTTGGAAAGATCCTCTGGGATTACAGCGGCATGTCGAGAAATGAAGCGGGCTTAAAGAAAGGCTTGGGTCTTGTTGAAGGTCTTCAAAAGGAATTCTGGCAAAATGTAAAAGTGCCGGGTACCGGTGAAGAGCTGAACCAGGAACTGGAAAAGGCTGCAAGGGTTGCCGATTTCTTTGAGATAGCCAAACTGATCATCATCGACGGACTGAACCGTAAGGAATCATGCGGGGCACATTTCCGTGAAGAAAGCCAGACAGAAACAGGAGAAGCCAAAAGAGATGATAAAAATCACTCCTACGTAGCAGCCTGGGAATATAAAGGAGAGGGAAAGGAACCCAAACTACATAAGGAACCGCTGATATTCGACAATGTTGAGTTAAAAGAAAGAAGTTATAAATAAAATTTTTTTAACAGGCACTTATCAGTTTTAAAGATGAGTTAACAAAAAAAATGAGTAGGAATGAAAGTCACCTTAAAAATCTGGCGACAGAAAAACGCCAAAGCTAAAGGAAAATTTGTAAAATACAGTCTTGATGATATTTCTCCTGAAATGTCGTTCCTTGAAATGCTGGATGCCCTGAACCAGAAACTTATTTTACAGGGTGATGAGCCGGTAGCCTTTGAGCATGATTGCAGGGAAGGCATTTGCGGATGCTGTAGCCTGTATATCAACGGCCATCCCCATGGACCGGAACAGAAAACAACGACCTGTGAACTGCATATGAGATCATTCAAAGAAGGTTCAACAATCGTTGTGGAGCCCTTCCGGGCGAAATCATTTCCGGTAATCAGGGACCTGATCGTCGATCGTCATGCTTTTGACAAAATACTTAATGCTGGTGGATTTATTTCAATCGATGCCGGTGCGGCACCGGATGCCAATACAACTCTTATCAAAAAATATAAGGCAGATGAAGCCTTTAACTCTGCAACATGTATAGGTTGCGGGGCATGTGTAGCAGCATGTAAAAATGCCTCTGCCATGCTATTCGTCTCCGCCAAGGTATCTCAATATGCCCTGCTTAAACAGGGCCATGTTGAAGCAACTGAAAGGGTTCAGGCCATGGTTGCCAAAATGGATGAACTGGGATTTGGCAATTGTACCAATACTTATGCCTGTGAGGCAGAATGCCCCAAAGGGATAAAAGTCACCAACATCGCCCGTATGAACCGTGAATTTTTCGGGGCTAAAGTTGGCGGACCTAAAACTGAGAAGTAAAACCCAAAGGGACGAACTCCATTCCTACAAGGTCGGGAGGGAACGTATCCCTGCATTATAAAAGCATGATATACCATAGGATTTGACCGTGAATCATATTTTTAAACTAACGGCCAATATCAGAAGGTTTGAACCCGAATAATCAATTGAGTTCCTATGAAAATAATTACATTTACATTAATCTTATATTTATGTTATATCTCAATATCCTTAACCGGACAAAATACCATTAACAGGAACAACTATTTTAAACTTGGCAACTCCTATAATTATGTTTACCTTGAGGACATAGTAAAGGACAGTGTGATTATTGCCGGGAGCGATGTAATCTGGGATTTCTCAAATTGTACCCAAACTGCACAATTTGATACCATGCATGCGATCGATCCATCAACAACACCATTTTTTAACAATTATAATATTTCAAATTTATGTCTTTATGAACCTCTTGGCATGGAATATGACTATGATGATAACCTTTACAATTACTATTTAAGTGATGATTCATCCATTCAATTTATCGGTAATTGGGCTGATAATGGAACATGGGAGACATGGTATTATCACTTGACAGATCCGGAAAAGTATTTTAATTTCCCACTTTCTTTCAACGACAGCTTTCAGGATTCCTTTGCTGGTTCTTTGTATGATATGTCAGGCTCCGGATTACATACACTTCATGGTACCAGAGATATTATTGCAGATGGCTATGGAACACTAATTTTACCAACTGTTATCTATACTGATTGCCTGAGAATAAAATCTACAAGAATAACCATAGACTCATCATCAACCTGGGGAATTATTATCTGGACAGAAATAAAATACACATGGTTTCAATTGATGCATAATGGGCCGATCTTAGAAATACAGGGGGATACCAATTTTTACAACGTTAATTCGAAGTTTTACTATGATAATCCATTGGTAGGGATTAATGAATCTAAAGAGGATTTTGATATAACAGTTTTCCCAAATCCATTTAATGATTATATCTCAGTTAAGATTTTTAAACCAGGCCTTAAGAATTTAATAATTAGACTCAATAATAGTCAGGGTAAGGTAATGTTCAGAAGAACAGAAGTTTATTCATTTGATTTATATAATGATTTGTTTAACCTGGGGGATTTACCACAGGGAGTATATTTCCTTGAAATAATTACTGATAGGGATAGGGCAGTAAAAAAGTTAATAAAGCAGTAGCAGAATCATAAGAATCAAGAAATACTGTCCATAATAACAAGCTTTATAGCGAGTTGACTGTTTAGTTGATATTTAAAACACAAACTTACAAAGCACCTTACAAAGTATTTCATAATTTTAAGTTGGGTCAGTATACTAACATGGCTTAAAAGCTAACAGATTTGAAATTCGTCCCTGAGATTTTTTTCTTTATAAAATAGTTCGTACTTTTGCGAAATACGATCATGAAAACGAACAAAAACATCATTTCAGAAGATCAAAAGCAGACAGCACGCTTCGCCAAAGCAATGGGGCACCCGGTACGGATATATATCCTGGAACTTCTGTCTAGGCAAAACTGCTGCTACAGTGGGGATCTTTCGGAGGAATTACCAATTGCTAAATCTACGCTCTCACAACATCTTAAAGAATTGAAGAATGCAGGATTGATCATGGGTGAGATTCAACCACCAAAGATCAGGTACTGCGTGCATGATGAAAACTGGAAGAAAGCAAAAAAACTTTTTAAACAATTTCTAAAAATGTAATTTATCCTGATAAGGGATACATCAACAAATATTTTATAGAATTAAATAATGGATATTATTATATCAGGATCGGGATCCCAGAAACGCAGGATGCTTGAAAGGGTGACCAGAAATCTAGTTGAGGATATCACAGAAATCATGAAATATGGCGTGTTGTTTACCCCTGCAATGGTTATAGATGCCAATGTACGAAGCTATGGACGTGTCCCCTCGCAGGATGAAAATAAAGAAGTATTAACCCAAAAACCCTAAACCATGAAACAATTATTTATCTTTTATCTGTTAATGTCTATTTCATTTCAAGCCCTTCCAGGTGAGGCATTCAGATCAATCCAGGAATCTTCAAAACTCAAAACAGGCAAGGATGCAAAAGTTGAGGTCTATTATTTTCACTTCACAAAGCGTTGTGCTACCTGTAATGCTGTTGAAACAGAAACGATCAAAGCCCTTGAAAAACTTTATCCAGAGAAGGTTAAAAATGGTGAGATTGTATTCCTGGCAGTTAATCTTGATGAGGAGGAAGGTGAGGAAATTGCAGAAACCCTTGGTATTAACAGCCAGTGCCTGTTATTTGTTTCCGGGGATAACAAAATCGACCTGACCACGAAAGCATTCATGAACGCCAGAAGCAATCCCGGAAAATTACATGAAGAGATCAGTGGGGCACTTCAGGAACTTGGTGTATAATGATAGTCATTTATGCCTGTAAACCGGTTTATCGCAATATTTAGGATATGGAAAGTTACCTGCAAACCTTATTTGAAAACTCCAGTTTTCCGGTATTATCCGCATTTATTCTCGGATTGATGACAGCCATCAGTCCGTGTCCGCTGGCAACAAATATCACTGCCATTGGTTACATCAGTAAAGATATTGAAGATCGAAGAAGGGTATTTTACAATGGATTGATCTATACACTGGGCAGGGCGATCTCTTACACAGGTATCGGATTGATCTTTTTTTTTGGTGCGGGTCAGTTTAAAATATCTGGTTTATTCCAGCAATGGGGAGAAAAGTTATTGGGTCCCCTTCTTATCATTATCGGAATATTTATGCTGGGAATAATCAGATTTGCTATTCCCGGCCTGGGGAGGATGAGCGAACGCTTTGAAAATAAAAGCCGCCTCAACTTCTGGGGGCCACTCTTTCTTGGAATTGTTTTTGCCCTTGCATTCTGTCCTTACAGTGGTGTACTATACTTTGGTATGCTGATACCAATGACCATCAGCAGTGCAGGTGGATTATATCTTCCTGTTGTTTTTGCTATCGCAACAGGAATCCCTGTAATTATATTGGCGTGGCTTTTAGCTTTCTCAGTAGGTTCTCTGGGCAATACATACAACAGGATCAAGGTATTTGAGAAATGGTTCAGAAAGGTAATAGCAATTATTTTTATCCTCGCAGGCATCTACATTATTTTGGGTTCATTCTTTAATCTGGTTTAAGAAGCAAGTAAGCTGTAGATTTTTTGAATGATAAAGGATTCATGAATGTTGTAAATATGGCTGGTGGATTGGTCGAATGGGAAAGGGATATACTGCCTGTTGTCATTGATAAATCCCGGAGGTTTTCAGGTTCATGCATGTGCCAGTTACGAAAAAGGGAAGTGAAATAAATTTATAGTGAATAAAAAACATTTTTTTTCTTGGAAATTAAAATATTGTTCGTAGTTTTGCGAACTACGAACATAGTAATATACAGATATGAAAAATTCAGAAGAAATAAAAAAGATGGTCAATGAGAAATATAGCGAAATTGCCCGTCAATCATCATCCTGTCGCTGTAGCTGTGGATGTGAAGAACCCGATTATTCATTTATCGGTGATAAATATGAGTCAAAGGAAGGATATGTTGCTGAAGCTGACCTCGGCCTTGGTTGCGGTATCCCAACCGATTTTGCTGACTTAAAAAAGGGCGATAACGTGCTTGACCTGGGCAGTGGCGCAGGCAATGATTGTTTTGTTGCAAGGGCAGAAGTAGGTGTATCAGGCAGGGTTGTCGGACTTGATTTTTCAGATGATATGCTTGCTCAGGCAAGATCCAATGTACATAAACTTGGATATGATAATGTTGAATTCATCAAAGGGGATATTGAGGCTTTGCCTTTAGCCGATACAGCATTTGATGTGGTTATCAGTAATTGTGTATTAAACCTTGTACCTGACAAATCAAAAGCATATTCTGAAATATTCAGGGTATTGAAAACTGGTGGCCACTTTTGCAATTCAGATGTTGTTCTTGAGGGAGATTTACCCGAACAACTGGCAACGGCAGCAGTGATGTATGCAGGATGCATAGCAGGTGCGATGCAAAAAGATGAATATCTCAAGACAATTGAGGAGGAAGGATTCTCAGGTGTTGAAATCAAAAAAGAGAAAAAAATAACCATCCCTGATAATATACTGCTTGAATTTCTGAGCAAGGAGGAACTGGGTAAATTCAAGGAATCAGGAGTTGGGATTTTTAGCATTACTGTTGTTGGTAATAGATAAGGGTATCCACCCCTTTTCGGGGCTCTCCCCAAGTTATATTAAGTGTGTGCAACCTACTGATATGGAGCCATCTGAGATTTAATCAGTGATGCCTGCTGCAGGATTTACAGGGTGGGGCTTTATCACAACCCTTTATGATTCCCGGGACGTTTTCCCTTCCGATTTTACCGGGACGGAATTTATCCCTTTGGAAAACTTTTCAAAACTATCTTCTGCATTTATCCACATCATTATTATTTTTGATCCAGAAAATTTTCACATGCTATTCAAAGAAATCACCGGGCAGCAAACAGTTAAGAAAAGACTCATACAAACTGTTAACGATAGTCGTGTCAGCCATGCACAATTGTTCTTTGGACCGGAAGGATCGGGGAAGCTGGCCCTTGCCATTGCCTATGCTCAATATATCAACTGTAAAGACAGAACTGAGGAGGATGCCTGTGGCACCTGCCCTTCCTGTGTGAAGTATCATAACCTGGCACATCCCGACCTTCATTTTATATTTCCGGTAGCAACAACTCAGGCTGTTAAATCCAAACCTAAGAGCAAAGAATTTATAGTCCACTGGAGAGATCTGCTTATTGAGAAGGGTGCGATGATCAATCTTTCCGACTGGTATAATAAAATCGGTATTGAGAATAAACAGGGAATCATCAATGCCGACGATTGTAATGAGATCATCAAAACACTCTCATATAAAAGCTATGAATCGGAATACAAGGTGATGATCATCTGGATGGTAGAAAAGCTGTATTATTCCGCTGCCCCAAAAATTCTGAAAATTCTTGAAGAGCCACCCGAAAAGACACTGTTCATATTGGTTTCAGAAGATCAGGATCAAATCATTAATACCATATTATCAAGAACTCAACTCGTAAAAGTGCCCGGATTACGTGATAAGGAAATATCACATGTCCTGGTTGAAAAATTCTCCTGCACGGATCAGGAGGCAAAAGATGCCACTCTGCTATCCAATGGAAACCTAATAGCAGCCTTTAAGAATTTCGAATCATCGGATGAGGAGAAAGAAAATTTTAAACTATTTGTTTCATGGATGAGAACCTGTTATCAGTTTAAACTGATCGACATTAATGGCTTTGTTAGCAACATTTCAAAGATTGGTAGAGAGAAACAAAAATCGTTTTTAAGTTTTGCAATGAACATGGCCAGAAGCAGCCTGATGATGAATTATAAAATCGACGAACTTGTTAAACTGGATGAACAGAAAAGTGAATTCATGAAAAAATTCAGCCCGTTTATCAACCCGCGAAATGGCCAGTCTTTTTATGACCTTTTTAACGAAGCTTACTTCCATATTGAACGTAATGCCAACCCTTCTGTACTTTTTATGGACCTGTCACTGAAGGCAGCCAGACTACTGAAACTATAATGCTTTTGTATCTATTAAAAACAAGGTGTTGATACCTGAAAAATGTTGACCGTTTTTTGACATTCTAAAATCACAATCACCAAAAAACAAATAAATTCCAAATCCTAAATTCAAATGACTAAAACATGCTATATTAAATCCTATTCGTCTTTAATTCGTGCATTCGTGGTATATCTGTAAAACATAATGCCACGAATTCACAAATTTCATTCGCACTGGCCTTCCCGAATGATATTATCATATTTCAACCGAAAGAGTTTAATGCTGGCTGTGATGCTACCTTTCATAAAAAGACTCTTCCAGGTCTCCGTTCCTCCGACTCCGGAAGGTCTTGCCAACTGTTGGCTGACGACTGTAATCTTTGTCAGGCTATTTGCTATATTGCTCAACGATTGAAGAACTACCTTCTCAACAGTTCAACAAATCAACTCTTCAACCATTAAACCATTCAACAATTCACCAAATATCATCCGTACATCCGTGGCTAATCCTCTTCATAAATTGAATCCTGATTTTTTCGTATTTTTGCTTCTTTGAGGAGGTTGAAGATGAGTGAACTGAAAGAACAAGAAGAAACACAGGAGAACAATATAAATACAAGTACAGACCGAAAAACTTCATTTTTAGCACGCGGATGCAGGCGGGCCCCTGACACAGCGGTACCACTTGAGGGTCTTTATCAGTCGCATTGTTGTAAATATGAAACCCATGACTGGCTGAACGATATCAGGGTTCCTGACCACCAGTCAAAATTTGACATCGTAGAGGTCCGTTTTAAAAATAGCCGAAAAGAATATTTCAGGTATAATACCGAATATGATTTGAGCACTGGTGATTTTGTAGCTGTTGAGTCAAGTCCGGGTCATGATATTGGTATTGTTTCCCTGACAGGTGAATCGGTAAAATTACAACTACGCAGAAAAAACATTGATTCCAAAGCTGAAGACATTAAAAAGGTTTACCGTAAAGCCAGGTTAAATGATATTCAGAAATGGGTGAATGCCGTTGAAAAGGAAGAACCGACTAAATTTCAGACAAGGCAGGCGGCCTCCGACCTCAACCTCAACATGAAGATCAATGATGTGGAATACCAGGGAGACGATACCAAGGCAATTTTCTACTATACAGCAGAAGAGAGGGTTGATTTCAGGGAACTGATCAAGGTTCTGGCTGACCGGTTCAAGGTCAGGATTGAGATGAGACAGATTGGCGCACGCCAGGAAGCAAGCCGCCTGGGTGGAATCGGATCCTGTGGCAGGGAACTTTGCTGCAGCACATATCTCAGCGATTTTCATTCTGTTACAACCAATTCGGCCCGTACACAGCAACTTTCACTTAATCCTCAGAAACTTGCCGGCCAATGTGGCAAACTTAAATGTTGCCTCAACTATGAGTACAGTAGCTATCGGGATGCTCTGAAAGATTTTCCTGATACAGAAATCCCGTTGAAAACAAAAAAGGGAGAGGCATTGTATCTTAAATCTGATGTTTATAAACGCCTGATGTGGTATTCCTATACCAAAGACTCATCAAACCTGATGGCTATTCCTGTTGATAAAGTCAAGGAAATTATCAAAATGAACAGGCGCAAAAAATTTCCTGACAAACTCGAAGACTACGCCTTTAGCAAAGAACAAAGAGTTGATTTCGAAAATGCCATCGATACAGAGAACCTGGAGCGGTTTGATTAGTAGGGGTTGCGTTACAACCTTTTTTACCTTTTCTAACTATAGTCATCATATAAAAAACCCAAATCCAATAACATTAAAAAAATTAAGTTTTATCTTTGAAATTCTTATCAAAGAGCAAAGAATGATTATTAACCTGATTAAAAAGCTAAAGCCGGATAGCAAATACCGTAAAGCGTATAGCGTAAAGTGAATTAACCATGAAAAAAATATTCATCCCATTAATAGTTCTTCTGACAATATTTATCTCCTGCCAGAACAATGCCGAATTTTCTGAAAGTATCGCATACAACGGCCACTGGAACCGCTATGATACTGCAGTTTTCACGGTGGATATTGCAGATACATTAAACCCGCACATGTTTTACATAAACATCCGCAACAACAACGATTATAATTTCAGTAATCTTTATGTATTTCTCCATACCACCCTGCCACGGGGTGAGCAGATGATCGATACCATCGAATGCATCCTGGCAAACAAAGAAGGTGAATGGCTTGGGAATGGAATTGGGAATATCAAGGAAAATGACATTCTTCTTCAGAATGGACTTGTTTTTCCACAGAAGGGGCAATACAAATTTGCAATTGAACAGGCCATGCGGGTTGAAGATCTTGCCGGTATAGAAGATATTGGAATCAGGATCGCAAAGCTACCAGATTAAACTCATTATCCACCGAATCCCTATCTATAAATGATTCTTTGACAGGCAATATTTATAATTAATATATAAATTTGACAAAAATATAATGAGATTTGTTGCTTGGCGTTTTATAAACGTTTATAAATATTTGTGATCAATTATGAAGAAGGGGAAAATGAAATTTCGGATACCAGGCGTTGTAAAATTCTGGGCAGCTTATGCACTGATACTTCTGATCATTGTTCTTTTATTCACTGGGATTTCAAATGAATGGTTCGGGCCTATGCCAACTTTTGAAGAGCTCGAAAATCCGGAGAGTAATCTTGCTTCGGAGATCTATTCCTCAGATAAAAAATTGCTTGGAACATACTTCTTTGAAAACCGGTCGAATGTACATTATCAGGAATTGCCTTCCTCCCTTGTTAATGCACTTATAGCCACCGAAGACGCCCGTTTTTATAAACATTCAGGCATTGATCCCAAGGCCCTTATAAGGGTTGCTTACGGCGTAGCTACCGGAACCTATGAAGCACGCGGTGGTGGAAGCACCATAACACAACAGCTAGCCAAGAACCTTTTTCCAAGAAAAGGTAATCCATCGGTACTTGATCTCAGTATTGCCAAATTCAAGGAATGGGTAACAGCTACCAAACTGGAGCACAACTATTCCAAGGAGGAGATCATTGCCATGTACCTTAATACCGTAGCGTTTGGCAGCCAGGCCTATGGTATTAAAGCTGCCGCCAAAACATTTTTCAATAAAGAAGTCGATTCCCTCAAACTCGAAGAGGCTGCACTGATGGTAGGTGTAGTCAATGCCCCAAGTTATTACAGCCCTATCCGTAATCCGGAACGGGCATTTAACAAGAGGAATGTGGTACTATCACAGATGGTTAAATATGGTTACCTGGATGAACACATTTATGACTCGGTAAGCCAGCTTCCTCTTGATATGTCGAATTACCAGATCATGGGGCATACCTCGGGAATGGCCACCTATTTGCGTGAATTCCTGAGGGGGGAGCTAAAGGAATGGTGCAAGAATCACAACAAACCGGATGGCACACCATACAACCTTTATAAGGATGGATTGAGGATATATACAACCATTAATTCGAAAATGCAGCAATATGCCGAAGAATCGGTAACCGAACACCTTGCAGGATATCTTCAGCCAACATTTAATAAACACTGGGAGGGTTATACACAGGCACCCTTTGTTTTTAAAAGTGATTCCATTGACCAGGAGGTGGAGAAGATCATGGAACTTTCGATGAAGCGTACTGAACGGTACCGGAAACTCAGAAATGCAGGGGTTCCAATGGATTCGATTAAACTGAGCTTTGATACTCCTGTTGAGATGACCGTATTTTCATGGGAAGGTGACATAGACACCGTGATGTCTCCAATGGATTCACTTCGCTATTATAAGTTTTTCCTTCAGGCCGGCCTGATGTCGATGGAACCGCATACAGGGTATGTCAGGGCATATGTAGGAGGTATCGACTACAGGTACTTCAAATATGATCATGTAACCATGGCACAACGCCAGGTAGGCTCAACCTTCAAACCGTTCCTTTATACACTGGCCATGCAGGCAGGGGAACTAACCCCATGCAGTAAAATGCCCAATATCCAACCCATTATTGAGCTTTACGACGGAACGACATGGGAGCCTAAGAATACAGCTAAAAAATATAAAGGTGAAGAGATCACCCTGAAGTATGCCCTTGCAACTTCCAATAACTGGATCTCGGGGCATCTTATTAAACGCTATTCACCACAATCTGTAAAAAAGATTGCTCAGAAGATGGGTGTCAAAAGTTATATTCCGGAGGTATATTCCATCGCCCTGGGTTCAGCTGACCTTGAACTTTATGAGATGGTGGGTGCCATGAATACATTCCCCAATAAAGGGGTATATGTAGAACCCATCTTTATGACCCGCATCGAAGATAAGCATGGCAATGTGATCGAACGGTTTATTCCGGAAAAGAATGAAGCTATGAACGAACAGACCGCTTATCTTATGCTTGAACTTTTAAAAGGGGTAGTTTCCTATGGTACCGGTGTCAGGTTAAGATATACCTATCAGCTTAACAATCCCATTGCCGGCAAGACCGGTACTACCGATGATCAGTCTGATGGCTGGTTTATGGGTATCACTCCCGATCTTACAACAGGAGTTTGGGTTGGCGGTGAAGAGCGAAGTATCCACTTCAGAACCCTTGGATTAGGAGCCGGATCAAATATGGCCCTGCCTATTTGGGCACTTTATATGCAAAAAGTTTATGCGGATGAATCCCTTGGTATTTCACAGGGCGATTTTGAAAAACCGATCTCAGGATTTATTATTGAAACGGATTGCGAAAAGATAGAAAGGGAAAATGGGTTGAATAATTACAGGTTTGATGATAAGATAGAGTTTTGATTGTTGAAAGGTTGAACTGTTGAACTGTTTATGCCAACCTATAAAGATAATTAAACCATTTAACCCTAAACTATAAATATGTCCCCGGCAAAAACCATATCATATATAAAAAGCCTAATTGCCTGGATAACTGCTTCCCGTTGCTGGCAATATCTGTTTATTAAAAATCCCACAAAAACAACAATGTGGGTATGTTTGATCATCATTACATATCTGCATGTTGATTTTGAATACTGGAAAGACACCACCAATGTATTCAGGTCGGATGTGAAGGAGTATTATGCCTATCTACCTGCATTGTTTATTTACCAGGATCTGGATTTTAAATGGGTTAACAGTACGGAAAATTTACGTGACAGAGTGTGGTATAAGATTGGTCCTACAGGCAAACCACATGTTTCATATACCATGGGTATGGCAATTGCTGCATTGCCATTTTTCCTCATCGGGCATCTGCTTGCTTTAATCTCAGGCATTGAGGCAGATGGCTATACTACACCCTATGCCATCGCCATGTTAATGGGTTCGGTGTTTTATCTGGGGCTTGGATTATTTTACCTGAGAAAGCTTCTTTTGAAATACTTTAAACCGTACATTGTTGCCATTACAATGGTCGCCATCCTTTTTGGCACCAACCTTCTTTATTACACTTTTATTGAAGCGCTGATGAGCCATATTTTCAGTTTCTCACTGATCATTGTTTTTATCTTCTTACTCGAAAACTGGCTTAAGAAACCGGGCTTCAGGAGTTCACTTATCCTGGGATTGATCTCAGCCCTGATCATTCTGATCCGCCCGCCAAATGTAATTATCCTTATACTGTATCTTTTATGGAATGTGGGAAGCATTGGAGATCTTAAAAAGCGATTTATCCTTTTTTACAAATCATTTCCGCAAACCATATTATTAATTGTAATTGCACTTCTGATAGTTGTACCGCAGCTTATTTACTGGAAGGCTTATGGAGGAAGTTATTTCTTTAACGCCTATGGGGACGAAGCATATTTTTTCTTCAATGACCCGGAGGTGAGCAATGTGCTGTTCAGTTACCGGAAGGGTTGGTTTGTTTATACGCCCCTAATGCTATTTGCTGTATTTGGAATCCCGTTTATGTTTAAAAGGCTACGTGGTAAGATAATCCCTGTTGTTGTTGTACTCATCCTGACGACCTACATTATTTCTTCATGGTACATGTGGTTCTTTGGCGGCAGTTTCGGCCACCGCGCATTTATTGATATTTATGGGATCATGGCCATTCCGCTGGCAGCAATTATATCATGGGCGTTCTCCGGAAAATTTATATTAAAATTGATTTCCGGATTATTGATTTTCGCTATTATATACCTCAATATATTTCAAACCAACCAGATTTATCACGGTGCCATACACTGGGCAGCAATGACCAAAGATGCTTACTGGGAAACATTTGGCAAATCTTATCCTACAGAAAGGTTTTATAAGTTGCTGGATGAGCCGGATGTTGAGGCGTTGGACAGGAAAGTCAGGAAGGCAAGAGAGAATTAACAGGTTAATTTTTGTGAGTCAACCATAAACTATTTAGAGTCTGTCTATAAAGTAACGCTTTAATAACCGGCAAATTCCAAATAACAAATTCCAAAAATCAAACAAATTCCAAATCCAAATATAAAATGACCAAAACGTAGAATATCAGTTTATTAAAAGTATGTTTGTGATTTTAATCATTGAGTATTGAATATTATTTGTCATTTGTTTTTTGAAATTTGGTGCTTTGATGAAAAATTCCTGACTTTATGGACAGACTCTAATTAATTTCAGCAGCAATTAATAATCCTTGGCTAACTTTCCTTAATTTTACCATCGAGTAAATAATATTTAAATATATACACTGGATGATACTTAATCCAAAAAAACAATTCGATTGTATAATTAATACTTTTCACAGGATTAACAAGGCCATATCAGCATCAAAACTTTTACAGAAGTATTTTAATCAGAATCTGGCCAGGACTATAAGCATACTGATCGTGCTTACTATTGTTATCGTACATCTTAATCTCAGATTATGGAATGAATCTGATAAAGTAATCGTCTCTGATGTATTAAGTTATTATACCTACCTGCCTGCAGTTTTTGTTTACCATGATTTAACACTCGAATATGTACCAGCAAACATTGATAAGCTCAGAGGAAAAATATGGTTTGCGTATGGTCCTGAAGGGTACAGAACAATTCAAACAACCTATGGATTATCATTGCTTTTCTCTCCATTTTTTCTTGCTGCTCATGCTACAGCACCTGTAATAGGTTATGAATCTAATGGTTATACTTCGCCATATAAATTCTTCCTTGTGTTAAGCAGCATATTTTATTTTGCGGTAGGGCTTTATTTTCTCAGAAAGACCTTGAGTATTTATTTCAACCAGGTCGTCACTGCATTGACTATGATCCTCATCGTTTTTGGAACTAATCTATTACACTATCTTCTCGCTGAGGCCACCATGTCGCATGCATACAGTTTTTCATTGATATCGGTATTTATTTATCTTACAATAAAATGGCATAATCGGATAACCATTCTGAGATCTATTGGGATAGGAATATTGGCTGGATTAATCGTATTAATCAGACCTTCAAATATTTTAGTAGTCCTGATATTCATCTTCTGGGGCATTTACAATTTACGCACTCTTAAATCGAAAGTATTATTATTACTTAATAAACCTACATATTTACTGCTAATAATTGCCGGCGCATTTATAATATGGATACCACAATTTCTGTATTGGAAACTAGTCTCCGGTAATTTTATTTATTTTTCATATGGTGAAAATGCTCATTTCTTTTTTAATGATCCGGAGATATCAAACATCCTTTTCAGTTACAGAAAAGGATGGTTCCTTTATACACCGGTTATGATCTTTCCTTTACTTGGAATTCCTTTTCTTTATCAGAAAGTCAGAGGGGCAATATTACCTGTTTCTTTATTCCTTATCGTTAATACATACATTCTGGCAAGCTGGTGTTTCTGGTGGTTTGGAGGGAGTTATGGAGCAAGGGCTTTTATTGATTCATATGCTATACTCGCAATACCTCTGGCTGCCTTACTTGGCTGGCTACTTCAAAAACCAAAACCACTAAAATTAATCATTGTTTTTTTGTTCATTGCCCTGTTTATAAGTCATAATCTATTCCAGATCAGGAAATACAAATACGGAGCAATACATTATGTCGCCATGACTAAAGAAGCATATTGGGAAACCTTCCTAAAGCTAAAACCTACTGCTGAGTTTTATGAATACCTTGAATTTCCTGATTATGACGCGGTCTATAATAGAATTGAAGATATCAAGCGAAAGGATTAATATCAGAACAACATCCTTTTTATCTTTTTAATATCTTTTACCATCGTGTTAAAAGGAATAGGTGAGATCAAAAGGAAAAAGCCACCCAGCATACTTCCCCAGATATAATACACAATAAATTGTATGACAGAAAAGGTAATCGCTGTTTCGGGCGAAATATGATACAGGCCTAAAAGAAGAATCAATCCAGCTTCACGTGTTCCAAAGCCAGCGACAGAGATTGGCATCAGCAATATAATACTTATGACACTGAAAATCATTACTACATCGAAGAATGCAAGCCTGATTCCGATAGCATAGAATATTGAATCTAGAGAAAAATAAAATATAACATAAGCTATCAATGTTACTAACCAGAGTACTATGGAACTTTTGTTTGATAGTATCGCAAAACAATTGAAAACAAACTTCAGAAGTTTAGCTGTTTTGGATTCAGGATTTAATTTTTTTATAAGCCATGGGGTAGCTTTTCTAAAAATAACGAAGAAAACAATCATCACAACCAGTGCAGAGATCAGGTATAGAATCTTCAATCCGGGAGAACCAAAGTCTTGAAAATAAAAATATAATAATGCTGATAATCCTAACCACATAAGGAATACAAGATCAAACAACCTGTCGGATAAAACGGTACTGAATCCTTTTAAGCTATCAATTGAGGTATCTTCACGAAGATTATAAAGTTTCACAAATTCACCCAATCTGCCAGGTGTAATAATGCCAAAGGTGAATGATGAGAAATAGGCCTTGAATGCATGCCAGTAGTTATAATGAATACCCAGATTTGCAATAATCAGCTTCCATCGATAAGTTTTTATTGCAAGAACAACAACAACACAAATCAATGTTATAATAAAATACAGCGGTTTAATATTCTCAATTGTTGTAACAAATTCTTCAAAACTGAACTTAATCCTGCTAAAAATAATTAACAGAATACCAGCAGATATAATAAATTTTATAAAGAAGGAACTAACTCTTTTAACCATCTTAAAGACTTTTCCTTTTTACATTATAGGTTCCTTTTTTCCACCATGTCCGGTATTTTTCAAAAATCGAACCAACAAATTTGTTTGGTAAGCTCTCGACGATATATCTAGATAACCTGGTATTCATCACCAGGAACAAAATATCGAGAATAACTTCAAATAAATGACGACCTGCCGAAATTCCGGTAACTTTATACCCATACTCCGGATTTGCCAGACCTAAGAGCCTCCGATATTTAAACCGAATAAATGCACCCCGTTTTTTCAGGTCTATTCCATGAGAATGCATTTCTATCGCTTTTTCTTCAGTCTCTGGTGCAATGGAAATAATTCCGGATTCGGCCATTTCATCAAGTATGTTTTGTCCTGACTCCGTTCTGCTAAAAACCAGCGAAAATCCCTTACCTCGTTCCTCATAAACAGGAGCCCATGCATCCCCTACAGAAATATCTGCATACTCATTCATATAATCCGTACAAAGTAAACTGTTATTTAAAATATTAAAAGGGATGAGGTAATTGGCAAGAAACTTTCTCAACTGAATTACCCTACCGTTGTTCAGTTCAATTCTGATATGCCCGGGCCATTCACCATATCTGAAATAGAGTTTTTTAATTTGTTTATAATCCTTAACCCCATTTGTCCTGAGAAAGCTTTTAATAGCGCTGAAGTAAAGGGTGTTACCGTAAAAAGGGCCAAAAATATATTTGATGTTTTTTACAGATGGGTCATTAATTTCCTGAAGCATCCTTATTGATTGTATCTGTCCTGGGAGTCCGACAAAGGCTAATCTTCCCTTAAAATCCCTTATGTCTGTCAGTATTTCGTTTACAGAACTGATAATATATTTACTTTGTGCTGCATCAATAATCCCTTCAGGTGTCGTGGCTATAAATGGCTCACACTGCCAGGGTTCTTCCTCTGACATCCTTAAAACTACCGCACCTTCAATTTTCTTGTGCTCAAGTAACCATAACAGGATTTGAGTTATGATTCCACCACTTGCCGAGTTTGCTCTTATCTCATGATCATTGCTGTATCCTATATATATATTCTTGTATGATCCTGTGTAGGTGTGGAAATTATTATCACTATTAAAAATCAGCTTTCGATATTTTGGAAAGTCAAATCCTTTTCCGCTGCATGTGCGATATATCTTTTCAGCAGTTTCCTGATCAAGATCAGTTTCAATAACAGGAATATAATTTTTAAGCTTATTTTTAAACTGTATTTTGCCATCCGATAAACCCACACAGGTACCACACCTGTTACATAATCCTGTTCTGATTACTTTCTTTAGCCTGCTTGTATTATCTTGATTCATTACCCGCTATGATCTTTAACTGCTTCCCCCATGAATTATTTCTGAACATCAGACTTTTTTTGATCTTTATTGATCCAGTATCAGAAAGTTTTTCCAGTTGAATATCCCTGTTTGATAACAATGTGTGTGCATTCTGTGGTTGAAAGAAATCCTTAGATTGACCATACATAGATGTATGAAAATCATTTGAAAACAGTTTATCAAGAACTTTCTTTGGATTTTTAATTTCATCGTCAATAATAATTTCATCATCACTGATAAACAACTGCCTTTTAAAACTTACTTTCACAGTTTTTGAACCAGTAATAGCAGTTTTTCTAAGAAATTTATAAACCATTGTATGCACGAATGGAAATCTACTTATCATTAACATAAAGGCCCTGAAAAGTATGAACTTGCTAACAGACATATAGGTATAATTGACTTTGCAAAAATCACCACCAACGTTAATTTTAGGATTTGAATTTGAATGATTGATAATCCTTTCAGGATCCATATGCTGACTGCTTATCACTTTTTTAGAGTCATATCCCGTATAACCGGGATCTGAGAAAACCAGGCCCCCATTTTGTTTATCATATAATCTGATCACCCCACCTTTTGAACAACCCATAACCAAATAGAATTTATCATTGGCCATTGCATACATACCGGCATTCCTGAAAAATTTCTCAAATGATGAGCAAGCCGGCAAAATTGTATATGTATCATATGATTCCTCTCGATCGAAAGCATCAAAGGCTTGCAGAAAGGTTGGATGGTTCAGGGCAAGATAAACCTGGTCAAAGTCTGATGAGTTGAGCAGTTCCCCACTACTCAAACCTTTCAGATTACTGTCTGCAATTGACCGGGCAATGCTACTGGCAGGTGCCATGATTTCAAAACCACTGGGAATAATAAACTCATTATTCCTGCTGGCATATTCCCCGCCTGCGGTATGATTTGGGTGAATGAAATACTTTAGATATCCCAGCAATTTATCAATTGCATGCTTTACATCCTGGGAGTTGGTTTTCTGGTAAAACTTGGCGAGATAATCTAAACAAACTGTTGAATATCCAATATCCCCCCCCTTATATTCATAAATCCAACCCTCCTGATCCTGCTTGCTGAGAATCCTGTCAATTTTGTCAAATGCAGTTTTTTCATACTTTGTATCTGACAAAATTCTTGCAATATTAAGCAAAGCAACAGCTCCTCCTGCTTCCTGATTGGTAACTTCAAGGTCTGAATTTCCCATCAACCAGTTCCCTGCTTTCTTAAACATCTTTAAAAGTTCACTTTTTCGGGCAGGATCAATTATTTCCTCCAACGATATATACGCTTCAGTTGCTGCATAAACAGGGAATGCCACAACAGCCATACTTGTTATATATGGATAAAAATGATTAAAACCTCCATTGTAATTCTGAATACGAGAGAGGTAATGTAAGGAGGCAATACTCCATTCGGCCATTATTTCATTCTGATAATATTGATTACCGGGGTATTTGTTTTTAAATATCAAAGCAAGGGATAAACCAAGCATCTGGTAACTCGCGCCGGAGAAATCAATTGCCCTGTACTGCCAGTAATTTCTGTCAAAAGATCCATATGTTGGTGATTCCTTACGCCGGTCAAGATATCCCAGCATCCTGGGAATCTGACCCAAAGCATTGATAATGTAGTGATCTTTACTCATAAGGACGGCAGTATCATTTATTAAGTCTTTCATTATCCTGGATATCCATCCACATTGCAAAAAGGAATGCCTGAAATCCCATAATAAACATGAACATAAAAACAATCAATGTACTGTTAGCAGATACAACACCTGTTCTAAAAAAATTCCGTGCAATCTCAATAAAAAATGGAAGATTCAGAAAAAATAACAGAAAAGAAAAATTATAAAGTAAAAACAAAGGGTGAAAATCCCTGAATAAATATTTTACCCATAGCCTTCTGAAAAAAGCTTTGATCAATAGCCATGAAACTCTGGGGATAACTTTAAATATTTTCATTTTTGAGCTTTCACCAACATTATAAACAGGCTTAATTTCAACTTCCCTGATTGTGCACATAGCAATATTCAGCCTAACAAGAATATCATTGGGCATTCCATACGATTTATATATCTTGTGGAGCTTAATGGCATTAAGTGCACTTTTTGAGATAGCTGTATAACCGGTTTGTGTATCCGATACATGCCAGTATCCCGATGCTACCTTTGTTAAAATCGAAAGAATGGAATTACCAAGAAACCTAACTTTTGGAATTACTAACCGTGAACTTTTATGTATTAACCTGTTTCCTTTAACATAGTCAATATCTTTCTCAACAACAGGTCTGCATATTGATTCAAGTTCATCCGGATCCATCTGCCCGTCACCTGCCATAACTGCAGTACAATCAATTCCAAAATCCTTACACCATTTATACCCTCTTGCTATTGCTGCCCCAACTCCTCTGTTCTCCAGGTTATTAATAAGAATTACGCGCTCCTCCTCCTCGTTCCTGTTGTATACTTCTGATTTAACAAATTGGTTTATTTCGTCTTTATTTAGCTTAGCAAGAACCTGATTAGCCACATTGTATTTTGTATGCTTTTCATTATCCCAGCCATTGGTAATTTTCATCGTAGTCCCGGAGTCTTTATCAATTAAGTTCTCTACCACATTACCTGTATTATCAGTTGAGTTATCGTTAACAACAACTATCCTGTCAACAAATTCCGGCATTGTGGCTATTACCATTTCTATCTGATTCTCCTCGTTAAAGGCTGGTACAACAACTGCAATTGTTTTATCGCTTAACATGTTTTATAAATTGAGGAGCAAAATTACAGAAATATTGAACATCGCATCTTATTGATATCAGATTGTTTACAAATCAGATGATTCTAAGTATAATTCAAATTAAAATTTCCAGTTCAAGATTTTTAGCTATAGTATGTCCCTCTTCTATTTTTTTCGGTATTTCTGATTATATATTATCTATTTCCCGGAAAGTTTAAAAATAATTTTATTCTTATTGCAAGTATTCCCTTTATTAAAAAAGCCTTAAAAGTATGATCACCGGTTTCAGCAATTATTTCATGTTTTTTATATTTTTATACCTTGGATAAAATTATTGTTGCTCCATGCCTGAAAGTAGAATTAGCAAATATGCCAGCAACCTGATTCTCAGGAGAAGATTTATAGTTGCAATCCTTCTTTGCTTATCGTTCTTACTAACTAATCCGAATGTAGTTATTTCGCAGTCAGAAAACCCTCTTGATAACATAAAGCAATATGTTTTTCTCGGACATACTAAAAGTTATACAGGTGGGGGAGACCGAGTTGATGAGCGAATTGAAAAACTTGACTTAGTACCCTATGAAGGTGTATGGCTGGGTGGCGATCTCTGTGGTGAAACATTGATGAAACATACTACACTTTCTTATATAGATAGTTTGTTTAATCTCTCAGATCCAAACACCTACTGGGCGCTTGGCAATCATGATGCACGACACGGTAACCTTGAATGGATTGAAGAAATATCAGGCAGGAAAACATATTATGCACATTATCAGAATAACATTACATCAATAATTATCAATACAACACTGGTACCTATCGAATGTGAACAAATAGAAGATCAATTTGAAATTATTAAAAATGTATGTGATACAATACAAAAGTCGAGTCATTTGATAATATTAATGCACCATTGTTTATGGAATAGCATACCAGGATTACCAATTTGCGGATTAATTGCCCATAGTGATCTTAAGCATTGGAACGCCAACTGTGATTCGACAAATACAAACTTCAATAATATTGTGTATCCGATGCTCATCGAAGTCAAGAACAGGGGAATTAATGTCATTTGTATTCTCGGAGACACTTCTAAAAGTTTTGATCAGCAATCTGATGATGGAATACAATTCCTGGCAAGTGGCATACATAATGATCCGGAAGATGATGTTTTGATTCTGAGATATGAGCTTTTATCCAGGGAATTAACCTGGGGATTTCATAATCTGGATTCTTTATTGCTGACACAAGACAACAAGAACATTAATATAAAATGAGTTTCCCGCTGGCTACCAAATACTTATTTCCAGCAGTAACTGAATAAAGATATATACCAGAAGGCAGGCTTTCTTTATGAAGTTCATAAAAACCGACTCCATCAAGAGATATATTTTTAAGTATTCTCCCCGTTAAATCGGTAATTACTAATTGTTTCTTTTCAGCAGTAATATCATCTGCAAATTTGAAAATAACCCTGCCAGTAGATGGGATTGGATACACCAATACTAATTGTTGATCAAGGGGGTCATTCATTGAAGTAAATGGCATAAGATTTCCATTACTATCAAGCTTTGCAAACAAGATATCACTATAGCCATTCCCATAGCTCAGGGTTGATCCGAGAACAGCACACCCCCCATCATCAGTCGCCAGTATGCAATTGCCCTCATCATATGCTTCTCCTCCAATAACGGTATTCCAATGCTCAATTCCATCAGAATCAGTTTTAATCACAATAATGTCGGCAGAATTTTGAGTTCCAAAGCTTTTTGTTGTCCCTGTTAAAAAAACATTATTCATGGTATCAATGTCAAGGGCTTTTCCATAATCATAATGAATGCCTCCATAGGCTTGCTCCCAAATAATTTCGCCATCAAGTCCAATTTTTATCAATAACATATCAAAACTGCCGGCACCTTTGTTTTGTGTAGATCCTATTATATAATAGCTCTGATCACGGCCTTCCTTCACCATATAGCCAAAATCATGATGAATCCCGCCAAATTCCTTGCACCATGTCTTATTTCCATTTACATCAACTTCCGCCATAAAAATATTTGCATCATGATACTGGAAGTCATCCTGCACACAGGTATAAAATCCACTGATGGTGCCCACAATAATGTAACTATCCCGGTTAATAGCTTCTATAACGTCAAAACCGTAATCGACAGATTGGTCTGTGCCGAAATTCCTGACCCAAATTTCTTCACCAATATCATTTGTTTTGAATAGAACGACATCACCCTTAATACTAAAGGAACCATATCCGCGTGAAAATCCTGCCACACAATAACCATCATTTACAGGTTTAACAGCAAAACCCATATCCTGACAATTGGTACCAAGATATTTATGCCATATTTCATACCCGTTATTATCAATCTTAAAAAGGTAAGCATCATTTCCTCCATAATTACCATAAAACTCATGTCCAACAAGTATGTAGCTATTATCCCCAGCGGGTTCAATATCCAGCACCTCCTCTTCAAGAGAAGTACCAAATACCCTTTCCCAGATAATGGATCCATCCTGGTTTATCCTGAATACTTTTATGTCTTCGCTATCGGTCTGGTTAATCCGTACATTGGAAGCAATTATAAAATCCCCTTCTGGTGTTATACAGAATGAAGCTCCCATATCATTGTAATCGCCACCGAAAACCAGAAAGTTATTCTGGGAATAAAGCATATTGATAAGAAAAACACAAAATAATATCAATATGCTTCTTTTCATAATATCAGTATTGAGTATCGATATAAAGTTATAAAATGTTTTACCAACTCAGTTTAAATATCTTTATTTCTTCTATAGAATAAGATAAAGTACTTATTTTTGAATATTACTATTTTCGGGGTATGCCATGAGCGTTCGAATCATTCTTCAAATAACTTTATCTCTCACATTATTCATTTTTTTTCTGATGCTTACATCTTGTGAAAACAAAATTAAAGTGCCTTATAATAAGCCTATCATATGTGATGCCGAGCGCGTTGGGCAAAATATGGAAATGTTGTCTAATAATGACAAGATTTCCTTTGTCGGATATTATCCCAGAACAAATGAAGAAAGTTATTCGGGTGAATATTCAGCTAAACTGAGTGCTGCTGATTATCCTTATAGCTTTGGTTGTGAATTCAACGACATCCGAGGTGATGATTACATTCTTGTCAGGTATAAGAAAAAAGGCCCTCAAAACTCCGGATTGGTTATTATTGAGCTACCGGAACACAGTATATACCATGGCTGTTCAAATTTCATTTCATACAACGCTGATGGTTGGAGTACATTTGAATCAAATATTACAATTCCCCCTGACATCTCCAATTCACTGGTAAAAATATATATATGGAATAAGGATACCATTCCTATTTTTGTTGATGATATAGAAATCACCAGATATAAATCGAAGCCCTATCCTGTATTTACAGGTGATCACCTTAGAATATTTGTTGATAAACCAGCATTTAGAATTTTAAATTTCAAGAGAATTCAAGCTTTTGAATTAGGTATTCTCTTAACTGAAGATAATGACTGGGTTAACGCTGTTGTATCAGACTCCAACCTGGTAAAACCTGCAAGGATAAGACTTAAGGGTGATTTAATGGATCACTTAATTGGAACTAAATGGTCATTCAGGATTAAATTAAATAAAGAATTTGCATGGAAAAAACTACGCACTTTTTCGATACAGTCACCTGACACACGAGGCTTAATGGCTGAATATATTGCACATAAACTCTTTGATCGTGAGGGTGTTTTAACTACCAGGTATTTTTTTATTCCGGTTCATTTTAACCATAATAATCTTGGCATGTATGCTGTGGAAGAACATTTTGAAAAACACCTTATCGAATCCCGAAATAAACGGGATGGGCCTATACTTAAATTTTCTGAAGATCAATATTGGATCCGTAATGTGCTGGAGACAGGATTAGTTGATTATCATGATTTACCATATTATGTTGCTGCTACAATACTACCTTTTAAACTAAACACTACACTAAAAGACTCAGTCAGGATAAATCAGTTCAAAATCGGTCAGGATCTGATGTATCAATATAAATGGGGATTAGAAAAGCCATCCTCAATTTTTGATATAAATGCTATGGGTAAATATCTTGCATTAACTGATATTCTCAGTGCAACACATTCCCTTGTTTGGCACAACCAGAGGTTCTATTTTAATCCAATAACCTGTAAACTGGAACCCATAATCTTTGACTGTTATACCGAAACAGGAATATTTAATCGTTTTAACAGGGCGACAACAGGGCTATTTAATCCTGATCAATTGTCACTGGTTGAGAAGTTCAATATGCAGATAATGAATTTATTCCGCGATTCATTGATATTTCATTCCTATCTTTCATATTTAGCGCATTATTCTGATTCAAGCTTTATAAGTGAATTCATAAATGAATACCAAAATGAATTCGATAGTTTAACAAACATACTTTACACAGAATTTCCAGGTATTACATATGATCCTAACTTCATCCTTCAGAACGCTGAGAATATCAGACAAAATCTTCCACTGTTAAAAAGTGAAGCGCCAAGAATCACTTCACACGAGTATTTTCATTTATTTGAGACCCGGGATTCGATAAAATACGACACCGTCTTTCATCCATCCATACCTGAGAAATTCATAGAGGCTTATCTTTATTCAGAGAAGCATGTTGATTCCGTTACTGTTTTTAACTACTCACCATATACCATAACAGTTCTTGGATCGGGTAATAAAAACAGGATAGATTACTTTATACATCCCGAACTGCTTATTTTACCATATAGGGAATCCTATTTAAAACCAGGTAAAAACATCATACACTGCGAAGGCGCCAGGGAGCAATTGTATTTTATAGTTAATGGCAGATTTGAAACCTATAATGTGCCGATATATCCCTGGCCCTTTCCCGGGGGAAAATCCCCAAGACAATTACTCGGGGATAAAGGATTTGATTCCTTACAAACATCAAATGTTGTCATTGATAAAAAGCAAAAAACGATCCGGTTTATGAGGGCCAATCATTTAATCGATGATTTATACCTGATACCTGCCGGTTACCGGATCATGATTGAAGCCGGTGCAAAAATTGAACTGGCAGGCTTTGCAGGGTTAATATCCCTCTCTCCATTCTCCATAAATGGAAAAGAAAATGATTCTGTTTATTTTTACGGATTGGACTCAACCAATTTCGGCCTCTCGGTATTAACCACCAATGTACCATCAATAGTTTCTTACACGGCCTTTCACAACATTAATAATCTTAATTACATAGGATGGGAGCAAACCGGAGGTGTAAACTTCTATGAGTCAGAAGTTAATCTGTTAAATTGCTCCTTTTCAAATAATCAATGTGAAGACGCTTTGAATATTATTCGATCTAATTTTATCATTGAAGGGTGCCGTTTTGATCACATTTATGGAGATGGCTTTGATTCGGATTTCTGCGAAGGAAAGCTTTCCGGATCATCATTTACAAATATTGGAAATGATGCAATTGATTTTTCAGGCAGTAGAATATTGATAAAGGATTGTAGCATCAATGATATTGGAGATAAGGGAATCAGTGGCGGGGAAAAGTCATTTCTTTTTATTGAAGATGTCAGGATTGATAGTGCAAATATTGGTGTGGCCTCAAAAGATTTAAGTAAGCTAAACATTTTAAATTGCACTATTTCCGAATGCAATTATGGGATTGCGTTATTTCAGAAAAAACCCGAATATGGACCTTCACGAATGATCATGAACAATACTACTATTGTTTCCAGTTCAAATGATTATATTCTTGAGTTGAACTCAATATTAATTAAAGACAGAGACACTATTTATGGTTCAAAATTTAATGTCGGTGAATTATTTTATTGAGAAAATTACATTACTTAAATTTAATATATCTTTGGCCTTTATATAAAATTACTGTCGACTGTTATGAACAACAAGTGGGAATTATTTCAGAAATTTCTAATAACCGAAGAATCACAAATCTCAATAACCGATTTTTTAATCAATGCTGTTGTAATCATAATCCTTTCTTTTATTCTTGAAAAGACTTATTCAAAATGCGCGAAAAGTTTATCGAACAGGAAAATGTTTGCCTCCAATTTTATGATCATAGCATTCACAACGATGTTGATTATCTCTATTGTTAAATCCTCTCTCGCCCTATCGTTGGGTTTGGTTGGAGCGCTTTCCATCGTCAGGTTTAGGGCTGCCATAAAAGAACCCGAGGAATTGGGATATTTGTTTTTTGCAATATCTATAGGTCTAGGCCTTGGGGCCAATCAAACTATAATCGTGTTAATTGCCTTTGCTGTAGCAATGATCATTATCTGGGCAAGGTACTTTCTCCGTGGTAAAAAAGTGCATCAGAATCTTTTTCTTACCATTACAAATGACGGTACGCATGAAATACAGCTCAACGAAATTACCGCTCTTCTCAACAAGGTTTTCCAAAAAGTCGATCTTAAAAGGTTTGATGATCAGCCAGGTTTATTCGAAGCCTCCTTCTTTATCGACACCAGGAACCCCAAACAAATACAGGAATGCAAAACCCGTTTAAGGGAAGTTAGCAAAGACTTTAAAATTACATTTGTTAATAGCAACCAGTATTAATTGCTAATACTACCAGGGTGAATATCAATGATAAATTCCCGAAGAATTACAGATATGAACGTAAATTCGTATCTGAAGTAATTGATCAGCGTTACGGGGAAACATTCATACGAAATCACAGGAAAGCATTCCGTGAAATATACAAACAGCGTTTTGTAAATAATATTTATCTGGATACACCCCGGCTTTCTTTTTTCTTCAGTAATGTTGAAGGGCACAGCAACCGGAAGAAACTCAGGATACGATGGTATGGTGATTTACTGGGTAACATTAAAAAACCCGTGCTTGAATTCAAGATCAAAGAGGGCTACCTTGGAAATAAAATTTCCTTCCCGTTGAGCAATTTTCAATTGAACAGGAACTTCAATTCAGATTATCTCGTTGAATTATTTAAAACCTCTGATCTCCCACTCTGGGTTATTGATGAGGTAATGGGATTGGAACCAACGCTGTTGAATAGGTATTCCAGACGATATTATCTTTCTTTTGATAAATGTTTCAGGATCACTATCGACAATGATCTGGAGTATTATGCAATATCAAAAAGAAATAATACATTGAGCAATAAACATTATGAGTACCGAAAGATAATTATTGAATTGAAATATGAATCATATTTCAATGATATTGCCGATCAGGTCACTTCAGAAATTCCATTGAGGATAACAAAAAGCTCAAAATATATCAATGGAATTTTCCTTTTAAATCCTAATATTCCGCTTTAGCCTCATCTGACCTGCTTCAAAAGTTTTGTTTTAACAGATTATCGAATTATCACTCAATATCCTTAAATTTGCGCCTTACAAATATCAGGTTATGGTTTTTAGCAGCAGTTTATTTCTACTCTACTTTTTTCCGCTTTTTCTAATCATCTATTATCTGCTTCCCAGAAAGCTGAAAAATATTTTTGTACTCATTGCAAGTATCCTGTTTTATTCATGGGGCGCCCCAAAGTTCATATTTATCGTACTCGCTTCGATAGCTCTTGATTTCTATATCGTTAAAGCCCTGTACCATGCCAAGACAAGGAAAGGAAGAAGATGGTTTATGGCATTTTCGGTGATACTGAATATCGGCCTGCTTGCCTATTTTAAGTATGCTAATTTCTTTGTTGACAATGTTAATGCCATACTTGAGGGTATAGGACTTAAACCAATGGACTGGATCTATGTAGCCCTGCCTATCGGGATCTCATTCTTCACCTTTCAAAAGCTTACTTATAGTGTTGATGTTTACCGTAATGTCCACAAACCGCTGAAATGGGTTACCGACTATGCGATGTATATCCTTATGTTCCCGCAACTGATTGCAGGCCCCATAGTCAGGTTTAATGAAATCGCTGATCAGATCACCGACAGGAAGGAAAATGAAACGGTCGATAACCGGATCATGGGTTTTTTCAGGTTCATTATCGGATTATCCAAAAAGGTTCTGATTGCCAATGTGCTGGGCGAACAGGTCGATAAGATCTTTGTGATGCAGGCAGATGAGATATCGACCGGACTGGCATGGATAGGTATTGTTGCCTACGCCTTTCAGATCTATTTTGATTTTTCGGGATACTCTGATATGGCGATTGGTATAGGGCGTATGATTGGTTTTAAGTTCCCTGAAAACTTCAATAATCCCTACATCTCACAAAGTATATCTGAGTTCTGGCGCCGATGGCACATTACACTTGGAAGGTTTATGAAATTCTATCTGTATATCCCGCTGGGAGGAAACAGGGTGTCCACAAAACGAAGGCTTTATTTCAACCTCTGGTTTGTGTTCCTTATTTCAGGGCTCTGGCATGGAGCTGCCTGGAACTTTGTGATCTGGGGTGCCTTTCATGGCATCTTTCTCATTGCCGACAGGATATTCCTTTTAAAAGTTTACAAAAGTATTGGTAAAATACCAAGCATTATCATCACCTTCATCATCACCCTGGTGGGGTGGGTTTTCTTCAGGTCGGAAACGCTCACCTATGCCGTAGATTATATTGGAAGGATGTTTGCCTTTGATTTTGGAGAGATCATATTGAGACTTGACAGTAAATTCTATACCATATTAATCCTTGCGTTCCTGTTCTCGTTTTATGGTGGAATTGGAAAGATTGAAGCCTGGCAGGACAGGGTGCTTAATAATAATCCTAAAATACCGGGAATCATCGCTGCAACTATATTTTCAGTTGTTTTCTTTATTATCAGTTTAAGCTCTATTACATCCCAGGGTTTTAATCCGTTTATTTATTTCAGGTTTTAGAAGATGGCAAAGCTGTTGAAACATATTATCTTTCTGGGGATCATTCTCATGCTGGTTTTACCTTTCGTCCAAAGCACCTTCGGTATTTTTAAAACCAAACCGCTTAAGGGCTCCTACGACCTGGCAGGGAAACCCGAGTTTTCAACCAGGGCATATTTCGATGATGAGTTCCAGACCGGGTTCAACAATTATATTGAAGATCATATTGGTTTCCGGCCTTACCTGGTAAGGGTGAATAATCAACTTGCTTTTTCACTTTTCGACACTGCTCTTGCAAACTGGGTAATTATAGGCAAAAAAAATTATCTCTATGAAACAAACTATATCAAGGGTTACCTTGGCAGGGATTTTCTGGGTGAGGACTCAATCAATAGAATACTGTTCCAGGTAAAAAGCCTGCAGGATACACTGGAAAATCATGGTGTCCATATGATACTGACTTTCGCACCGGGAAAAGCCAGCTATTACCCTGAATATATTCCTGACAGGTTTAACCCTGAAATAAAAACCATTTCCAATTATGACTACTATACACAAAGAAGCCATGAAATGGGTATTAATATGCTTGATTTTAACCAATGGTTCCTGAGCATGAAGGATACAATTCCATATCCCCTTGTGCCAAAATGTGGTATTCACTGGAGCCTTTATGGTGTATACTTTGCGCTTGATTCACTACTTGGCTATATGGAGAATCTTTCAGGTCAGAAATACATGAGCATACATATTGACACCATTGAAATTTCTCGCAGGTACCAGGATACCGACTATGATGTTGCGGATGGTATGAACTTGCTTTTTAAAATCAACCAAGGGAAATTAGCCTATCCCAAAATGCGGTTTATTGCAGATTCAATTACTGTAAAACCGGATGTAACAGTAATAGCGGATAGTTATTACTGGAACATTTTTGGAAGTGCTCATTCTCAACAAATCTTTGATAACAATAACTTCTGGTATTATTTTCAACAGGCACATAATCCTGAATTCGATTCAGTACTGCATATTGAAGACTTTGATTTGAAAGAGGAAATACTAAAACAGGATTTCATTATTATTCTTGCTTCTGAAACAAATCTTTATCGTTATGGTTTTGGTTTCTTTGAAAAAGCAGGTAACCTTTTTAATTGTCAAAACTGATTACTTAATAATAGCTGCCTTTAATAGATAGAAATGAATCAGACTTATCAAATATTAGTTAAACACCTGATATTTATTTTAGTACTGGTTTTGCTATTTGCGGCTGTTATACAGAAACTTACTAATATTATTCCTGAAACAAATTTGAGAGGAGACTTCATTCCGGTTCAAAAACCCATATTTTCATGGCAATCATATTTTAATGAATCTTTTCAGGCAGAAGATGAAAAATACCTCAACGAAAATATTGGTTTCAGAAATTCCCTTGTTAGACTATACAACCAGATTGATTATTCATTTTTTAATCAAACGCATGCTGATGGAGTTGTTGCAGGAAAAAGAAACAATTTATATGAATACGATTATATCAGGGCATACAAGGGTGATGACTATCTTGGTGACAGATCTGTTGACAGATTAATAGGACGCTTGAAATATATCCAGGAATATCTGAAACGGGAAAAGGGCATTGATCTTATCATGATTTTTGAACCAGGTAAAACAACGATCTTGCCTGAATTTATACCTAATCAATATTTAGAGGGTGTTTCAGGGCAAACAAATTATTCCAAAATGGCAGAAAAGGCCAGGGAATTAAATGTAAGGCATATAGATTTTGATAACTATTTCAGATTGATTAAAGATACTATTTCATATCCCTTATATTCGAAATATGGAACACACTGGAGTAATTATGGAATGCAATATACACTTGATTCCCTGATAAAATATATAGAGCAAATACGGGATATTGATATTCCAGATTTTGAAGTCAGCAACATGGAAATTACTGATTCATTGAGGCATCCGGATGATGACATAGCTCTTGCCATCAACCTTTTATTTGAATTGCCCCACCCACCCATGGCTTATCCTGAGTTCATGATCACATCAGATTCGGGTAAAAACAAACCTGATGTTCTTGTTATTGCCGACAGCTATTACTGGAATATTTTCAATACGGGATTACCCGACAGTTTATTTAATGATCATGAATTCTGGTATTTCTGCAACAAAGTTTACCCTGATTTCTATGACAATGAAAAACTGGTTGACAGGGAAAACCTGATCGCCGAAATTGAAAAATGGGATATCGTGATCATCATGATGACCCACAGGTTCCTCTATAAATTATCATGGGGTGTTATCGACAGACTATACCGCCATTATACACCTGTATCAGATTATGAGGTTCTGATAGAGAAGGAGAACTCGATTAAAGAATATGAGCCATGGATAGATGAACTGATAGAAAGATCCTTACTTACAAATCAATCTTTTGAGTCTGTTTTATTAAAAGAAGCAACATATCTTACTTACCAGGAAGATTTCAAGAAATACCTGATATTAACCGGGGAACAGCATTACATGAATATGATACGCAATGATACGAGCTGGTATAAGAGCATCAAGAAGAAAGCCATTTTAGAAAACCGGACTGCTGAAGAACAGTTAAAGTTAGATGCAGCATATATGTTTAATCAGGATCATCCTGAACTCTATCTGGAATATATTTTATTGCATAAGAAAATGAATCAACTTCGGAACGATCCAGAAACATATAGAAACGTACAGCTTCAAGCCGAAAAATATTATACGACTGATAGCGAAATGTTAAGAATTATTGCTCGTGAGCACATCCGGGATTCCCTAGGTAATAATTAATTTGAATAACTGATAATCATAAATTAATTTTGTACCCGAATATCCTCAATCAAAATAATGATAAACAAGAAGAAAATAGTAATTGTTTTACCTGCTTATAAAGCAGCAGGGACCCTTGAACAAACATACAATGAAATACCTTTTGATATTGTTGATGATGTAATTCTGGTTGATGACAATAGTCCGGACAATACTGTTGAAGTTGCGAAAAAACTGGGCATCAGGCATATTATTGTCCATGAGAAAAACCTTGGTTATGGAGGAAACCAGAAAACCTGTTACAACACCGCGCTGGATTTAAACGCTGACATTGTGATCATGCTGCATCCCGATTACCAGTACACCCCAAAGCTGATCCACTCCATGGCTTATCTTATTGCCAACGATCTGTACCCGGTTGTCCTGGGTTCAAGGATCCTTGGGAAAGGGGCTCTTAAAGGAGGTATGCCGCTAATAAAATATGTTTCGAACCGTTTCCTGACCCTTACCCAAAACTGGCTGATGAACCAGAAACTTTCGGAGTACCATACAGGATACAGGGCCTTTTCAAAAGAAGTGCTCCAGACTGTTAATTATAATATCAATTCGGATAATTTTGTATTCGACAATCAGATGCTTTCACAGATTTTTTATGCCGGTTACGAAATCGCCGAAATTACCTGCCCGACAAAATACTTTAAAGAAGCTTCATCAATTAATTTACGCGATAGTTTTGTATATGCGATCGGGGTATTAAATGTTTCTGTCATTTATTTTCTGAATAAAATAGGGGTGCTTCGCTCAAAAATCTATAAAAGCACTGAACCAGATATACATTGAATTGATTACTTTTGATTGCTGTGATCAAAAGACAATCAAATGAAAAATAAGATTTCTTTTTTTATTGCTGCATGCCTTGGACTGTTGATTATCCTGGCCAATATTTCATACCTGCCTGAAAACATTTTATCATGGGACGTTTTTGGATATTACCTTTATCTTCCTTTTACTTTCATATATAATGATCTCGGACTGCATAATATCTCAGTAGTTCAGGATATTATTTCACAATACAACAACACACCCACGTTCTACCAGGTAGTCCAATCACCGGCAGGTGATTATGTTTTGAGATACCAGATGGGTATGGCCGTATTATATTTACCGGGATTTTTTGGAGGACACATTTTTGCCTTGCTGTCAGGCTTTCCTGCAGATGGGTTTTCAGCCCCTTATCAATATGGTATTCTTATTGAAAACATTTTGGTTACCATCATCGGGATCTTTCTGATCCGGTATTTTCTGCTTGAATATTTCAGGGATAATATTACAGCACTGATACTGGTAATCCTTATTCTGGGCACCAATTTTATTTACCATAACGGGTTTCATGGTGCCAATGCCATGAACCACAACTATCTTTTTACTTTATATGCCCTCCTGCTGATCTTCACCAAAAGATTGCACGAAACCTTTAAAATGAAATTTGCCATTTTCCTGGGTGTCGTCATCGGATTAATCGTTCTTGCCAGGCCACCGGAGTTGATCTGCATTCTTATTCCTGTGCTCTGGGGAATTTATGATAAAACATCTTTCACGGAAAAACTGAACCTGATCGTTAAATATAAATGGCTTGTTATTGTTCTTGGACTGGTTATTCTGGCCATTGGTTCCCTTCAACTGCTTTACTATAAGTTCTCCTCCGGTAAATTTTTCTTTTACAGCTACGGAGGAAATAAAGGTGAAGGTTTTGATTTCTTAAATCCACATACCATAGATTTTCTTTTCAGCTTTCAAAAAGGATGGTTGCTGTACACACCTATATTAATCTTTTCCATCATTGGCTTTTATTTCCTTTACAGAAAAAACAGGATTCCTTTCTGGGGTTTGTTTATTTTCTTCCTGATTAACCTCTATATCGTTTCCAGCTGGTCAACATGGTGGGGCGGTGAAACTTTCAGCCAGAAGAATGTAATTCAATCCTATACCATTCTAGCCTTACCAACAGGTTACCTGCTCATGTATCTGAGCCGGCAGAAGAAATATATCAGGATAATTTTCGGTGTTGTTTTTACCTTTCTGATTTGCCTGAACCTGTTTCAAACCTGGCAGATACTACATGGTGTCATCCATCCGTCAAGGATGTCAAAGCCTTATTATATGAAGGTTTTTGGAAAAACAAGTATAGCCGAAGAGGATAAGAAGTTGCTTCTTGTTGAACGATCGTTCACCTACGAGGAAACATTTAAAAACCCCGAAGATTACAATAATACTCAGGATATAATCCTTGATTTTGAGGATCTTTCATCAGGGAATGCAGCCTGTTTTTCAGACAACATAGTACACAGCGGCAGCTATGCTTTCGTGATGGACTCTGCCAGTATTTTCTCTCCCAATATCAGGATTCCCTATGCTGACATTACATCCGCTGATCATGCCTGGCTGAGGATCGAGGCCTGGGTTTATCCTGTTTCTGATCCGAAAATTGATCCCCTGAGCCTTGTCATTACCTTTCAGCATAAAGGCGGAAATTATAAATACAGGTCCATCGACATTGAGAATCTTAGTATGGAGCTGAACAAATGGAACCTTATCAACCTTGATTACATGACCCCCTGGCCCAGGACAAAGCAGGATGAACTGCTAATATATTTCTGGCATCGTGGAAAAAACCCCATTATTGTTGATGATCTTTCTGTTGCGGTGTATGAGAGGAAATACTGATAATGTTTAACCTATCGTAAAAATATTCCGCAGGCTCTCGCTGTAAAACGTCTTTTATTTATTATGCAACTTGAGGTCAAGAGGCTTCCCGATAACACATTATTTATTAGGCAGTACATCAATTAATCTAAAATTCCAAACAACAAGTATCAAATACCAAATTAAATGGCAGATGGGTATGGAGTTGGAAAGTGAGAGTGGGGAGGCCAGGGAGGGATGGTTGTAGCTGGGAGGTCTCTCGCTATGCTCGAGATGACCAGTGGGACGTAGAAAGCTTGGCTGGAAGTACTGATGGGTGGGTATTGTGTTTGGAGTGGAGGGAATGAGTGAGTGGCCGGTCGCAATTGAAGGGGCTGTGGGGTGGATATTGCGTCCGGTTACGAACGAATGAACGGAACGACAAAGACAATGTGGGGCATGTTATACCGATAAAATAGATATTTGTAAAATAGTTGACTT